>JAKSCD010000270.1 GCA_022360775.1 Sneathiellales bacterium | reverse complement strand
TCCAAGCGCAGCCGCGATATCCGATCCCTGCATGGTGCCGCGGGAAATTAGTCCCATCCGTGTCCCCTTGAGCAGGACATAAAGCCCGGCGAGCAGGAGGATCGAGATAAAAATGATAAAGAAATTGTAGCCGTTGATCTGATAATCTCCGATTGCCAGACCGGATATGGGAGTCGTGATGCTGGTGGTGGTATTTCCGAAAATCATCGTCGCCAGTCCGATGAAAAACAGGCTTAATCCCCAGGTGGCGAGCATGGTATCAACCAGCCGCCCATAAAGATGTCGAATGACCAGACGCTCTGTGATCAAACCGATCAGCCCGACAACAACAGGCGCAATAATGAGCATGGCGACAAAGACGTTCACACCCAGATTAACTGCCGTGATGGTCGCATAGCCGCCCAACATCATAAACTCGCCATGGGCCAGATTGATGACCTTCATCATTCCGAACACTACCGCCAGTCCGGCACTGATTAGCGCAAGAGACGCAATGGCGTAAAGCACTTCCACAAATATGACAAAAAACAGATCCATGTGATCTCGCGATTGTTAATCGGCCGGTCCGTTCACCCGCCAAAGCATGAAACAGGAAGGGCAGATGGCATTCCGCCCTTCTCTCGAAAACAAAATTGACCTCACGGGTCAGATCTGGATTTCATATTGCTTGTTATCGTTCGGGTTGGCCTTCAGGTCACACACGGCCTGGGTATCGATGGGTGCCCGCTGAGGCAGTGTTTTGATGACCTTCATCTTCTGATCCTGCATTTCCATCAAATGGACATCGAGAACTGCATGATGTGTCTTTGGGTCAACAGTCACTTTCCCGCCTGGCCCATTGATCGAGATGCCGGTTTCAAGTGCTGAAATCACGGCATCCCGATCCAGGGAACCTGCCTTGCGTACCCCTTCCGCCCAGGTGAGTATCCCCTGATAGTTGGAAACAGCAATTTCATGCATGCTCTGGTCACCGCCATTGGCATCGGCCCAGTCTTTTTTGAACGCCGTATTTTCAGGGGTGTCCAGTTCCTGGCTATAGTTATAAGCGACCATAATGCCGTTACCTTCTTCCGGCGTGAGAACCTTATGTTCATTCCCGACCCCGAGGGTTGTAGAAGCAAGCGGGATCTTGTTTTTCATGCCGGCCGCTGCCCATTGACGGAAGAAGGATAGATGGGCACCGCCCACCAGAGGGGCAATCACAAGATCAGGACTAACGGTCTGTATTTTCGCTATTGTGGAACCGAAATCGGCGACATCCAGCGGGAAGAAATCAACACCGACAGTCTCTCCGCCATTTTCCGCTACAAATTTCTGGATCCATTTGGCTGTAATTTGTCCGTAATTATAGTCAGCAGCCAGGATATAGACTTTTTTGCCAGACTTACCCATGGCATAGGGAACCAGCGCTTCAACCTGCTGCGCTGGTGTCACGCCATTGATGAAAATATTACGATCGCAAACTCCCCCTTCATACAGCACATTATAGAAATACAGGGTTTTGGTTTTACGCATGGTCTGCCGAATGGCCTCGCGGGAGGCAGACAGAATACCGCCATGCACCACATCCACCTTGTCCTGGCGGGTCAGTTGCTGACCATATTGTGTGTAAAGGGCCATATTCGACTGGGTATCATAAGAAACAACCTCGACTTTCCGTCCCAGTAGCCCGCCATCCGCGTTTATCCGGGAGACGGCAAGGCGCAGGGCCATATCCATAGGCTTGCCATAAGCATCAAAAATACCTGACGTGTCGAGAATGGAGCCAAGCTTGATGGTCTGTGCTCCCACCGAGATGCGTGGCAGCATCAAGGCACTGCCTAAGGCTGCGCTCGCGGTGACAAAATTTCTTCTGTTGATTTCCATAATAACCTCTTCCTGCAGCGCAACTGCTGCTCCTGTTAATTGCTTTTTATTTTTTGTCTTCCTTGTTCTTGATACGATTTGCGTAATCCGCCGTGCGGCCAGCAAGATTGGCATCAAAATCAAGCCCGATTTCCTCTCCCATCTGTTTCATTGCGGGCAAGCGAACAGCCATTCCGAGGATCTGATCCATTGCCGCTCCAAAGGCGCCTTCTGCTCCTCCGCCTTCTGTCCCTGATCTGCCATTTTCCATGACTCCCCCGGCTCCCAGTCCCCCGATCTGGTTGATTTTGATTGAGTCAATTTTTTCAACCGGCTTCATCATTTGCGTCATGATTTCCGGCAAACGATCCAGTTTGCGCTCCTCCAGCCGAAGCCTGATCAGGGCCTCACTCATTGAATTTTCGGCATCAATTTGCGCAGCATGGCCTGCTGCTCTGGCTTCAGCCTTGGCAAGCTCGGCATCAGCAAGCGTTTTTGCGGCTTTCGCTTCCGCCAGCGTTTTCGTCGCGAGCGTCTCCGCCTCGCTTTTGGCCTGCGCCATACTCAACGCGACATCTTTCTCCAGTCGCAACCGGGCGGTTTCATGTTCGCGGGCGACTGTTGCCCGCTCCTTCTGGGCTTGAACATCTTCCGCCGCCAACAATACTTGCGCCCGTGCAGCTTCCTCTGCCGCCTGAGTTTCAAATTCGGCTGTCCTTAGACGGCTTAACCGGGCTTCATTTTCCAGTTTGGTTTCTTCCAGGGCACGGATCGCCGCCATTTCAGACCGGCGAAGCGTCTCGTCATTTTCAATCTGCGCGGCCTGTACTTTCTGTTCTGCGTCAATCCGGGCGGTTTTTGATTTTATGTCTGCCCTGGATCTGGCTTCCTCTGTCTTCGCCTGTATATCGGCAGCCAGACGGTCAAGAGCCTCTTCCTGAGCCAGCGTTGCTTCGCGTTCCGTTCGCTCCATCTCCAGTTGTCGCTGGTGTTTTTCCAGCGCACTTTGACGAATAGCCAGCGCCGTTTCTGTTTCGATCTGGACCCGCTCGCGTCGCTGCTGGGAGACGAGTTCCGCATGACGGCGCATTCCTTTAGCATCAAAGGCATTTTTCTCATCAAACTGCGACACATCACTTTGATCTACACTGAGCAAGGAGGCCGAAATCAGGGAGAGGCCAAATTTTTCCGCTTTCGCGGCGACAGCTGTTTCAATTTCCTGGGTAAAGCTCGCCCGATCATGATGCATTTCATCCAGCGTCCGACAAGAAGCAGCAGTTTGCATGGCATCAATCAGTGGACCTTTCAGCACCTCTTCAATGGCAGTGCCGTCTCTTGCAATTTTTGAGCCTAAGGATTGCGCGGCAATGGCTACATTTTCTGCAGTGGGCGAAACGCGAAATTCAAACTCCATGGCAACATCCGCCCGAAGCTCATCCCCAGTCAGCAACGCATCCTGTCCCGCCCTCACCGATGAGAAAGAGACAGCGGCCATGACGACCCGTTGTGTCTGATGAATAATCGGAAGAGAGAGGCAGCCACCGCTCAAGACGACATGTTTGCCGCCAAGGCCAGTTCGCACCAATGCGGAATTAAGGGTCGCTTTCGCATAAAATTTCTGAAGAAACCAAATACCCAGCAAGACAAGAATGACGGCTAGCGCTATCGAAACAACCCAAGTCAAGATGACTCTCCCAAACAGTTTGACGCCCAAAATCAGCCGTTTTGCACGACCACAATTTTGATCAAACTGTGAAGGATATTATTTTCCAATTCAAGTAAAATATTTTCCAATTCAAATAATTTTACTTAAGTCATTATTATTTATAATGTTTTTATTATCTCAAAAACCACACCATTCGCTTTAGCAAGATACATGGGCGTCCTGGAAGTCCTTTCTTTTTTTGAACTGACAGCGCGAACACTCGAAAAATCCACATGACTTAAACATTCACTATTTTGCATCTGCCAATCATCCTTATGGACCTGAAGTAATCTGGCCAGAAACTGCACACCTTCATAGGTAGACTGGCCAAGCGCATTTAGGACGGGCGCACATTCGCCATGAAAACTGTGATATTTTTCTCGAAAGACTGCGTTTTCCCGGGTCGCGAGGGCGCCAAAATATGAAGAAGCCGAATAAAGTTCCTGCAGATTTTCCGCACCGCTTGCAAGCAAGCCATTTTCTTCAATAGCACAGGAGAGGCGGATCATTTTTTTATGCAGCCCAGCGCTCCCAAAAGCCCGATTAAAGGTAATGGCATCCTGACCGACAAGAGAAATCAGAACTGCTTCTGCATTGGTCCTTTCAAGTTCTTCGACAATGGCTGACATATCGTTCACGCCAAAGGGTGTGTATTTTTCAAAAGCGACAGAAACAGACAGATCTTTCAATTTCCGCTTTGCATAGTCATTGGAGGCCCGCGGCCAGACATAATCGTTTCCAATAAGGGCCCAGCTTTTTATGGCATGCATTTCCTGAAGGCATTCAAGAGCGGGGCCCAGTTGCTGGTCCGGCGTCTCGCCAATTGCAAAGATACCTTTTGTATTCTCCCCGCCTTCATAGAGCGGGGTGTAGATATAAGGCACACGCTGTTTGACAATTTTGCTGAGATTTTGCCGCACAGCACTGATATGCATACCGACAATGGCGTCAATGGCCCGGATTTCTATGAGCGAGTTAATCACTTCTTCAACCGGAGTAGATGCTTCAATGGCTGAATCGATCATAATCAGCTCGACAGGCCGGCCGCTGATCCCGTCAGCTTCATTCAGCTGAGCCACTGCAACTTGCGCACTTGAAATACAGGAAGGCGCCCAGAGCCCGGCCGATCCGCACATCGGGATCAACAGGGCAATACGGAAAGTACTTCCAGGCATGGGTGTCAGGCCATCTGCAAAATCACTTAACTCGCTCGGCATAATGCGGTGAGCCAGAGATTGAGGGGCCAGCAGAGGGTTATAATATGTAACCGTCATAATATACAAAATGCATTGAAAATAGTTTCCAAGTCAACTAAATATCAATGCAGATGCAGCCTCGAAGAATGGAATGCTATGCAAAGCAAATACTCTGTCCAGTCCTATATCTCCTATTCATTGGCAACAGCTCACCGGAAAATACACACATCCCTGACGAGAAGACTGAAAGAGTTTGGCGTTCAGGTTGAAGCATGGCGCGTCATGGAGATACTGGAAAACGGCTCTGACCTGACAATGGGCGATCTCGCAGAGATTGTATTGATGAATCCGCCCACATTGACGAAACTGGTCGATCGCATGGTCTCAGACGGCATTGTTCATCGCCGCATTGCCAGCAAAGATCATCGCCAGGTTAATCTGGTCCTCAGTGAACTGGGACGCAAGAGAATTGACCAGATCAGGGAGCAGGTTCAAATAGAGGACGATGAGATTCTTCAGAAAATCGGCCCGGAGAAAGCCCAGATGCTCCACAATATTCTCACGGAAATAGGGAATGCAATCAGACATTAAAGGCTGTTTCCCTGAATAAAATGGATAGTTGAAAATTGTATCAGGCAATCGTCGACAATTATCCCGGAAACCTGTGACAGCATATCGCTTTTGGTTTTTTATCCCGCAGATCATTTTCACAGATCATGAAAAAAGTAATAGAGATTGCCATAGGCATCCCGCACCGTAAACTGACGTAATCCCCAGGGCGTATTGACAGGAGGCTGGAGAATATCTGCCCCCAGCCCATTTAATTCAGAATAAGCTTCATCTACGCATTCCGTAAAAATCCAGAACACACCCGGTGACAGTTTTTCAGAGCTTTCCCGAAAGAAGATCGCACAGTCTCCATACGCTACCGCACCAATAGGTCCCTCTTCATTATACCAGGCAATATCGAAACCGAGCCTGTCACGGTAATATTCCTGAGCTTCTCTCACATTGGGCACAGGCAGCTCTGGCGTAGGCTGTGAAATTTTCATTCGCTTGCTCTCTTGTTGCTCTTAAAGCTCTATTGGTCTCAATATCCCGCAATAGCATGGAAATTTCTGCCATTTCTATAAGCTGGCTCACACAGTAGAGCTTGAAAACCAAGCTCTCCAGGCCAGTCAGGAACTGATATCCAGTCAGTCGCCAGGAGGTTTCGAGATACTCATCAACTACCGAGCCATCCCACTCACGGGCAATGATTAAGCTTGCACTATTTATAAGAATGATTATCATTTGCAATAAATTATTGTTTTCATCTCATCAATCGTCACACAGGTGGAACCGTATGAAGGAGAGCGTTGAAGAACAGGAATGTTATCCCCGGCATGTACTGTTTACATCCGAACTTGACCGCTCCCGATTTTTCTATGGCAATATCCTGGGCTTCAGGATTTTGCCCGAACTGGATTGTCTGAAGATCCGGATGTCCGGTTGTGAGTTGGTTATTTTTCCAACACAAGAGGAGGATTTGCCTTCTGACCTTGGTGCTATCCTTCAATTGGCCAATATCCGTGAAATGCACTACATGCTTTTTAAACGCAGAATAGAGGCCGTCGGGGAATTGACACCTAATCCGCTGGGTCTGATGCACTTCACCCTGTCTGATCCGGATGGAAATGCCCTTTATTTCGTCGAAAAACCCAATTGACCAATGCGGGATTTCGGCACTCACTGATTAAGATAAAGAGAGAAGAAAATGTCGCAGTCTGTTCGAATGGAATCGGATTCTTTTGGCGAACTCGCCGTTCCGGATGACAAGTATTATGGCGCGCAAACCGCACGATCCCTGATGAATTTTCCTATTGGCGAGGAAAGCATGCCGCGTCCCCTGGTTCATGCACTCGGGGTTATCAAGCAGGCAGCCGCTCGCGTCAATAAGGCACAGGGACAGCTGGACCCAAAGATCGCTGAAGCGATCAACCAGGCAGCCGGTGAGGTGATATCAGGCGAGCTGGATGATCATTTTCCTCTTGTTGTCTGGCAGACCGGCTCGGGCACACAGTCCAATATGAACGCCAATGAAGTCATCGCCAATCGGGCCATCGAAATTCTTGGCGGCGAAATAGGTTCGAAAGATCCCGTACATCCGAACGATCATTGCAATATGGGACAATCCTCCAACGATACCTTCCCGACAGCCATGCATATTTCTGCCGCCAGCGAGATCAAGCAAACCCTGTTACCCGCACTGGAACATTTGAAAAAAGCGCTGGATCGCAAATCTGGTGAATGGGCTGATATTGTCAAGATAGGACGCACCCACACCCAGGATGCCACGCCCCTGACACTTGGCCAGGAGTTTAGCGGATATGCTGCTCAGCTGGAAATGGGTATTCGCCGCGTCAAAGAAACCCTTGCGGGCCTTTATGAACTGGCCCAGGGCGGAACAGCTGTTGGTACAGGCCTCAACACCAAAACCGGATATGACCGGAAATTTGCAGCCGAGGTCGCAACAATTACCGGCCTTCCCTTTAAAACAGCGCCTAACAAATTTGAGGCACTTGCCGCTCATGACGCATATGTTTACGCTCACGGTGCCCTGAATACAGTTGCCGTGTCCCTTTTCAAAATTGCCAACGATATCCGTTTTCTGGGATCGGGTCCGCGTTCCGGCCTTGGCGAGCTTTCCTTGCCGGAAAACGAGCCTGGATCCTCGATCATGCCCGGCAAGGTCAACCCAACCCAGTGCGAAGCCATGACCATGGTCTGCGCCCAGGTACATGGCAATCATTCAACCTTGTCCTTTGCAGGCAGTCAGGGGCATTTCGAGTTGAATGTCTATAAGCCGGTCATGGCATATGCCATGCTGCAATCCATCAAGTTGCTCGCGGATGCGTCCATCAGCTTTGCCGATCGCTGTGTGGATGGAATTACAGCGAATGAAGATAATATCAGGACATTAATGGAACGGTCCCTGATGCTTGTAACAGCCCTTGCCCCGGCAATCGGGTATGACAAGGCTACCGAAATCGCCAAGACGGCACATAAAAACGGCACATCCCTGAGGGAGGAAGCCCTGAACCTCGGTTATGTGAGTGAAGCGGAATTCGATCAACTTGTCCGCCCGGAACAAATGACTGGCCCTAGTGAATAAGGCCGAAGCATCTGCCCCCTTTGAACTGGGGGCAGATAAAAGAATTTAGAGCGATTGTTTGATCAAGGCCTCATAATCCTCCGCAGTGGCTTTGCGAGGATTTGTGAAGGCTGCCAGATCCTGTAGGGCATAGGTTATGATGTCAGGTATATCGCCATCTTCGACACCTAAGGCCCGTAATCCGGACGGGATGTCAATTTCCCTGTTCATCGCGGTAATAGCATCCGCAAGATCGGCATCCGGCTCCAAGCCCATTGCCTGCCGGAGGCGGCTATATTTTTCCTCGCAGACAGACTGATTAAATCTGAGGACAGCCGGCAAGAAAATGGCATTGAGCGTTCCGTGATGAAGATTGAGCCGCTTGATCCGTCCAACAGCATGGCTCAAGGCGTGAACAGCCCCTAGTCCTTTAATGAAGGCAAGTGCCCCTTCGGTCGAGCACATCATCATTTCCCACCGGGCATCGCGATCACTTCCATCCTTGACGGCCTTCGGCAAGTTCCGCCATCCGCGCCACAGTCCGTCCAGCGCAACACCATCCGCTGGTGGATTGGCGGCCGGAACAAGAAACGCCTCGATGCAATGGGTGATCGCATCCATACCCGTTGCTGCGGTCATTCCTGCAGGCAGGCCGAGAGTAAGCTCAGGATCACATATCGCTGCTTTTGGAATAAAATGCGGGCTCGCAAATGTTACTTTTCGTCCGTCATTAAGGATTACAACAAATCCAATCGAAACCTCGCTTCCGGTTCCCGAGGTTGTTGGGACAGCAATCAGAGGAGCAACAGATTTGATCAGCCGTCCTCCCTTGGCAAGCGGATCATATTGAGCAAGAGGTCCTCCGCTTTTGGCAAGCAAGGCAACGGCCTTACCAAGATCCATGGATGAGCCGCCACCCAGCGCGATGACACCATCGCAGCCCTCTTGGCTATATTGATCAAATGCCGCCAAAACCGCTTCTTCTGTCGGGTTTCCCGGGGTTTCGTCAAAAACGGAAACCGCCATTCCCTCGTCAAGAACTGCTGTGATTTTATCGACCAGCCCGATACTGGTCAGTCCCTTGTCGGTCGCAATAAACGGCTTGGTAATTCCTGCTTTCTTCATCTCGGCTGGAAGTCGGGAGATGGATCCGAAATCAAATTGGGTTGTCGTTAAATAGGTCAGTGTCGCCATAGTATGATCAGGGCTCCTTCTGGTATTGGGTGCTTTCTGCTACAGGATCGAGAATTCATGTCATTATTTTGAAGTGAGAAGAAATTGAAACTATCGAGCAAGGACATTCAGCTTGTCTGCCCTGTGCGAACGGACAAACCTTCCCCCAAGCCGGTTCATTCCAGCCAAATTTCGCCTCCGGACCACCAAAACTCTCTCAAGATATTTCGTTCTTCTCTTAATCTTCTGGTTATGGCAAACCATGATCACTGATAGAAGAAAGCAAAATGTTATGCAATAACGGAGTTGAAGGCATGTGCCTTTCTTCCTTGGACATCTCTTTACAGTCCAGGTCATTCGGCTGATTTGAAAAAGCGGAGATCCTCGAAATACCGTCTGTATTTTCAGGGTGTCGGATCCAGAAGATGTTTCAGGACCTTTCCGGTCGCATTATGGGGAAGTTCCTCTAAAAAGCGGAATAGTAGCACTTTCGGCAGTTCGCAGGCTCTCAAACAGCAATAAACCCGGCTTTTCCGCATTAATCCTTCGGAAATACTTGCATGCTAAACTCGGATAAACTACTACTGCGCACAGCAAGCTTTTCCCGGCCTGCCAGAAGTTTCTGCCACCCGGTGTTAAAGCACTAATCAACACGAATACATCGGGACAGTCATGAGCTATTATACAGATTACCTTCAAGAGATAGAGACCCGAAAAGGCGAAGGACTTCATCCCAAGCCGATTGAGGATGCCGCTCTTGTTGAAGAGATCATTTCCCAGATCAAGGATACCGGTAACGAGCATCGTGAAGCGTCTTTGAATTTTTTCATTTATAACACGCTTCCAGGAACAACTAGCGCCGCCGGTGCAAAGGCCAAATTCCTGAAAGAGATCATTCTTGGAAATTCAGTGGTCGAGGAAATCTCCCCTGCTTTTGCTTTTGAACTGCTTTCCCACATGAAAGGTGGTCCATCCGTTGAAGTGCTGCTGGATCTGGCGCTTGGTACAGATGCGGATATTGCAGCCCAGGCCGGTGACGTTCTGAAAACCCAGGTCTTTTTGTATGAAGCCGATACGGACCGCCTGAAAGATGCCTATGAAAATGGCAATGCGGTTGCCAGGGAAATTCTTGAAAGCTATGCAAAAGCCGAATTCTTCACCAAACTTCCCGATGTCGACGAAGAAATCAAGGTGGTCACCTATATCGCTGCAGAAGGCGATATCTCCACAGATCTTCTGTCTCCTGGTAATCAGGCCCACTCCCGCTCTGACCGGGAATTGCATGGCAAATGCCTGATCACTGAGGAAGCCCAGAACGAGATTAAAGCCCTGCAAGCAGCTCATCCGGATGCCCGGGTTATGCTGATCGCTGAAAAAGGCACGATGGGTGTGGGGTCATCCCGTATGTCTGGCGTGAATAATGTGGCGCTCTGGACCGGCAAGCAGGCAAGCCCTTATGTGCCGTTCGTCAATATCGCCCCGATCGTTGCGGGCACAAATGGTATCTCCCCGATTTTCCTGACAACTGTTGGTGTGACCGGCGGTATCGGCATTGATCTTAAAAACTGGGTCAAGAAAACCGACGCAGACGGCAAGACTGTTCTTGATGACAATGGTGACCCGGTTCTGGAACAGGCCTATTCCGTTGAAACCGGCAAGGTTCTGACCATCAACACAAAAGCCATGAAGCTTTATGAAGGCGATAAGGAACTGGTGGATATTTCTGCGAGCCTCACACCGCAGAAAGTCGAGTTCATTAAAGCAGGCGGATCCTACGCCATCGTCTTTGGCAAGAAACTGCAGAATTTTGCAGCTGAAACCCTTGGTGTTCCTCTGACACCCGTCTTTGCACCATCCAAGGAAATCTCCCATGCCGGTCAGGGTCTGACCGCGGTTGAGAAGATCTTCAATAAAAATGCTGTTGGTGTTACTGCGGATACTGTCCTGCATGCCGGCTCCGATGTTCGCGTCAAGGTGAATATTGTCGGCTCACAAGATACGACAGGCCTGATGACATCCCAGGAACTGGAAGCCATGGCTGCGACTGTCATTTCCCCGACTGTTGACGGAGCCTACCAGTCCGGCTGTCATACAGCATCTGTCTGGGATTTGAAGGCACAGGCCAATATCCCCAAACTGATGGCCTTTATGAACAAGTTTGGTCTGATTACCGCACGCGATCCTAAAGGCGTTTATCATTCCATGACTGACGTTATTCACAAGGTACTCAACGACATTACCGTTGATGACTGGGCGATCATCATTGGCGGCGACAGTCATACCCGGATGTCCAAAGGCGTGGCTTTTGGTGCAGATAGCGGAACCGTGGCCCTTGCGCTGGCCACCGGTGAAGCGACCATGCCGATCCCTGAATCAGTAAAAGTCACCTTCAAGGGCAGCATGAAACCACATATGGACTTCCGTGATGTTGTTCATGCCACCCAGGCCCAGATGCTGAAGAAATTTGGTGATAATGTCTTCCAGGGCCGGATTATTGAAGTTCATATCGGAACTTTGCTGGCCGACCAGGCCTTCACCTTCACCGACTGGACCGCCGAGATGAAGGCGAAAGCCTCGGTCTGTATCTCGAATGACGAGACGCTGATCGGGTCACTGGAACTGGCCAAATCCCGCATCCAGATCATGATCGACAAGGGCATGGAGCATGAAAACGGCATGCTGCAAAAGCTGATCAACATCGCCGATGCGCGCATTGCAGAGATCAAGTCCGGTGAAAAACCTGCTCTGACCCCGGATGACAATGCGAAATACTTCGCTGAAGTCGTCGTCGATCTGGATCAGATTGTTGAACCGATGATCGCCGACCCGGATGTTCACAATGCCGATGTTTCCAAGCGCTATACCCACGACACGATCCGCCCGATCTCGTACTACAATGCCGAAAAGCATGTCGATCTGGGCTTTGTTGGTTCGTGCATGGTG
>JAKSCD010000128.1 GCA_022360775.1 Sneathiellales bacterium | reverse complement strand
GTACCGACGAGAGAGGCATTATTCTTGCCGGTAACAGTGTCTTTCAGCGGATCAGTATCTATGAATGGGATGAAATTCTTCGAAAACCACATAAAATCATCAGGCATCCGGAAATGCCGCAGGGCGTGTTCTGGTTGCTGTGGGATCAGATCAAAAAAGGGAAGCCGGTTGGTGCCTATGTCAAAAACAGGGCGAAAGACGGCCGTTACTATTGGGTTTTTGCAATTGTAACGCCGATTGAGGGGGGATATCTATCCGTTCGGCTAAAACCCAGTAGCGCTTTGTTTGATATCGTGCAGCGCGAATATATTGCTCTTCGCAAACTGGAAACCGACGGGAAACTGAAACCTCAGCAAAGTGCGGAATTTCTGTTATCAAGGCTGGAGGAACTTGGATTTAGGGATTATCAGGCCTTTATGGCCAAGGCGATCAGCCAGGAAATCATGGCGAGAGATGTGCAGTTGTCCCAAAGTGAAGATCGGTCCCTTGTCAATTTCAACAATCTTGTTTCCTTCTCGCAGCATTTGCTGGATCACAGCACCCAGATATTCAGTGCCTATGAAGGACACCGGCATGTCCCTTTCAATCTTAAGGTTCATGCGGCCCAGTTAGGGGAAAGTGGTGCTGCAATCGGTGTGATCTCCAGCAATTACACTGTGATCTCGAATGAACTTCAGGAGAAGATGAGACATTTTACCAGATCCGGCGCACAGGTGGCCGAGACGATCGATGCCGGTTTGTTTCTAGCAGCAACAGCCCGGATACAAAGGGAAGTGGTTGCCTTTTTTAAGGAGGAAGCGCCTCATCCGGGAGCGTCTCTGGAAGACGAAATGGCGACGCTTCAAGAGCAGCAGAAAGCCTATTCGGAAAGGGCTGCCGAGGGACTGTTAAAAATTTCCAGGCAGATCACTGCATTCAAACAAGCTTGCCTTGAAATGCAGAAATTGACTGCCAGTCTTGAAGTCACCCGGATTATGGGCAAAATTCAATGCTCTTCACTGGATGTTTCACAGACAAGCCTGCCCAATCTCATTGCAGATCTTGGACATTTTCAGGATGCCATTTCTGAAGGTCTGAAACTTATTGATCAGACCAACAGGGCAATAGAAAGTAATGTTGTCTATCTTCTTGGGTCCTCCAAAAGAGCCTAGCTTGTCTGCTTTGTCGCCTGTTTGAGCCAGTCCTTCACATCGCCGGATACGAGAGGGGAAATCTTGTCCCATACCTGTTGGTGATAGCTGTTGATCCACTGACGTTCTTCTTTCGTCATCAGAGAGATATCAATAAGGCGTTGATCTATAGGAGCAAAGGTCAGAGTTTCAAATCCAAGGGTTTCCCTTTCCATTCCATTCCTGGCTGGTATTTTCCTGACGGCAACCAGATTTTCAATGCGAATACCGTATTCGCCGGTCTTGTAATAACCAGGCTCGTTGGAAAGGATCATGCCCGGCTCGAGGGCAACCGGGTTTGGCATTTTGGAAATGCGCTGCGGGCCTTCATGGACAGAGAGGTAGCTTCCAACCCCATGCCCTGTTCCATGGTCGTAATCAAGCCCCTGCTTCCAAAGTGGAAGCCGTGCAAGGGTGTCGAGCTGGCTTCCGGTCGTGCCCACAGGAAAAGCTGCTTCTGCGAGAGCAATATGACCCTTAAGAACCAGGGTAAAACGCTCTTTCATTTCCTGGCTTGGCGTGCCGATAGCGATGGTGCGGGTAATATCGGTGGTTCCGTCCAGATATTGCCCGCCGCTATCCACCAGATACAGGCTGCCCATTTCAAGAGGTCGATTGGAGGCTTCCGTTGCACGATAATGAACAATGGCACCGTTCGGGCCGGACCCGGAAATGGTTGAAAAGCTGAGATCTTTAAAGTGATCTCCCTCGCGCCTGAAATCGCGGAGGGTCTGTTCAGCTTTTAATTCATCCACTGTTCCTTTGGGGGTTTCCTGATCCAGCCAGTGGAGGAATTTTGTAACAGCAACGCCATCGCGGATATGAGCCAGCCTTGTTCCTTCGAGCTCAACGGTATTTTTCGTGGATTTTGGAAGCATACAGGGATCGTCAGCCTTAAGGAGCTGTGCCCCGGCTTCACTGAGCAAGGTGGCGATACGCTGGCTTGTTGTTGTCGGATCCAGCAAGACCCGTTTGCCGCCCAGAGATTTGAGACCTTGTTCAAAGTCGGATCGGTCGTGAAGCTTGATCTCGTTGCCAAATTGCAAGGAAAGCTCCGGCGTTACTTTCTTTTCAGGGAAATAGGCATCCGCTGTACCATCGGCACTGAGAATGGTGAAACCTAGTGCAAAAGGTGTACTGGGAAGATCCGCGCCTCGCAGGTTCAGCAACCAGGCGGACACATCAGGGAGTGTGTGAATGCTTGCATCTGCTCCCAGTTCCTGCAGTTTTCCCGCGATCAGGGTTCGTTTCTCCTTGGAACTTTGCCCTGTATAGCGTTCCTCATGCGGGACAATGAGAGCAAAAGGTTCTTCAGGCCGGTCCTGCCAGATCACATCAATCGGATTATCTTCTGCTTCTTTATAGATAAATCCTCTTTTTTCCGCGAACGCCCGTAAATTGGCAGCGCTGCTCATCGTGTGAAGCCAGGGATCAATCGCAAGAACGTCTCCTGCCGTCAGCAGATTTTCCAGCCAGGCAGTGAGGGGCTCCTCCGATACATGGCGGGGGGTAAAGAGATTGACATCTACCTCATTACGGACCTGCAGGGTATACCGCCCATCTACAAAGATCGCAGCCTGATCTTTTGTCACCGCAGCGAGACCGGCTGAGCCGGTAAAACCGGTCAACCATTTCAGGCGTTCAGAAGCTGCGGGTGCCGCTTCACCATGAAACTCGTCATTGAGCGGGATAATAAAGGCATCAAAACCTTCTTTTTGCATTTGGCCGCGCAATGCCTGAAGGCGATCAGCGGACCTGGCCGGGTTCAAAATAAGGGACTGGATATTTTCACGGAGAATATCCCGTGCCTCTCTCATTAATTCCAGGAGTGAATCATCAGCGTCCGGAAATATATGCATGAGTGTTTGCGCGTTATCGATGCGTTCAGGGGCTGCCGCAGCAGCTGACAGGTCTTTAAGAAAGTCGTCAAAATCGGCTTGAACCGAATTTGCCTTGAAATAATCTCTCAGATTTTCGATCGCCTGCGCGTTTGGATGAGTCACGGGAATCCTCTGTATTTCCAAGTGGTTAAGGGTTGAATATGGACTAACTGAAGAGGCATTGCAATCGGAGCTATGCATTTTCTGCAATGCACCATTTCGATCTTAGCGTCCAAAATTGAGGTCTAAGTCATTGTTTTTTAATGTGTGCAGTGCAATATATAATTCATCAAGAACACTTGGAATGGAGATCGAGATGTTCAGTCGAAATGAAAAATATGGAAACGCACTGCATTTGCCTTATGGCTCAAATGTGAAGGTATTTAAACCGGTTAATAAAGAAAATAATGGTTTTTGGGCGACCCTCCGAGAGTTTTTCAACAAGACGAACTCGACGCATCAGGATCCACTTGCTCAGCCGATTGTCGAAATCGACCTGGATCGTTCCACCATTGAGCAAGCTGTGAATATGGAACTTAGAAATGCAAACTCTGCTGCAAACGAAAACCAGCAGGAAATGATGACAGGCAAATCTGCCTAATTGCACAGGGTCCGGACCGAGCGGCCCAGAGTGTAGGAGAAAGACAATGATTGGATTGAATGAAAAAGACATTGACGCTATTGCCATGCTGAAACCAGCAACAGCGAACAACAATAAAATTGACGTACAGGCGTATATTGACCGTGCGCATTATGAAAGAAGTGCCTATCTGACTGAGGCGATTGCCAAGGTCTATAACGCGCTGAAAGGTAAAATTGCCAAATCCCGTGCAAATGCAAAAGCAATTGCACAGCTTCAGAATATGTCAGGCCGTGAACTTTCTGATCTGGGTGTAGCGCGTTCAGAAATCCGGATTGCTGTGATGGGTGATGCTGCGTTCAGGAAGCCGCTTTTGAGCAAACTGGCGACACTGGTTGCACCGCTTGTTAAATCTTATGAAGACTGGCGCAGCCGCCGCGAAGGCTATGCCCAGCTGATGGCCATGGACGCACGCCAGCTGAGCGATATCGGTCTGACACGGGGTGACATTGAAGCCGCGGTTGCCGGTAAAGGCGCGTTGGCAAATGACAATGCTGTTCCTGCTGCCAACAACAATGATGGGCGTCAAGCAAGCTAGTTGAGTAAATAGTTTGTTTAAAAAAAGGTTCGAAGATTTCTTCGGGCCTTTTTTATTGCTTGAGGATCAACGTATTCCATGGTCCGACTTCAAAGCGCTCAACCAGATGAAAGCCGTGCAGGGCATAGGCGTGGCGGACCATATTTTCCTGTTTTGACAATAACCCGGACAGAATAAAATAGCCGCCTGGTTTGAGCGATTTTGACATTTCAGGAGCCAGTGCGACCAGAGGCCATGCCAGAATATTGGCGACGATCAGATCAAATGGTGATTTTCTTCTGATCGTACGGCTGTTGAGGCCTGTGGCGTGTATTGCCTGTATATAGGGGCTTAAGTGATTTTGCGCCGCATTTTCACTGGTTACAGCGACCGCTTCGGGATCGATATCACTCGCCAGTACTTTCCTGCCCCAGTTTTTGGCCATCACAAGCGAAAGTACCCCTGAACCACAACCTACATCCAGGGCGTTATAGATCTCTCTTTTCTGTTTAAGGCGATTGAGCGCAAGCAGGCATCCATATGTGGTTTCATGAAGGCCGGTTCCGAACGCACGTCCGGCTTCAATAACCAGATCATATTTTGAACTCAGCTTATGAGCCGGATCGTGAGATCCGTGTATATAAAAACGCCCGGCTTCCACAGGGGGAAGCTGCTTCTGGCTTTCCGAAACCCAGTCCCGTTGTTCAAGGGGAGCAAGAGTATAGTCAAACCGGTCTGGTATCCGGTCTGTAAAGGCATGCGCAGGTTTATGATCGAACAGAATATCCAGACGCCAGCGACTTCCATCCGGGACCACTTCGACCAGCGAGGTGGTCAGCTGAATATCTTCGAAAATGAGTTCTATTTCATCGGCTTCAGGCAAGGCAAGTTCGACAGAAAGTTGCCACAGATCGGGATCAGGCGGGGTCGACAAAATTTTCCATCACTTTCTTGAGGCCGGCTTTATCAAAGGCAACCTCCATTTTTGAGCCGTCTTTTTTGAGGATGCGGCCATAGCCGAATTTCTGGTGAAAAACCCTGTCCCCAACCTCTAGTCCGGTTTCACCGTCATTGACTGCTTTTGTACTGTTATCAACAAATGTTCTGTTTTGTGCTGCCCGCTTTTCCAGAATATGGCTGAGCTGGGACGCTGTATTTGTACGCCAGGAAATGTTGGTTTCCTGGGTCTGACGTTCCCGGGCATACACGCCATGCTCGCTATCTTCAGCGATGTGCTGAGGGGGAAGTTCGTCAATAAAACGGCTCGGCAGGGCAGATTGCCACTGTCCATGGATTGTTCTGTTGCTGGCATGGCTGATATAGCATTTCTTTTTCGCCCGTGTGATCCCCACATAGGCCAGACGCCGTTCTTCTTCCAGTGCCTTTAATCCATTTTCATCAAGGGCACGCTGATGGGGGAACAGTCCTTCTTCCCAGCCCGGCAGGAAGACCGTGTCATATTCAAGACCCTTGGCAGAGTGCAAGGTCATGATGCTGACCATATCGGCACTGTTATCTTCGTTATTTTCCATAACCAGGGCCACATGCTCAAGGAATTCACCGAGGCTGTCATACTCGGCAAGGGCTTTAACAAGTTCTTTCAGGTTTTCAACCTTGCCTTCGGCTTCCGTGGATTTATCCTGCTTCCACATTTGCAGATAACCGCTGTCTTCAAGAACGGCTTCCACCAGTTCATCCGGTGAGATGAAATCTTTCTGATCCCGCCAGTTTTTGAAATTTTCTGCAAGCTCTGAAAGTCCGGCTGCTGCCTTTCCCTTGAAAAAGCTGTTTTCAGCGGCAAAATCGACACTTCTGGAAAGAGAGAGGCCCTGTTCGCGGCCAATAGCTCTTAAATTATCCAGGGCTTTTGCACCGAGACCGCGTTTGGGCAGGTTATAGATCCGCTCGAAAGCAAGATCATCATTGGCCTGATTGATCACGCGAAGATAGGCGAGCACATCCCGGATTTCTTTTCTTTCATAGAAGCGAAGCCCGCCGACAACCCTGTAGCGGATCCCCATGGAGATAAAGCACTCCTCAAAGGCGCGGGTTTGAAAACTGGCTCTGACAAGGATGGCGATATCTTTCAGGGACGTTCCTTTTCGCTGATGGTTTTCGATTTCATCCGCAACCCAGCGCGCTTCATTATTTCCGTCCCAAAGGCCTTTAAGAGTTATCTGCTCCCCTTCATTGTCTTCC
>JAKSCD010000146.1 GCA_022360775.1 Sneathiellales bacterium | reverse complement strand
CATTATATGGCATGGTGGCGAGGCCCTCAGGTCTCGAAATGCATTTGTTGAGCTTGATAAGCAAGATCGTCAGCAGTTAATCAATTTTGTTGAGGCGCTGTGAGTCTGGAGAGTCTCTTGCCTGTACATTTCCTTGCCTGTAGAAATTAAACAAGCATGCTTAAAAAATTATCAGCTTGAGCAATATCAGTGCTTCGCTTTTTTCAGATCGGAGCTGGGTAGTATCAACTGCATTTGCAAACGCGATACCGGGTACGGTGTCGCGTTTTCTTTTGTCAGCCAGGCGTTATTTTTCAGGTGTTCATCTGCGGGAATAAGTCGGACATTGTCATTGGCAATCAGCGGCGGTAAAACCGTTTCGAGAAAATCGAGTGTTTCTGGGTAAGGGTGACCAATCAGTATGACGCTGCCGGTACGCTCGGCAATATTGATGGCACGTCCAAACTGCTGAAACAGCCCTTCAAGAGAGCGGTCGTTATCCAGAAATACATCCCTACGATCAGTGGCAATGCCCAACGATCTGGCTTCTGACTGAGCAACACTGGCGGGGTTGGTCAGGCTATCAATAAAAAACAGATCATGTTGCTGAATGACCGGCATAATGGCGCTCATAGCGGTTTGGTTGGCGGTGAGTCTGCTACCCATATGATTGTTAACGCCCTGCACGAAAGGGATGGCATTAATGCTGTCGTGGATGGTTTGTTGCAGTTCCTCGGGGGACATGTCCTCGGTGAGAGCGCCGGGGCCCAGCGCGGCCCCCGTTGCGTTGGCCATGGGAGCATGTAGCATAATGCCTTTATTCGAGTCCGCTGCTTTACGAGCCAGTCTTGCCGCGTGAGGGGTGTGCGGCAGAAATGCAAGTGTGACGGGGCCGGGTAAGTTCACTGCTCGCTCACCCAGCGGGCCATTGTTGCCCACGTCGTCAATGATGATAACGAGCGTTGGCTGAGCAAACACCTGGCTTGCTGTTAACAGGCACAGCAGGGTGAGCCATCGTTGTATTGTCTGACCCACACGAGCCCCTGTTACTGTTCTGACTTAGCCGGCTTTTTCGCTGCGGGTGCCAATATGGCAACGCCACGCAACAGGGTGTGCGCCTCATACAGCTGGAAATCGCGGCT
>JAKSCD010000366.1 GCA_022360775.1 Sneathiellales bacterium | reverse complement strand
GTTGCAAGGATCATTTCCATATCCTCCCTTACACGATGATAGGCTTCATCTTCTGAGAGGTGCCCGGACCAGCGCAGGCAAAGCAATCCATGCATGCTGGCCCACAGAACCGGGTTTAACCGCTCAGGCGGATAGGTAAAATATCCTTTTTCATAGGCTTCCTGCATGGGTTTGGCTGAAAGCTGCTTATATTCCTCAGCAATATCCTGTACTTCCTGCGATACCTCGTCATCTGGATGTTCAGGGGCAAAAACCAGACGATATAAAACAGGATTATCGAGGCCAAACTGCATATAAACCCGGCCAAAGGCTGTCAGCTTATCAAGAACATTGTCTTCTTCTTCCACGGCCGCATTGCAAAGCCCAATGAGATATTCAAAGGTTCTGACGCAGACTTTCTGCAAAAGATCGGCTTTATCCTCAAAATACAGATAGGGCGTCGTCCTGCTGATACCTGCCTCTGTTGCAAGGCGCCTGAGC
The DNA here is from genome assembly GCA_022360775.1 of Sneathiellales bacterium. Lineage (GTDB taxonomy): Bacteria > Pseudomonadota > Alphaproteobacteria > Sneathiellales > Sneathiellaceae > Sneathiella. The sequence continues at coordinate 975 of JAKSCD010000366.1, read as the reverse complement.
GTGAGCGCCATAAAACCCTCCTCTGCCAGAATGCGCGTTGCAATCGTCACGAGCTCGGCTCTTTTTGTTTTTATTTCGTCGTCCGTCAGTGTTTTTGCCAAAATAAACCTTCAAAATAAAATTGACATTGTCAATTGACAACGTCTATTGACTGTGTCAAGTATACTCAAGCTACCGCGAATCCCGATCTAATGCAAGGGGGCGCTGGTGCATTTCTTTCCGCTCTATTCTAGAGAGACCCTGTCATGGATCAAAGTCCCAATCAAACAGAGAATATGTATCTCAACACGCCCCTGGGCATCCTGTTTTTGAAAACAGCGACACCGATCATTCTCATCATGATGACCAATGGACTATTCACCGTTATTGACGGATGGTTCGTTGGGATGTTCGTCGGAGCCGATGCCCTTTCAGCGGTCACCATGGTATTCCCGCTTTTCATGATCCTGATTGCCCTCGGGACACTTGTCTCTACCGGTTTTGCGTCGGTTTTTGCGCGAATGCTGGGGGCTGGTAAATATCAGGAGGGGGCAGAGGCCATGAGCAGTGCGCTGGTTCTCTCTGCAGTCATCTGTGCGTTTCTGATTGCCTTTTTCGCACTTTTCGGAGAAAGACTGGTTCTTGAAATTGCCAATGGCTCCGCTCCTCTTGCCGAGATGGGGCATACCTATATCTCACTGACCATTCTCTTCTCTCCCCTGTTTTTTATACTGTCTCTTTTATCTGACAGTTACCGTTGCCAGGGAAAACTGGGGCCGATGACCCTGTTTACAGTGCTCGCAACCTTGCTCAACGCGTTCTTCAATTATCTGCTGATCGTCGAGTTCAATATGGGCGTTGCAGGATCTGCCTATGGAACGGCACTTGCCCAGATTTGCGCCGGTATCCTGTCGCTCGGCTATATGTATAGCAACAGTGATGTGTTGAAATTCAAGCCTAGAAAGCTGTCCGGGCTCTTTTCGCACTGGCGGGAAT
>JAKSCD010000417.1 GCA_022360775.1 Sneathiellales bacterium | reverse complement strand
GCCTGAACAAGGAAAAACTGGAAGTTGCCAAGCCTGATGCCCTTATCATGCATCCAGGCCCCATGAACCGGGGTGTTGAAATTGATTCTGAAATTGCTGATGACCTTCATATCAGCGCGATTTCCGAGCAGGTGGAAATGGGAGTTGCTGTACGCATGGCTTGCCTGGATCTTCTGACGAGGGAGGCGCGATCATGACCTATCAGGCTCTATTGAACGCTCGTCTTCTTGATCCTGCGACAAACACCGATACAAATGGCGGCGTCCTGATTAAAGACGGATTGATCGAGGACTGGGGAGAGCATATCAAGGCGGAAACCCTTCCTGACAATACAGATAGTCAGGATTGTGCGGGCAATTGTCTATCACCGGGTCTTGTGGATGCTCACGCGTATCTGTGTGAACCCGGAAAAGAGCACCGGGAAACCATGGCGACAGCAGGTCTAGCGGCGGCTGCAGGTGGCGTTACCACCATTAACGCCTTTCCGGCGACAGAACCGGTTATTGATGATCCGTCCCTTGTGGAAATTGTTGCAAGGCGCGCGCGGGAAACCTGTCCGGTCAATGTTACGATTACCGGCGCATTGACACGTGGTCTTGAAGGCCGGGAAATGGCAGAGCTTGGTTTATTGTCGGAAGCAGGTGTTGTTGCCTTCAGCGATGGACAAAAAGCGATCGCTGACATCAACCTGATGCGCCGGGCCCTCGCCTATTCCACAATGTTTGAAAAGCCCGTCATTGTTCATGCCGAAGAACCTAACCTTACAGGCAGCGGTGTGATGACAGGTGGCCGGACTGCAACTTTCATGGGTCTCAAATCTGCCCCGGCTTGTGCAGAAGCCATTCTCGTGGAGCGGGATATTCGCCTGACGGCCATGACCGGCGCCAGATGGCATGCTGCCCATCTTTCAACGGCAGATGCCATTCGTTCCATCAGGCGGGCAAAAGACGAACAGATTAATGTAACGGCAGGCACTGCGCCGCATTATCACGCACTGAATGATCTGGAAGTGGGCGAATACAGAACCTTCGCCCGTGTCTCCCCGCCCCTTCGGGAGGAAACAGATCGTATGGCGGTTGTCGAGGGCCTAAAGGACGGGACACTGGATCTTATTTCATCGCAACATCTGCCTCAAAGTGCAGACAGCAAGCGGGTTCCATTTGCCCAGGCCAAACCCGGTGTTATCGGGCTTGAAACCATGCTACCGGTCAGTTTGCGCCTTTATCATAATCAGGAGCTGGACCTTCTTTCCCTCTTGCGGACGATGACCGTTGCACCGGCAAAACTGCTAGGCATTACCGCCGGGCGAATTGAAAAAGGATTGCCTGCTGATCTTTGCCTCTTCGATCTTGGCAAACCCTGGAAAGTTGACGGAACGGCACTGAAATCCAAATCCAAGAATACAGCTTTTGATGGTCATTTGCTTCAAGGCAGGGTATTGAAAACGCTGGTAAGCGGGAAAACCGTCTATTCTTTTGAGGACGAATAAGAATGCCTGAACCACTTGGGGACATCAGTTTTACCTGGCCATTTCTGGCTGCAGCCGTTCTTGGCTATCTTGTCGGGTCAATCCCTTTCGGGCTTGTCCTGACCAAGCTGGCAGGCCTCGGGGATGTCCGCAAAATCGGTTCTGGCAATATCGGGGCAACCAATGTTCTGCGGACAGGCAACAAGTTTCTGGCACTCGCCACCCTGATCCTGGACGGCGGCAAAGGCGCTGCGGTCGTTATTCTTGGCAACATGTTTTTGACGCAGGATTATGCTGTTCTTGCAGGCGGCGGGGCCTTCATTGGACATCTCTTTCCCCTATGGTTGAAATTCAAGGGCGGTAAAGGTGTCGCAACCTTTATCGGTGTCATGCTGGCAATTTCCTGGCCAGCAGGAATTGCCGTTGCCCTGACCTGGCTCCTTGTGGCCCTGGTCTTTAGAATGTCTTCCCTTTCAGCGCTGGTGGCAGCCGCTCTTTCCCCTCTTTATATCTATGGATTGATGCATTACCCCTTTGAAGATGTTTATTTCGGGGATCTTCAACGCATCGAGCTTGCTGCCTTTATGGCCGTCCTCATTTTCATCCGTCATCATGAGAATATCGCAAGACTGGTCAAAGGCACTGAACCCCGCATCGGGAAAAAATAATTCCCGAAATCTGTATTTATCCGTCTGTCCATACAGGAGCAAACCGGTTTCTAAGGGCAGATAAATCAATGCAACGGAAATATAAAAACTTTCACCGTGCCGTTTCCCGGCTGGTGATCCACAGGACACTCGTCAAGGAACGCTACCGGCGGCGAGGTCGCCCTGCAACCGTTCCCCTTGCGAAAAACCCTACTGTTCATACTGACTTCCCTCAACCTGCGAATCATAAGTCAATCGAACCGGAAATCGTTTTGACGATCAGTACCCCCTGGCCAATCGCCTGTCCGGTTCCTGTCTATGAGGAGGATAGTCCAGCCAACCACATCCCTGCACCCGCCAAGCGCAGTTTTCTGTCACGACTATTTGACCTGTCTCCCCGACGCCCTCAAAAATCCAAATTAGAGAATTGATTATTTTCATTTTCAATTGACGCGATAGAAAAATTCCATCACATTTTTCTTATGTTTACAGAAAAATCTCTATCGGCTTCAGAAAAACTGGATTGGCTAAGACTGATCCGATCTGAAAATGTCGGCCCGATAACCTTCATGCAATTGCTAAGACGCTTCGGGGATGCAGGCAGTGCCCTTGATGCTATTCCGGAACTCGCCCGAAAAGGAGGCCGAAAACGCCCGATCCGCATTTTTGCAAAAGGGGCCGCCACCCGGGAGCTTGAAGAGCTGGCTGCTTACGGCGGGAAAATGCTGGCCCTGTGCGAGCCGGATTATCCGCCCCTCCTCAAACATATTCCGGATCCACCTCCTCTTGTCAGTGCAAAAGGACATCTTGCACTGTTAAAAAATGACATGATCGGCGTGGTTGGATCACGCAATGCATCCGCTGTTGCCCTTAATCTGACCAGAAATTTTTCTGCCAGGCTTGGTGAAGCGGGACTGGTGATCACCTCAGGCCTGGCCCGCGGGATTGACAAGGCCGCCCATGAAGCCAGCCTGGCAACCGGGACAGTTGCAGTTGTCGGGGGTGGGTTAAATGTAATTTACCCAAAGGAGAATACCGATCTTCATCACCGGATTGAAGAAAGCGGATGTATTCTTGCCGAGCAATCTCTGGGCGTCCAGCCGCAGGCACGCCATTTTCCAAGACGAAACCGGCTTATTTCCGGAATGGCACTGGGCATTCTGGTGATGGAGGCGACACCGAAATCCGGTTCCCTGATTACTGCACGCCTTGCCGCTGAACATGGACGGGAAGTATTTGCTGTTCCAGGCTCTCCCATGGATCCACGGGCAAGCGGGACAAACTCCCTTATTAAAAATGGTGCAATTCTCGCCCAGAATGTTGAGGACATTCTAAAAGAGCTCTCTTCATTAAGATCGCGCCCCCTGTCAGAGCCGGACCAACCGCCCCTTCCCTTTGAACAACCCATGAATATTCCGGAAAGCGAACTGGAAAAAGCACGGCCTAAACTTCTCGCTCTGCTCTCGCCGGTCCCTATTAATATTGATGAACTTATTCGCCTGTCGGAATTACCTCCTGCACTCGTTCTCTCTCTGCTTCTGGAACTTGAACTTGCGGGACGAATTGAAAGGCATTTCGGAAACAGGGTTTCCTTCGCGGGCTAGTCTCTCTATATAAGGCAGATTGTACGCGTAATTCAGACCGTATTAATAAGAAATCTGTGGTGTCTCTATGAATGTAGTTGTCGTTGAATCTCCGGCAAAAGCGAAGACCATTAACAAGTATCTGGGAAAGGACTATACCGTCCTTGCATCCTATGGCCATATCCGTGATCTTCCGTCCAAGGACGGGTCGGTGAAGCCGGATGAAGATTTCGCGATGGATTACCAGAACGATTCGAAATCTGCCAAACATATCAAAGCGATAGCCGACGCCCTTAAAGGTGCTGAAAATCTCTATCTGGCGACTGACCCGGACCGTGAAGGCGAAGCAATTGCCTGGCATGTCATGAAGGTCATGGAAGAGAAAAAGAAGCTGAAAGAGGCGAAGGTCAGCCGGGTCGTATTTAACGAAATCACGAAAAAGGCTGTCCTCGACGGGATCGCCAACCCTCGTGAACTTGACATGAATCTCGTCAATGCCCAACAAGCCCGACGCGCCCTTGATTATCTGGTCGGCTTCACTTTGTCGCCGGTTTTATGGCGAAAATTGCCCGGTGCCAAATCTGCAGGACGGGTACAATCCGTCGCCCTTCGCCTGATCTGCGAGAGGGAGCTGGAAATTGAAGCGTTCAAGCCTGAAGAATACTGGACAATTGACGCGGACTTCCTGACGGGCGGCGACAAAAACATCACAGCACGGCTTACACATCTAAAAGGGAACAAGCTGGAGAAATTCTCGCTGCCCAATGAGGAAACTGCAAAAGCAGCGGCAGAAGCTGTAAGGAATGGCGCTTTCGCTGTTGCAAGTGTAACGAAAAAACCTGCCAAACGAAATCCATCACCGCCCTTCACAACATCAACCCTGCAGCAGGAAGCCTCCCGCAAACTCGGATTTGGTGCCAAGCGGACCATGATGGTCGCGCAGAAACTCTATGAGGGATTTGATGTAGGCGGTGAAACCGCAGGCCTGATCACTTATATGAGAACCGACGGTGTGACCTTGGCGGCAGAAGCCATTCACGCCTGCCGCGATGTGATTGCCAGCGAATATGGTCCGGAATTTGTTCCAAATTCTCCGCGCGCCTATAAAACGAAATCCAAAAACGCACAGGAAGCGCATGAGGCAATCCGCCCGACAGACCTCACCCGCACGCCTGCAAAAATGGCGAAATATCTGGATCAGGAACATTTAAAGCTTTACGAACTGATCTGGAAAAGAACCATTGCCAGTCAGATGGAAAGCGCGCAACTGGAACGGACAACCATCGATTTTGAGGATGGGGCCGGTCAGACTTTACGCGCGACAGGCAGTGTTGTTCGCTTTGCCGGTTTCCTGAAGCTGTATGAAGAGGGTCAGGATGACGCCAAGGATGATGAAGGCGGCAAGCGCCTTCCTGCTGTCTCCGAAGGCGAAAAAGTTTCAACAAGCGACGTTCGTGAAGATCAGCATTTCACAGAACCTGCCCCGCGCTATTCAGAAGCCAGTCTTGTTAAAAAACTGGAAGAGCTGGGCATTGGTCGCCCCTCAACCTATGCTTCCATTATCTCGGTTCTTCAGGATCGCGACTATGTGAAACTGGATCAGAAACGATTTTTGCCGGAAGACAAGGGTCAACTGGTAACCGCGTTCCTCTCGTCCTTCTTCACCCGCTATGTGGAATATGATTTCACAGCACAGCTGGAAGAACGGCTGGATGACATTTCTGATGCCAAGATTGACTGGAAACAGGTTCTTCGCGATTTCTGGAATGATTTCACTCTGCATGTCGACGGGACTGCGGAACTGCGTGTTACGGATGTCCTGGAAGAATTGAACCGGGTCCTGGGACCGCATGTGTTCCCGGAAACAGAAGATGGCAAGGATCCGCGCGGTTGCCCGAAATGTGATGATGGACGCCTTTCGCTAAAAACCGGCCGGTTTGGCGCTTTCATTGGCTGTTCAAATTATCCGGACTGCCGCTTCACACGCCAACTGGGTGCCGCCAATGATGACAGTGGCGACACTGATGTGGATGAAGGGCCGAAAGAGCTGGGTCTGGATCCGGCAACGGATCTGATGATCACCCTCAGAAAAGGTCCTTATGGTCCGTATCTGCAATTGGGGGAACCTGAGCCTAAGAAAAAACCCAAACGGGTTTCTATCCCCAAAGATGTTCCGCTGGAGGATATCGATTTTGAAATTGCTGTTCAGCTGATGGCGCTCCCTCGCGAGATCGGTCCGCATCCGGATAGCGGCTCCATGATTACAGCCGGTCTTGGCCGCTATGGCCCGTATGTGGAATGCGACAAGAAATATGGCAAACTTTCCAATGGGATGGAAGTTCTGACCGTTGGTATGAACCGTGCCGTGGAGCTTTTGGCCGCAGCCAAAACGCGGGGCGGTGCAGGTCGCGCGGCACCACCGCTAAAAATCGTGGGACCACATCCTGAAGACGGGGCTGACATTAACGTCAAGGATGGCCGCTATGGTCCTTACGTGACCCATGGCGGGATTAATGCAACCATTCCAAAGGGCTCAGATCCAATGGCAGTGACATTGGAAGAAGCGGTTAAACTTCTGGCAGATAGAGCTGCAAAAAGCGGTAAGAAACCAAAGCTTGCCAAAAAACCGGCAACAAAGAAGACAGCCGCCAAGAAGACAACAGCGAAGAAAAAGGCCGCTCCTAAAAAGAAAGCTGCAGCAGAGGGCAAGTAAGTTGTCCTCTGTTCAGTAGCCCACATTGACCAAGCCGTCTTCAAAATCCGCCTATTTCCCGACCAAGGAACAGGTCCGTACCTTTATCGAGGAAAGCACGACATCGGTTGGAAAGCGGGAAATTGCAAAAGCTTTCAACATTAAAGGCCAGGATCGTATCCATCTGAAGCAGCTGCTTAAGGAGCTTGTCTCAGACGGGGTTCTGGAAAAGGGAAGAGGTCGAACCCTTGACCTTCCCGGCAGCTTGCCGTCTGTATCTGTTATAGATGTTATACGGATCAGCGATGAGGGAGAAGCCATCGCAAGACCGCTGAAATGGGAAGAAGAAGGCGAGCCCCCCCTAATCTATGTCGGAACACAAAGAGGTCGGGATGCCAAAGCGCCGGGTGTTGGGGACAGACTTCTTGCGCGCCTCCGCAAAAACCCCGATGGAAGCTATGATGCATCTATCATCAGACGTCTGAACAGCGAGTCGGGCCCTGTTCTCGGTGTCTATACCAGTACAGGTGCCAACGGGCGGGTTCAGCCGACGGACCGCAAGAATAAAAAGGAAATTGTCATTTTGGAGGAGTATTCCAAAGGGGCAAAATCAGGCGATGTTGTTCTCGTCGAAATCCTGCCCGGGCGACATTTTGGTCTCCCTGAGGGCAAGGTTACAGAACGGGTAGGTCCACTTAACGATTCCCGGTCTATCAGCATGATCGCTATTCATACTCATGGTATTCCCTATGAGTTTAGCGACAAGGTCCAGAAAGAAGCGCTGGCGGCAAAACCTGTGGAATTGGAAGACAGAACCGATCTCAGGCATCTTCCCATTGTCACAATTGATCCTTCTGATGCGCGGGACCGGGATGATGCTGTCTGGGCGGAATTTGATCAAGATCCCGATAATCATGGTGGCTGGACGGTCATTGTTGCTATTGCCGATGTCGCCCATTACGTCACTTCAGGTTCGGAACTTGATAAATCTGCTAAACAAAGGGGAAATTCTGTCTATTTCCCTGACCGTGTCGTTCCGATGCTGCCTCATGAATTATCCAGTGACCTTTGTTCATTGCATGAAAATGTGGACCGTCCAGTTATGGCGGTCCAGATGTGGTTTGATTCTAACGGCAACAAAATTCGCCACACTTTCATGCGTGCGCTGATTAACTCCTGTGCGTCCCTCACCTATCAACAGGCGCAGGATGCCTTTAAAGGGCGCCCGGATGAGGTCGCGGAACCGCTTATGGATGCGGTTATCCGCCCCCTTTTCGGGGCGTACGCCGCGCTTAAAAAAGCAAAGGAAAAAAGGGAGCCGCTTAATCTTGAGCTGCCGGAGAGGCGGATTGAGCTCAATGACGATGGTTTTATCAAGGCGGTTCGCAAGAAAGTCCGTTTTGATGCGCATATGATGATCGAGGAGTTTATGATCCAGGCCAATGTCTCGGCTGCACAGACCCTGATCGAAAAAAAGCGACCCTGTATGTTCCGTGTTCATGAACAGCCAGATAGGGAAAAGCTGGAAGGCCTGCATGATGTTCTTTCCGAGATGGATATCAGCTTTGCCAAAGGCCAGGTCCTTCAAACATCAACCTTTAATCGTATTTTATCGCAGGCAGAGAGCGAAACGGATAAAGAGCTGGTCAGCTCCCTGGTGCTTCGCGCCCAGTCTCAAGCTGTTTACAGTCCGGAAAATCACAGTCATTTTGGACTTAATTTACGCCAGTATGCGCATTTTACGTCCCCCATTCGCCGCTACGCCGATCTTCTGGTGCATCGAAGCCTGATTTCTGCTCATAAATTCGGAAAAGACGGCCTGGCAGAGGACGATGCTGAAAATCTTGACCAGATCGGTGAACAGATCTCCAATCTGGAGCGCAGGGCTATGGCAGCAGAGCGGCAAACCCTTGACCGCTTTACCGCTGTTTTCCTCGCCAATCGGGTGGGGCAGATTTTTCAGGCCAAGGTGACCGGCGTAACCCGCTCTGGCCTGTTTTTCACGCTAGATGATACAGGCGCGGATGCTTTCGCCCCCATTTCAACCCTGGGATTTGACTTCTTCATTTATGATGAAGACAAGCATGCTCTGTTTGGCGAAAGAACAGGCGTCGTCTACCGGCTGGCTGACCGCCTGGCGGTTCAACTTGAAGAAGTCGATGTTCCAACTGGCGGAATGATTGTCTCCATTGTTGATGGGGATGATTCAGGTGCCTATAAGGCAAAACGGTCAAAAAGAAGAAAGCCTCCCCTCGGAGCAAAAGGGATCCGCAAAGCGAAACCAAAAAAGAAGAAAACAACACCAAAAGGCAAGAAACGCGCGGAACGAGCCCGGAATAATAAATCTCGTAATTGATTGATCCAGATCATTGCATTCTGCGGCAGAGTGTCGCGGTGGCCTTAATTGAATCCCAATTTTTCCTATCTGTTGTTATCCTGCTGTTAAATATTTTTGTGATATGGGATGGAAATGAGTACAGATACTTCAGAAAGATCATTGGGTCTTGCCTTTTGGAAAGGTCTTTCCCGTCGTTGCCCTGATTGCGGTAAGGGCCGCATTTTTGATGGTTATATCAAGGTCAAGCATACTTGCGACGAATGCGGGCTTGAGCTTTTTCACCAACGCGCCGATGATGCTCCTCCCTATTTCACGATGATGATTGTTCTTCACTTCATCGTTTCCGGGATCCTGATTGTTGAAAAAGCCTACAGTCCTGAAACCTGGGTTCAGATGGTTATCTGGCTCCCGGCAGCTCTTATTTCCTCTATCGTTCTGCTGCCTCATATCAAAGGGGCGCTCATTGGTGTGCAATGGGCTCGCAAGATGCATGGATTTGATGAAGAAGCAACCGGATATTCCGCACAGCAAATCGACTAAAATTTCCTGAATTTCAGCCCGGGGTGCTGGACACGGCGCCCCATTATAGGCATGCTTACTCTCAAAAAGGATCAGATTAAGCATGTCGACAAGCAAAAACAGAAGCGTGGCGGAAAACCGCAGCTCAGGCACGAAAGCCCCCCGTCCCAAGGACGCCGCAACGATTATCATCTACCGTAAAAACAAAAGCCGCACAGAAATCCTGATGGGAGAACGGAGCGGAAAGCACAGCTTTATGCCAAATACCTACGTGTTTCCAGGTGGTCGTGTGGATGCAGCTGATTCTCGTATTATTCCCGCAAAAGAGCTTCGTGATGATGTCTCCAGAAGGCTCGTAAGGGGTGGATGTAGCCCGGCAAGGGCACGGGCCCTGGCCATTGCCGCCATTCGCGAGACATTTGAGGAAACAGGCCTTAGAATTTCAGCCTCCCATGGACAAGCCAGAAGATCAAAAGTCCAGGTCTGGAACGAGTTTGGTACAAAGACCTGCGGCCCCGATCTTTCAGAACTCGACTATATTGCCCGTGCTGTGACCCCGCCCATGCGCAAAAAACGCTTCAACACCCGCTTTTTTGTCTATGACGGCACCAATATCGCGGGAGAACTTGGAGGCACTGGCGAATTGCTGGACATGAAATGGGTGACAATTTCTGAGGCCCTTGAATTGAATATCCCGCAAATCACAGAATATATTCTTACCCAGGTTCAGGATTTTCTTGAAAACAGGCCGAAACGAGAAGAAGCAACACCGGTCAGACTTTTCAAGATGGTCAACGGCAAGCGGATTTTCAGCACTGAATAATGTCAAACGCGCTTCTTAAACAAAGGGCTGTGCCCCGGCACGCCGCAAGCCTGATCCTCTACCGCCAG
>JAKSCD010000279.1 GCA_022360775.1 Sneathiellales bacterium | reverse complement strand
CGCCGAGCGGGCCCGCTGGCCGATGATCATCTTGCGTACACCCAAGGGGTGGACCGGCCCCAAAGAGGTGGACGGACACAAAGTCGAAGGATTCTGGCGTGCCCACCAGGTGCCCCTGGGCGGCGTGCAGGACAACCCCGCTCACCTGAAGCAGTTGGAAGAGTGGCTGCGCAGCTACTGCCCAGAAGAGCTGTTCGACGCTGAGGGCAAGCTGGTGCCCGAACTCAAGGAATTGGCGCCTGTGGGCAACCGCCGGATGAGCGCCAACCCCCATGCAAACGGTGGATTGCTGCGCAAGGCCCTGCGCATGCCCGACTTTCGTAACTACAGCACCGACATTCCCAACCCCGGGCAAAGCCGAGTGGAAAATACCCGCCCCCTAGGCGCTTTTCTGCGGGATGTAATGCGCAACAACATGCAAAACTTCCGGGTCTTCGGGCCGGATGAAAACACCTCCAACAAGCTCAACGATATCTACGAAGTCAGCAAAAAACTGTGGCTGGCCGACTATCGCCCGGAAGACCTGGACGGTGGCGAACTCTCACCCGACGGCCGGGTGCTCGAAATGCTCTCGGAACACACACTGGAGGGTTGGTACGAAGGTTATGTGCTGAGCGGCCGCCACGGCTTCTTCTCCACCTATGAGGCCTTCGTGCACGTCATCGACTCCATGTACAACCAGCACGCCAAGTGGTTGGCGATCTGCAACGAAATACCCTGGCGTGCACCCATCTCATCCATCAACCTGCTCGTCACCTCAACGGTGTGGCGGCAGGATCACAACGGCTTCACCCATCAAGACCCCGGCTTCCTCGATGTGGTGGTCAACAAAAATCCCGAAGTCACTCGCATCTATCTGCCGCCGGATGCCAACTCGCTGCTATCCGTGTCCGACCACTGCCTGCGCAGCATGGACAACATCAACGTCATCGTTTCGGACAAGCAACTGCACCTGCAATACATGGACATGGATGCCGCAGTTAAACACTGCACCAAAGGCATCGGCATCTGGGAGTGGGCCAGCAATGATCAAGGTAAGGAACCGGATGTGGTGATGGTGGGCTGTGGTGATGTACCAACCCAAGAGGCGCTGGCTGCTACTGCCCTGCTGCGCGAACACTTCACCGACCTCAAAATTCGCTTTATCAACGTGGTGGACCTGTTCCGACTACAGCCGGCCGGTGAGCATCCACACGGCCTCTCCGACCGCGACTTCGATAGCATGTTTACTATCGATAAACCGGTCATCTTCAACTTTCACGGCTATCCCTGGCTCATCCACCGGCTGGCCTACCGACGCACCAACCACCGCAACCTGCATGTACGTGGCTATAAGGAGAAAGGCAACATCAACACACCACTGGAACTGGCCATCAACAACGAAATAGACCGGTTCAGTCTGGCTATTGATGTCATCGACCGGGTACCCCGGCTCCACGTAGCCGGTGCTCATATTAAGGAGAAACTGCGTAACATGCAGATAGATTGCCGCAGCTACGCCCACGAACACGGTGTCGACAAACCGGACATTCAGAACTGGCAGTGGCCTTACTAAAATAGCGATCATTAGGTATACATGAAAATCTTCGGGCTTTAATCGAGAGTATGCCTGGAGAGTTTTGTGAAACCTGATGATCGGACTCTTTGTGAAATAATGATTTATGGTAAAAAGTAGAAAGTCGTTAACTTTT
>JAKSCD010000349.1 GCA_022360775.1 Sneathiellales bacterium | reverse complement strand
GCCTTTTTTGGAATAGGCGCCTATACAGAGGCGGTTCTGACAGGAAATGGCCTGCAGCTTCCCTTTATGGAAGAGCCGATCGTTTTCTCCTTCTTCATTTCTTTCCCCTTGTCAGGAATTCTGGCAGCTCTTGCGGGTATCGCCATTGGTATTCCGGCCCTGCGTCTCGTCGGGATTTATCTTGCTATGGCAACCTTTGCCTTTGCGATCATCATCGAAGAGGTTTTCTCTCGCTGGGAAAGTGTAACCAATGGATATACCGGGTTGCTGGTGGAATCCATTGAAATGGGAGGCGTTGATATCACGGATGGCGTGCCGTTCTATTTCCTTTGTCTTGCGGTTCTGATTGCGGTGATCCTGTTCTCTCTTAATCTTCTGCGGTCACCGACAGGGCGGGCCATGATGGCGGTCAGGGATTCAGAGATTTCTGCGCAAAGCATGGGAGTTAATCTCGCCAGAACAAAGACAACGGCCTTTGCCTTGAGTGCAGGGATCACCGGACTTGCCGGTGCCCTCTTTGCGCATAAACTTGGCTTCCTGTCACCTGAGAGCTTTACTGTACTGCAATCCCTTGAACTGCTTGTTCTTGTTGTTGTTGGCGGTATCGGCTCACTTCACGGGGCTATCTTTGGCGCCATGTTTGTCCTGGCCCTGCCGCAGGGGCTTGCCATTATGAAGGATTACCTGCCTCATGTAATTGCTGAACAACCCGGATTTGAGCCGCTGATTTTTGGTCTTATCCTGGTCTTCTTCATCATTTTCGAACCTTTCGGAATTTATGGCCGCTGGCTGAAAGTGAAACTCTATTTCCAGATGTTCCCGCTTTACAAGAAAGCCACCTTTAAACGCCAGAAGTCCTATATGAAGTCGGAGAGATTAAGATGACATTGTTCCAAGCTGAAAATCTGGCGATCAATTTCGGCGGTGTGAAGGCCGTGGATGGTGTCAATTTTGACATCAAGAAAGGGGAGTGCTTTACCATCATTGGCCCCAACGGGGCCGGTAAAACAACAATCTTCAATCTGATCAGCCGGATCTATGATGCCACTGAGGGTACTTTGACCTTCGATGGGCAGGATATTACCAATACGCCTGCCCATGAAATTGCCGGCCTTGGTATCGCCAGGACTTTCCAGAATATCGAGCTGTTTGAACATGCAACAGTTCTGCAAAATCTGCTGGTTGGCCGGCATTGCCATAGCAGCACCGGGCTGTTTGGCGAAGCGCTGTTTCTGCCTTCCGTCAGGAGAGCAGAACTCGCGCATCGGGAGAAAGTCGAGGAGGTTATCGATTTCCTGGATCTGCAGCATTACCGGGAAAGCCTGATCATGAACCTTCCCTATGGTGTTCGAAAGGTTGTTGAACTGGGCCGGGCCCTCTGTACAGAGCCAAAACTGATCCTGCTGGACGAGCCTTCTTCTGGCCTCAATGTGGAAGAGACACAGGATATGTCTTTCTGGATTGATGATATCAAGAAGGATCTGGGGATTACTGTCCTGATGGTTGAGCATGATATGGGACTGGTTTCAGAGGTTTCGGATCGGGTTCTGGTCTTGAATTACGGTCGAATGCTGGCTTTTGGAACACCGCAGGAAGTGCAGAACGATCCTGAAGTGATCAAAGCGTATCTGGGGGGCTGATATGAGTGAAGCTGTACTGAGAGTCAGGAATATCGAAACCTATTACGGGCCGATCATGGCCATAAGGGGCGTTTCCCTGGATGTGGAAGAGGGGAAAATTGTTACTGTGCTTGGCGCAAATGGGGCCGGCAAGACGACAATCCTGAAAACCATTTCCGGCGTGATGGACCCGCAAAAGGGCTCCGTAGTGCTGAATGGTCAGAACATTACCAGCCGCAGCCCGGACTGGGTGATGCGTCAGGGCATGTCCCACGTACCGGAAGGGCGGGAGGTCTTTCCGTTTCTCAGCGTCGGCGAGAACCTGAAAATGGGCGCCTATACCCGTACGGATCCGGGCGGCGTATCGGCCGATCTGGACATGGTATTCGACTATTTCCCGATCCTGAAGGAGCGG
>JAKSCD010000325.1 GCA_022360775.1 Sneathiellales bacterium | reverse complement strand
TTGACGATCTGGTACAACGTACTGTGAACCCAATGAAAGCCGCTCTGAAAGACGCAGGTCTGGCAGCTGGTGAAATCGACGAAGTTGTTCTCGTCGGTGGTATGACCCGTATGCCCAAGGTCATCGACGAAGTGACCAAGTTCTTCGGCAAAGAGCCCCACAAGGGCGTGAACCCGGATGAAGTGGTTGCCATCGGCGCCTCGATCCAGGGCGGCGTTCTGCAGGGTGACGTGAAAGACGTTCTGCTGCTGGACGTAACACCGCTGTCCCTTGGTATCGAGACGCTGGGTGGTGTCTTTACCCGTCTGATCGACCGGAACACGACCATTCCAACCAAGAAAAGTCAGACTTTCTCTACGGCGGAAGACAATCAGTCCGCAGTTACCATCCGGGTTTTCCAGGGTGAGCGTGAAATGGCGGCAGATAACAAACTGCTCGGCAATTTCGACCTGACGGAAATCCCGTCCGCTCCGCGCGGTGTTCCGCAGATTGAAGTCACCTTCGACATCGATGCCAACGGTATCGTCAATGTCTCTGCGAAAGACAAAGGAACCGGCAAGGAGCAGAAGATCCAGATCCAGGCTTCCAGCGGTCTCAGCGATGCTGACATCGACCAGATGGTCAAGGATGCGGAAGAGCATGCGGCGGAAGACAAGGCCCGTAAAGAGAAAGTTGAAGTTCAGAACCAGGCTGACAGCCTCATCCACACAACCGAGAAAACCCTTGAGGAAGTCGGTGACAATGTCGGGGATGACATTAAAGGCCCGGTCAAGACAGCCCTTGACGAATTGAAAGAAGTTAAGGACTCCGACGACACGGACGCCATCAAAGCCAAAATGGAAGCCCTGCAACAGGCCTCCATGAAACTGGGTGAAGCTGTTTATGCACAGTCTCAGGCAGAAGGCGCTGATGCTACGGCTGCCGGTGCGGATGATGCTTCAGGCGCCTCTTCTTCCGAAACGGATGACGATGTTGTCGATGCCGATTTCGAGGAAGTCGAGGACGACAAAAAAGACAAGTAAGGTCTTGCCAGTCAGGGTTCTTCCCTGAAACTGAAGCCTTGTTCTTTAACAGACCGCTCCGACCCGCAAGCCGGTTCGGGGCGGCACTCAGTTAAGTAGGACCTTATGGCGAAACGCGATTATTATGAAATTCTCGGCGCCGATAAAGGCGCAGACGCGGCGGCTCTGAAGAAAGCCTATCGCAAGCAGGCCATGAAATATCATCCGGACCGCAATCCGGGAGATGCCGAAGCAGAAGCAAATTTCAAAGAAGTCAACGAAGCCTATGAAATCCTGAAGGATGATCAGAAACGGGCTGCCTATGACCAGTATGGACATGCCGCATTTGAACAGGGCGGCATGGGAGGCGGCGGCTTCGGCGGTATGGGCGGAGGCGGCGGCTTCTCCGATATCTTCGAAGATCTTTTTGGCGACTTCATGGGTGGACGTCGCAGCGGCGGTGGCGGCGGACAAAGCCGGGGCGCTGACCTTCGATACAATATGGAGATCTCGCTGGAGGAAGCCTATCACGGTAAAACCACCGAAATTAAGATCCCATCCTCTGTTGAATGCGATGAATGTGATGGTACCGGAGCCGCTGAAGGGTCTTCACCCGTCACCTGTAGCACATGCGGTGGTCACGGTAAGGTAAGAGCCCAGCAGGGCTTTTTCACAATCGAACGGACCTGCCCAACCTGTCATGGACAGGGGCGGGTCATCGAAAAACCCTGCGGAAAATGTCGCGGTGAGGGAACAATTGAAAAAGAGAAAACCCTCTCTATCAATATCCCGGCAGGCGTTGACGATGGCAACCGCATCCGCCTTTCCGGTGAAGGAGAAATTGGTCGTCATGGTGGACTTGCCGGCGACCTCTATATTTTCCTGAGTGTTGCAGATCACCGTATTTTCCAGCGGGATGGTCAGAACCTGCATTGCCGGGTGCCAATTCCAATGACGACAGCTGCGCTCGGGGGAGATATCGAGGTCCCCACACTGGATGGCGCACGGGCAAAAGTTGCCATCACGGAAGGATCGCAATCCGGCCGAAAATATCGTTTGCGCGGTAAGGGCATGCCCATCATGAATTCTTCCGAGCATGGGGATATGTATATCCATATCACTGTGGAGACGCCGGTCAGACTGACCAAGCGCCAGAAAGAACTTCTCAAGGAATTCGAAGCCGAAGGCGGGGGGAGTCATAACCCGGAATCGGAAGGCTTTTTCTCAAGGGTAAAAGATTTCCTCGCAGATCTTAAGGATTAAATAAAGCCCTCTCGTCAGAGAGGGTTTTTTTATGCTACACCCACTGTTCTGTATTGAAGCGAGGATATGTCATGGGTGAAATGAAAATCGGTATTGTTGGCTGTGCGGGACGCATGGGCCGAATGCTGGTCAAACAGGTAACCGAAACTGAAGGCTGTATTGTTGCCGGCGGCACGGAACCTGACAATTCACCCTTTATTGGCAAGGATCTCGGTGAGCTTGCGGGCGTCGGCACGCTTGATGTTTCTATCAAAACGGATACCAGAGCGCTGTTTGATGCGGTAGATGCCGTTATCGATTTCACTGCTCCCGCTGCGACAATAAGCCATGCAAAAATCGCCGCAGAATTCAAAAAAATCCATGTTATTGGCACAACCGGTCTGACCAATGAAGAACAGGCTGACGTCGCAGCCTGCGGCACCGACGCTGTTATTGTTCAGGGCGCGAATATGAGCCTTGGTGTCAATCTTCTGGCGCAGCTCACAAAAAAAGTGGCGGCCATTCTGGATGAGGATTTCGATATCGAGGTACTGGAGATGCATCACAGGCATAAGGTGGATGCGCCGTCCGGAACCGCTCTTCTTCTCGGCAAGGCCGCTGCAGAGGGGAGAAATGTGGATCACGATAGTGTTGCAGATCGCGGGCGAGACGGTATTACCGGTGCCCGAAAAAAGGGAGATATCGGTTATGCAGTGCTTCGCGGCGGCAATGTGGTTGGTGATCATACCGTGATGTTTGCAGCGGAAAACGAGATCATTGAAATCTCCCATAAAGCCGGGGACCGTGCTATTTTTGCCCGCGGTGCCGTTCGGGCAGCCCTTTGGGCACAAGGAAAAGCGGCCGGCAATTATGACATGATGGATGTGCTGGGGCTTTAACCCTATACCTCCAGCTGATTGTTCCTGAAGCGATAAAGGGCCGCGTCAAGTTCGCCCTTTACTTCCTCTTTTTCATCCTCGATCAGAAATTCACCAATTTCCGCCTGCTCGCCCCGGCAGCCGATAAACAGTCTGTCTTTTTGAAAAAAGGGTCGTGCCCAGTATGCCTGAAAGGCATGTGTTTTCTCCTGCCCGTCCGGCGCAATATGCCTGATCCTGACCTCATCCCCCCGTATTTCCACAATTTCACAGCGCCTGCCGGATTTGAAATTCAGCTTAAACGCGATATAGATCAACAGGACATCCAGACCAAAAAAACCGAAAACTGGCCAGGCTCCAAGCATCAGAAAGACAAGCCCCGCAGCAAAGCTCACTGCGGCAATACAGATCATGAAAATTGTAAACCCTTTTGGGGACAGGCTGCGATGCGGGCGCAGCATGATCGAGTAGCTGGCCTTTTCAGGCGCGGCTGACATGACACCCTTGTCGCTCATTTTCTGCTCCGCTCTTGATCCTTCACTAAAACAGCATTGCAGAGAATGACCAGCTATGCCAATAACATATGATGAAAAAAGCAGACATATACGAGTTTTTTCGCCGAATGAGCGAAGATAACCCCGACCCCAAAGGGGAACTGGACTATGTAAACCCCTTTACTTTACTGGTCGCAGTCGTTCTATCAGCGCAGGCAACCGATGTCGGTGTTAATAAAGCAACGGGGCCGCTTTTTGCGATCGCTGATACGCCGGAAAAGATGCTTGCCCTCGGGGAGGACACGGTTCGCGACTATATTAAATCCATCGGGCTTTACAAAACCAAGGCAAAAAATGTCATTAAACTATGTGACGCCCTGATCCGGGATCACAATAGTGAAGTCCCGCAAACCCGTGAAGAGCTGGAAAAACTGGCTGGTGTTGGCCGCAAGACCGCCAATGTGGTTTTAAACATCGCCTTTGGTCAGCCTACCATAGCAGTAGACACGCATCTGTTTCGCCTTGGGAACCGGACCGGCATGGCAAAGGGCAAAACACCGTTAGAGGTGGAGAAGAAACTCGCCAAGGTTATCCCCAAGGAGTTCTTGAGGAACTCTCATCACTGGATGATCCTGCATGGAAGATATGTCTGCAAGGCCAGAAAACCGGAATGTCCCCGCTGCATTGTCGAAGATCTCTGCGCCTTCAAGGGAAAGACAACAGCCGCCTAGCTTAACTGCCCTGCGCGCTCTTCCCCGACTTTGCGAAGCTGGCTGCCAAAACAGGCCTTCACATCCGCGGTCACGGCTTTTTGCCGGTCATTCATGGCAATATGCTGAACCGTCAGTTTACCAGACTTTTCACCATTTTCGGGATAGAAGATCAGATGAAGCGCGCAATCGCTGGTCAGATACTGCCAGACTTCCGCCGGTTTATCTTTTCTGCGTAAATTGGGTTTTCCAAAAACCGTCTCGATTTCAGAGACTGACTTTCCCATGAGAACACTGATCTTGGGAATTTCCCTTACCGGCTCTTCCCTGACCTCAGGGTCCTCTGAGACCGATGGCTCGGCCTGTTCAGGCAGGGTTGCAACCTGTTTTTCCTCTTGGGCAGGCTTGTTGATCTCTTTGGCGATAATGGCCATTTCCTTTTGCTCTTCTGTCTCTGCAGCCTTTTGAGGCGTCCCGCAGGCGGTTAGAAGAAGAGCCGAAAGAAGAAACGGCGCTACGGCAACCTTCAGGCTCATTGCACCTCCAGAGCCGTTGAAACGCCCGCTTTTTTCGCCCGGCTTTTATAAAGATGCACCATCGCAGCTGTTGCGATAATCGGAATAATCAGGTTTAAAATCGGAATGGTAAGGGAAAAAGCAATCGCAACCCCGATCAGAAACAGCTCAAAGCTGTCCACTTTTCTTAATTTACTGACTTCAGGCATTTCATGATGGCGGACAGCGACCTGCTGGAAAAACTCTCTGCTGAGCAAATAACCGTTCAATACATAATAAACACACAGATTGACGACAGGGATCAGGTAAAGCGGAAGCGCAATCAGGTTGCACAAGATAACAACGCCCAGGAACTTGACGGCATCCCAGGCGGAAGACCACATCGGCACCACACGCGCCTTTGGATCATTCGGATAGTGTTTTTCCTCTACTGCATCTGCAATATCATCGAGGAACAGACCGATTACCGCGCTCATGACAATAGGAAAGCCAAATCCTGCAATAATAAAGGCAGCTCCACCAGTCAAAACACTAATCGTTCCGTTGACAATACCCGCAAAGAAACCGTCTCCTTCCATCCTTGGAATGAAGTCCCCAAGTTCCATAATGCCGATCACCGTAAGGATGAAGGCAACGACAGAATAAAGAAGAGATTTAATGAGGACGGACCGAAAGGCCGGATCGCTCATCTGTGCAATGGCTTTATTTATTGCGTCAATCACGCGTATGCCCCCCAACGGATGTTAAATTCTTGCTGCTTCATGTAGGCGCATTCTCATCGATGTGCAATGCTTTTCCTTAGGTCCTATTCATACCGGATCTACAGGAACCATTTCAGAATAGCTATGCTCTGCTTCAAACAGGGCTGCCGCCTGTAACACCAGATCCTCCCGATGCGGAGGTGCCATTATCTGCAGTCCTACCGGCAATCCCGACTTTGTCATCCCGCACGGCACCGAGATCACAGGGCAGCTCGTAATTGTAAGGAGATACGTCATGGCGAGCCAGGCCACATAATTATCAAATTTCACGCCTTCCACTTCTGAAAGCGAGCGAATTTCGTGATTAAAGGGTGGCACCATCACTGTCGGGGCAATCAGCAAATCATATGTATTAAAAAACTTTGCAACATTGGCATAAAGTTCACCCTGCTGACGGTGGGCAAGGCCAATATCATCAGCCGTCAGGGCAAGCCCCGCCTCAATGTTCCAGATTACATCCGGTTTCAGCAGGTCCCGGTATTCCTGCAACTTGGGGGCATGGCCCGCAGCAAATTGTGCCGCGCGAAGTGTCTGGAAAATATAGTCCCCATTGGAAAGATCAAAACAGTCTTCCTCGACGCCTTGTGAGAAGCTGAGGAAGGATTTTGCGGCATGCGCACAAATCTCTGCAACCTCTCCATCTATCGGGCATTGTCCAAGATTCGGGCTATAGGCAACCTTGCCCAATTCAGGGGGTGTCTCCAGAATGTCCAGATAGGAATAGGCTGGTGTTGGCAGACTTATAGGATCAACAGGATCTTCACCCACCATCATATCCAGCATCAAGGCGACATCGGCAACAGTTCGGCCCATCGGTCCTTCAACAGACCATAGAGTAAAGGGAAGTGGCGCAGGGCCATGAGCGATCCGGCCAGGAGACGGGCGCAGACCAACGACACCGGTAAAACTTGCCGGAATACGCAGGCTGCCGCCAAGATCACTTCCTTGTGCAAGCCAGACCTGTCCGGCAGCAAGCGCCGCTGCCGACCCGCCTGAAGATCCCCCCGGGGTTTTGGTCGTATCGAAAGGATTTGTAGTCGTTCCAAGCACCTCATTGAACGTCTGTGCACCGGCGCCAAATTCCGGTGTATTGGCTTTCGCGACGACAATTCCACCACGTTCTTCCAGCCGCCTGACCATGATATCCGAGTGAGCGGCAACCTGATCCGCAAAAATCGGAGACCCCAATGTGAAACGCACTCCTTCAACCGGCGTCAGATCCTTGATCGCAATGGGAAGACCGTAAAGATATTTTTTAGGATCTGCCGCGTCCTTCTCCTTCATCAACTGACCAGCATGCTGCCGGGCCCGATCAAAGCAGCGAATTGGCAGGGCATTGACAGCCTCATCCGTCTCCAAAATCCGTTGTTCACTGGCGTCAATCAGCTCAAGAGGGGATACCTCACCCGCTTTCAGCTTCTGAACTGCTTCTGTGGCAGCCATTCTTATCAATTCGTTCATTAAGCAATTGTTGGCAAATTTGTGCGAAAAGTACAGCGTTACATTGTTGCATACCGCTTCGCACAGACTATACTCCGCGCGGTCCTAAACCAACGGTGAGAAATTTCATGGCAGAGAATAAATTTGACACGACCTGTATCGGCAACGCGATCGTCGACGTAATTGCCAAGATCGAGGACGATTTCCTGCTCCAGGAAAATCTGGTCAAAAACTCCATGAACCTTATTGATGAGGCGCGAGCCGAAGATCTTTACAGCAAGATGGGAACCGCTGTTGAAATCTCAGGTGGCTCAGCTGGGAATACAGCAGCAGGTGTCGCCTCCCTCGGTGGGCGCAGCAACTATATCGGCAAGGTCCGCAATGATCAGCTGGGAGCGATTTTCGCCCATGACATTGAAGCGATCGGGGTTAATTTCAAGACAGCAAGAAGTGAAGAAGGAGCAGCAACGGCCCGCAGCTTCATTCTGGTCACACCTGACGCTCACCGAACCATGAATACATATCTTGGGGCCTGCGTGGAGCTGGGCCCTGAAGATATTGATCCTGATATGATTGCGGGTTCTGAAGTGACCTATATGGAGGGGTACCTGTGGGATCCGGAAGGCGGTAAAGCCGCGTTCAGGAAAGCCGCCAAGATTTCCCATGAAGCTGGCAAACGCGTTTCGTTAACACTCTCGGACAGTTTCTGTGTGGACCGCTACCGGGATGAATTCATCGATTTCATTGAAGACGGCGTTGATATCCTGTTTGCAAATGAGGATGAGATCAAATCCCTATATCAAACTGACAATCTTGCAGAAGCAATCTCAGCTGTTCGGGAAAAAGTGGAGATTGCCTGCGTCACACGCAGCAAGGAAGGCTCTGTCATCATCCAGAATGAAACAACTGTGGATATTGAAGCCGACACCAGCATTGAGGTCGTTGATACGACAGGCGCTGGTGATCTTTATGCATCGGGATTTCTGTTTGGTTTTACCAACGGCTACAGCCTTGCGGATAGCGGGCGCATTGCGTCCCTCGCAGCAGCTGAAATTATCAGCCATATTGGTGCCCGCCCGGAAGTTTCCCTACAAAAACTAATCTCGGAAAAACTCTAGGCAGCTCTTGACACGCTTCACATGAGATCCCACTGTTTTAGCGAGCGGACAAAGTTGGGGACACGAGATTGAGCGAGGCTGCAATCGAACAGGATCAGAAGAAAGGCTGGCTCAAAGCCGGTTCTCTGCGCCTCTATAGCGGTGTGGTGCTTATGGTATTTCTCGCCATGCATCTCCTTAATCACGGCCTGGGACTGATCTCTCTTGATGCGATGGAAGCCGGCGCTAGTATTTTCAAAGCCGTCTGGCGCAATCCTGTTGCAACCGTTCTTTTCATTGCTGCGGCTTCCGTTCACCTTGTTCTTGTCATCACCAAGCTTCTGGCTCATCGCTCCTACCGGCGTATTCCGCCAAAAGAAATTCTGCAGATTGTTATGGGGTTGGCGATCCCGCCCCTGATGATCGGGCATTTTATCGCAACGCGCGGCGCCCATGAAATTTATGGTTTGAATGACAGCTACGCCTTTGTTCTGTTCAGCATCTGGGTCAGCGATCCTGTTCTTGGTGTCATGCAATCCGC
The DNA here is from genome assembly GCA_022360775.1 of Sneathiellales bacterium. Lineage (GTDB taxonomy): Bacteria > Pseudomonadota > Alphaproteobacteria > Sneathiellales > Sneathiellaceae > Sneathiella. The sequence continues at coordinate 3,523 of JAKSCD010000325.1, read as the reverse complement.
CGGAACTATAGTCGCCTGGCTTCACGGCTGTCTTGGAATTCACTTCTGGCTTCGCTTGAAGCCCTGGTATGAAAAAGCCTTTCCCTATTTATATTCTGCGTCACTGATCCTGCCTTTGCTGGCATTGACCGGCTTTATCAATGCTGCAAATGAAGTCGAGATCCTCATACAAAACCCGATTTGGGAGCAGAATTTTTATGCAAGTCTGGGAGCCACGCCTGAGTCAATAAAATGGTATGTGAAAGTTAGGGATAACAGCTATACGGTGATGATCACAATTCTGACCCTGCTGCTTCTCAGCCGGCTTTTCTGGATCATCCATTTCAAAAGACGCAAGCTGGTCACTATTTCCTATCCCGACGGCAATAGGATTTCCTCAACCCTCGGGGCAACTGTCCTGGAGATCAGCCAGCTGGGCGGCATCCCTCATGCAGCTGTCTGCGGGGGGAGAGGACGCTGCTCCACCTGCCGCGTGCGCATAACCGCAGGTGGAGACGATCTTCCGCCACCAACAGATAAAGAGCTCGCTGTTTTAAAACGTGTGGGCGCGACAGCAGGGACACGGCTCGCCTGCCAGATACAGCCCTTGTCGGATTTATCTGTCGCACCCTTGCTTCCTGCAAAGGCAAGCCCCAGGCAGTCTTTTTCAAGACCAGGCTATCTGCAGGGACAGGAGAAAAACATTGCGATTCTGTTCGCAGACTTGCGCGCCTTCACCAAATATTCCGAACATAAACTGCCCTATGATGTGGTTTTCGTGATCAACCAGTATTTCCGGCATATGGGAGAGGCCATCGAGAAATCCGGAGGGCATCTGGACAAATTTATCGGTGATGGCGTCATGGCCCTATTTGGCCTTGAGGAAAGTCCGGAAAAGGCAGCCCAAAATGCGCTTAAAGCTGCAAAAGCCATGGCAGAAGAACTTGCGCAAATGAACAAGAACCTGAAATCAGATCTTGGCGAACCTCTCCGGATCGGTATTGGTATTCATATGGGCCATGTTATCGTTGGAGAAATGGGATATGGCCGCGCAACATCTGTAACCGCAATAGGAGATGCAGTGAACACGGCCAGCCGACTGGAGGGAATGAACAAGGACTATACAAGTCAGATTATTTTTTCGGATCGGGTGGCAAAAGCAGCGGGTTTCAACGGAAATTCCAAACAGGAAGAAGTTATGGTTCGCGGGCGTAAAGACCCATTGGCTATTCATATTATCGAGAAGGCAATGGATCTTGACGCCTGAGATCGGGTCCAAATGCCTGCAAATTAAGGGGCAGCGGACTTTTTGTAGAACGTCGCCACTTATGAATTGGCAAGCAGTGCTACTTAAACATTTACGATAAGGCCGTTCTTGCCAGAGCGTGCATATCCTGATCAATGGATACGTATCATTCTGCTGGAGCCCGCTAAAAGCTGGCTCCATATGGTTTAGGGAACACGGCTATCCCCAAAAAGCTGTTCAAAGCAATGCCGTTGAGATCGATGGGAATAAACAAAGCACCATCAAGATTACAAGCGTGACAGCAATATAAGGGAAAACGCTTCGAAACAGCGCGACAGGCGGGGCTTTTGATATACTGGATGAGACATAAAGCGCCGCTCCTACAGGCGGCGTAAGCAAGCCCAAAACCAAAGTTAGTACAACAACAACACCAAACTGAACTGCATCAATTCCATAGGTATCCTGCGCTATCGGGAGCAGGATCGGCACGGAGATAATCAATGCGGCAATCCCATCTATTAACATTCCGAGAATGATCAAGGCGGCAACGACAAGAAATAGAAAAAGGTATCTGTTCTCTGTTAAACCGGTCATAAAATCTGCCAGTTTCATAGGAATCTGGTCATAGATAATAACCCAGCCAAAGACGGCGGACGCAGCGACAATCACCAGTACCATAGCCGAATTACGCCCAGCTCTTTCCAGGATTTCCGGTATAAGTCTGAAATCCAGTTCACGATAAACAAATCCACCAACCAGGATGGCAGCAACGGATGCAGAAGCTACCGCCTCTGTCGGGGAACCAAAACCCGCCAGGATTGTTCCAATGATAGAGGCAGGAACAATGAGCGCCGGAAGTGAGTTAAGGACCACCTTTAGAGCCTCGCGCCGGTTCACGGCGTCGGATTTCGGATATTGTTTCTGAAACCCGATCACTGCAGCCATAACGATGAACGCACCAGCGAGCAGCAAACCCGGAACCAGCCCCGCGATCAGCATGTCGGCTACAGGAACCTGCGATAAAACAGCATAAATGATAAAGGGCATTGACGGCGGAATAACCGGCCCTAATAGACCCCCGGCGCATGTCATTGCAGCCGCATCGGCACGAGGATAACCTTCCCGCACCATCTCGGGCACCATCACTCGGGTCATAACCGCAGTTTGCGCGATCGCAGAGCCAATAATCGCTGCCATAAACGCGTTAGCAAGGATATTAACAAAAGCAAGACCGCTTCGAACTGAACCAACGAACACACGGCTAAGAGCAACAAGGCGAGAGGTAATTCCACATTCGTTCATCAACTCGCCTGTTATGATGAATAGCGGAATGGCTAGCAGTCCCATATTTCCCAGCCCGCCATAAAGCTGAATAAGAAAATTATCAAATAATGCGGTTTCACCAGTGAGTAGAATATAGACAACTGTACTGAGGATGAGCACTGCAAAAACGGGGACACCGATAAAAAGGAAAAAGGCAAAGGCAATACCGGTCATCAGAGCGCCTCCCTATGATCAGTAGTGTTGCCGTTCAAAAGGCGCGCTGCCGCATGAACGCCCAGGGTAATGAATGTGGGAACTGGTGCAATCCAGATCCAGGCCTTTGAAATTCCAAGCGTGTTTGTCGGTTCCTGATAGATGAAATTGCCGCTGGATATGGCGAAGTCCATCATTTGAAAGTTGGCTGCTATAACACCTAATGGATCGAAGAGCAGCCACGCGAGTATCAGAAACAGAAGAGAGAGAGCCAGCAATATCAAATCCACTGTCTTCGTTAAAAGCGCGCCAAATCTGAGCCCTGAAACCTCCGCCACCAAGGTAACTGCAGGATGTCTTCCTGTGTATACGAGCATGGATTGGCCAAGGAAAGCTGTGAAAAGCATCAAGCCGAGCGCAGCCTCGGACGCCCAGTAGAGCGGTGAACCCAGTGCTGTTTTCAAGATTGCATAGACAACAAGCAACAATAACCCGCCGATACAGACCTGCATCAATCGTCGTTCGATTGCAAAAAGCCCGCGAGAGAGGCGGACAATTAAATTTATACGCCCTAGCGTATTTAGGGATGTTTCCGTCATGATCCTGCTCGCTTGTAAACAGATCACCGGCCTGATACACAGAGCCGATGATCTGCCCGTTTGATTACGGAAGCCAAGAGTTACGGGGTCAATTTTTCAGCTTCAGCGCGGAGTGCCTGAATTTCGCCAACACTGGCCCCATATTTTGCATCCCATTGATCCTTGAGATTGGAATAGCTTTCAGGGCCCACTTCAATGACATTAAACCCCTTCTTCGCCAGAT
>JAKSCD010000569.1 GCA_022360775.1 Sneathiellales bacterium | reverse complement strand
GGAGATCTGTCGGCCTATTACCCGATCATCAGGGCGTCCCCGCTTTTTATCGTCACATTCAGCTTTCTGTTTCTTGGCGTCAGCTATTCCTTTTATGTGCTGGCTGGCATTGCCCTGGTGCTGGCGGGTGCAGCCCTCCTCCTCTATCGCCGGGGGACCGATTTTTTTGCGGACGGAAAGATCCTCGCGCTTGCCGTTATCGCCATGTGCGGGACCGGTATTTACTCACTGGCCGATGCAAATCTGATGAGGGAAGCTCCGCCTCCGATTCTGTTTTTCTGGGTGCAGCTGATCTGCTGGCCGATCCTGGTGCTCATTACACGCTTCAACGGATACCGGATCCCGAAATATATGGGAATTGCGCGCATTATCGAAAAGCCCTGGTTCTATTTGCAACTGATTGCCTGCGTCTATGGATCCTATCTTCTGATCCTGACAGCCTATAATCTGGGCGGCGATGTCGCCTCGGTCACAACCGTACGTCAGGCCTCCATTCCCATATCCGTTATCCTGGGAGGTTATTTCCTGAATGAAGGAGCCATTGCGCGGCGACTTATCGCGTCCCTCATCTTATCCGCAGGTATTATCATCGTGATATTGCACGGATAAAAAAAGAGGCGGAGTTTCCGCCTCTTCTTGTATTTTCCTGAAGGAATACTTTAATCCAGGTCGCCTTTGACCGCATTTAAGAAGACTTCTGTATATTCTTCTGCTGTCAATTGAATAGGATTGCCACCGGCTGACGGATCTTCTGCAGCCATCTTGCCCACGAGTTCGGCTTTTTCGTCATCAATCCCGATAGCGCCGAGATCATTCGGGATATCCAGTTCCTTGCGAAGGTCGAGAACCCAGTTCAGGAAACCGTCAAAATTCGCCTGTTCAAGCCCCATGAAGGCGGCAAGCCGTACCATTCTCTCTTCAAGAACGGATCGGTTACGAATGAGGATGTAAGGCATCAGGATAGCGTTGAGCAATCCATGATGGGCGTCATAAAGAGCGCCCAGCGGGTGCGCAAGCGCATGCATGCCACCAAGGCCTCGCTGAAAAGCTGTGGCCCCCATGGTGGAGGATACCATCATCTGGCTACGAGCCACCATATCGGAGCCGTTTTTTACTGCCGCGGGAAGATAGTCTTTCACCAGGCGAATGCCTTCGATTGCAATGCCTTCTGCCATGGGATGGAAGAAAGGAGAACAATAGGCTTCGAGATGGTGAGAAAGGGCGTCCATGCCGGTCGCCGCCGTAATATGGGGCGGCAGGCCTGTTGTCAGCGCCGGATCGGCAACGACAATTGAGGGCAGCATTTTCGGATGGAAAATGATCTTTTTGACATGATTATCCTCATCCGTGATGACAGAAGCTCGGCCCACTTCCGATCCGGTTCCGGATGTGGTGGGAACCGCAACAATCGGGGCAACCCCTTCCTCAATCACCCGGGTCCAGTTATCGCCTGCATCTTCAAAGTCAAAAAGCGGACGGGTCTGACCGACCATCAGAGCAATGGCCTTCGCCGCATCAAGACCGGACCCTCCGCCAAAAGCGATGACGCCGTCATGTTGACCGGCTTTATAGGCTGAGACACCATCTTCGACATTCCGGCCTACAGGATTGGGTTTAACATCACTAAAAACTGCGCATTTAAGACCAGCAGCCTCGCAGCTTTTAACGGCATCCGCAATCATCGGCAATGACGCAAGACCCGGATCGGTTACCAGCAGAGGGTTACTCATTCCCAGATCCTTGCATGCTGCACCGATTTCAGCCGCGCGGCCAACCCCAAAACGGACAGCGGTCGGGTAATTCCAGTTACCCTGCATATTTTCAATAGCTTCAGACATGGATCTTCCTTAGATCTTGGTACGCAAATGATAGGATTTTGGTCGTGTCAGGCTTTCATAGCCAACAGTGGATAAAGTACAGCCGCGACCGGAATTTTTAACACCGGTCCAGGCAAGAGCCGGGTCCAGATAATCGCAGCGGTTCATGAACCAGGTGCCGGTATTGATCTGATCGCCTATGGAAACAGCCGCTTCTGCATCATTTGTCCAGACGGATGCGGTCAGGCCAAACTCGCTGTCATTCATCAGCGTAATCGCCTCTTCATCAGAAGAAACTTTCATAATACCAACGACAGGCCCGAAACTTTCCTCTGTCATGATGCGCATGCTGTGATCTACATCCACAACAACCTGCGGCGCCAGATAAGGACTGCCCTCTTCATCAGCCGGGAACTGGGCAGGATCAATAAGGGCCCTGGCCCCGGCGGCGACAGCGTCTTTCACCTGACCGCGCACAAAATCAGCCGCCTTTGCATTCACGCAAGGGCCCAGTGTCGTTTCTTCATCCAGCGGATTTCCAAGAACATAGTCATTCACTGTTTTCACGACGCCCTCGACAAAGGCATCATAGACATCTTCGTGAACATAGATGCGTTCAATACCGCAGCAGGACTGACCGGAATTGAACATAGCGCCGTCCACAAGATTTTCAGCGGCGAACACTGGATCAATATCAGAACGGACATAAGCGGGATCCTTCCCGCCGAGTTCAAGTCCCACACCGATAAACTGACCGGTTGCCGCGGTTTCAATAGCCGCGCCGCCAGGGACGGAGCCGGTAAAGGCTACAAAATTCACACCGCCGGACTGGATCAGCCTGGCCGCAAAATCATGGGTTGCAACAACCAGCTGGAACAGGCCTTCAGGAAGGCCGGCTTCAACAAAGGCTTTTTGCATGGTCTCACCGCAAAGATGAGTTTGCGTCGCATGTTTGAGGATGACCGCATTTCCTGCCATAAGGGCTGGAACAATGGAATTCACCGCTGTCATATAGGGGAAATTCCAGGGAGCAATGGTGAAGACCACCCCCAGGGCTTCGCGCTTGATATAACGGGTGAAGCCTTCTTTTTCATCAACCTCTACCGGGGCCAGGGCTTTTTCCGCGACCGAAATCATATAGGTGGCCCGTTCGACAAATCCGCCAACCTCACCGGCACCATAACGAACCGGACGGCCCATCTGCCAGGCGAGCTCTTCTGAAATCTGTTCTTTCCTGCTTTCAAAAACCTCGACACAGCGGGTCAGGATTTCTGCTCTCTCGGCAACGGTTTTCAGCTTCCATTCTGCTTGCGCTTTTTCTGCCTTTTCCAGCAGGGAAGGAATTTGATCCTCGCTCATGTAGGGACGCTCAAGATAGAGGCTCCCATCCACAGGGGTAAAGGTTTTCAGGCTGTCGGACATATACGTGATCCTGTCATACTATATGGTGAAATCAGCGACGGGTTTGGTTGCGGATTTGCTTTCCGTTCTCGCCGCTCGCCGGTTAGCGTATTTACCCATTTTCACCTGCCAAGCTCAACCGTTTTTTTCACATCGATTTCTTTTTACTTTCACATCTGAGGTAAATTCCTGCACATTTCCAACATTTTCAGGCTCGTTCTTTTGGATATCCACATTTTTGTTCCTGACTCAGGCATTTTATGATACGAGTTTCCTCCCACCAAAAAGAAAGTCATCCCGCATGATCAAACAATCAAAAAGACAGCTGGAAATCATGAAGGTCCTGCAGGTCAGAAAATCCTGCAGCGTAATCGAGCTCGCCAACCAGCTGGATGTCTCAGATGAGACCATCAGGCGCGATATCCGGCATCTGGCCACAACAGGCGCTGTCGAGAAAATTCATGGCGGTGTCATGCTGCCTCACAGTTCACTGGAACCACCCTTTCTCAGCCGTATGCAGGAACAGAGAGAGGAAAAACTGAAAATCGGTAAACTGGCGTCCAACGTGATCAAGGACGGCGATACCCTGCTGATCGATAATGGCAGCACATCCTGCTATTTCGCCAAAGAGCTGATTTCCCACCGTAATTTAAGCATCGTGACGAACTCGACCGAAGTGGCGCGGGAGCTTTGTTCAAGAAACTATAACCGTGTCTTTATGGCGGGCGGTGAAATTCGTTCTGATGACAGCGCGGCTTACGGACCTACCGCAATCGAGTTTGCCAGACAATTCACGGTTCAGTATGCGATCCTGTCCATGGGGGCCCTGCATCCGGAACAAGGGGCCCTTGATTTTGATCTGGCAGAGGCTGAATTTAAACGGGCCATCCTGCCGCAAGCAGAGAAAATCATCGTTGCCGCAGATCACACCAAATTCGGCAAACCTGGCGTTGTGAAAATCTGCAGCCTTCCGGAAATAGATCTGTTGCTAACGGACAAGATGCCTTCTGAGGATATTATTGATCAGATCGGCGCAAGCAAGATTATGGTAGCTCCTTAACCGGAGCCCCCTTTTTACCGGCTCAAACGCGGCTTGATCTTGAAGGTCAGCCAGTTGCGCACTTCCTGCCAGCGGATGTCCGCGTCCAGAACATCCTGATCAACCCCGAGCTGCCAGCGCAAATCCTTGCGCGCGGGTTCGTCATTGAGGGCTTCCATTTTCAGAATAAAATTGTCCGCCTCCTCAATGGAGGAGAAGTTGCCCTGCGCGGTCAGGCCTTCCCGGCGCCAGCGACAAAGAGCGGCCACTTCACGCAGATCATATTCAGGATGATATTGAACCGCCCAGAAACTCCCGCCCCTATAGGTGACATCCACCGCCTGGACACTGGTAAAGGAGTTGCCAGCGAGCAGGACACCACCAGCCGGCAGATGGGTGATTTCATCTTCATGGCTGGTAAAGCCGTCAAAGACTGATTTTTTGCCCATATAAAGAGGATGCCCGCGGCCTGCATCGGTCAGTCCGATTTTACGGGCAAGACCAAATTCGCGTCCGCGCGGATTAGGGGCGCAAGTTCCCCCTGCAGCCGTCACGGCCATCTGAGCCGCCCAGCAACTCCCGAACATGGGCACATTGGCCTCATAGGCTGCTTGCGCAAAACGGACCTGCCGAACAACCCGTTCGTCCTGATCATGGTGAATGGTCAGGCTGGATCCGGTCCAGACAATGCCGTCAAAGCTTTGCAAATTATCCCCTGAAGGAAGCGAACAACCGGCATCGGCTGGAAAGACAATTGTTGTCTCGCAGCCGGGTGCACAGGCTTTCAGCATTTTCGCATATAGCTCCCCTGCCAGGGTTCCCTGATTTTCAGCAAGGGGGCCCCGGTGCTCTTCCGGGTATCCATCCAAAATCAGAAATCGTGCCTTTTCAAATTCCATCTTTCACTCTCCATTTAAAAAGGACAATTTCTTAAACCGGGCGGGTGTCACCTCCGATAGTGACCCGGCGCATCAGGCGCTTATACTGAACATAATCGTTCATGGCATAATGCTGTGTGCACCGATTATCCCACATGGCAACAGATTTATCCTCCCAGCGGAAGCGGCAGGCAAATTCGGGCTGCGTGGAAAATTCGTAGAGATAGTTCAACAGAGGGGCACTTTCCTTTTCAGTCATGCCCTTGATGCGAATGCTGAACATCGGATTTACGAAAATACATTTACGGCCAGAAACATCATGGGTCCGGATCAGCGGATGCTCCACCTCTTCTGTCACAGCATCTGAATAGGTGTATTTGAGGGAATGCTTGCCTTCGTATTTTTCCGCTGTTGTGCGCGGATCGAAAGCGACTTTGGCAGAATGAACGCAAATCAGACCATCCAGCAATTCTTTCATGCCATCTGACAAGTGATCATAGGCTTTTTCCATGCTTGCCCACATGGTATCTCCGCCGACAGGCGGGGTTTCGATACCGTAAAGCATGGTGATCATGCTGGGTTTTTCAAAAAAGGTATTGTCTGTATGCCAGCCCGTACCAAAGGATGCCCCTTCACCTGCGGGTTTGAGAACCTCGATAAGCTCAGGATGATCATTGGATCCTTCAACAATCGGATGAACTTCCGGTTTACCGAAGGTTTTTGCAAATTCCAGCTGACGTTCCGGCGACAATTCCTGATCACGGAAAAAGATTACCGAGTTTTCCACCAGGGCATCATGGACATCCTGATGCTGTTCATCAGAAAGCTGCCGAGACAGATCGACACCATGGATATAGGCGCCCAGCGAGCTCGCCATACGTTCGACTTCAACAGTGCTTTTTCCCATAATGCTCATCCTCTTCTTATCAAAGGGATACAGGCAAGGCCCACCCCGTTCATTTATCTGATATCCTAGGTAGAGGATATGGCGCTTTCTGTTTAGGTCCAGATTTATATATTGAATAAATCCAGAATACTCACAGCTTCAGCAGCGCCGCCAGTTCCCGGATCCCTTCCGGTATTTTTTTATCCGCAATGGAGGAGAAACCGAGCCTGAAATAATTCAAGTGCTTTCGCGGATCAAGAAAATGAGGAAAGCCGGGTTCGATCACGATACCATTTTTCAAGGCCTCCCGCGCGAGGACACGGCTGTCACTGCCATCAGGGCCTTTCAACCAGAAACTGGTCCCGCCAAAATTTGATCCCTGACGCATGCCGGGCAGGTATTTATCCAGTGCATTTATCATCATCAGGCGTCTTGCCTTGTATATCCGGTTCAATTTGCGAATATAGGTATCGTGATGCCCCTGGGAAATGAAAAGCGAGGTGGTGCGCTGATTATTGCTGGGAGCGTGGCGCATCATCAGGCGGCGAAGAGCCCGCAGCTCATCAATCAATTGACGATCCCCGACAATGTAGCCGAGCCTCAACCCCGGAAAAATGGATTTTGACAGGCTGCCCACATAGATCACCCGCCCTTCTGTATCCAGGGATTTAAGCGCAGGCAGGGGACGATCCAGATATCCGGCCTCACATTCATAATCATCCTCGATAAGGATCTGATCGAATTGGCGGGCCTTCGATATAAATTCCAACCGGCGCTCTTCCGTCATGGGAATGGTCGTTGGCGCGTTATGACCCGGGGTGACAAAAAGGAAGGAACAGGCAGCAGCGCCATTTGTATAAAGCGCCCCCTCTTCATCCAGTGGAAGCGGTTCAATGTCTGCCCCGTTCAGATCAAAGATATTACGGGCATCCGGATAGCCAGGCTCTTCCATTCCGACTTTAAGACCCTTTTCCACCAGCTGGGCGGCAATCAGATAGAGCGCGTTCTGCGCCCCCGCAGTGATCAGGATATTGTCTTCCGAGACAAATATGCCGCGCCGGGGCAAGAGCTTGGTTTTGATTTCATGCACAAGAAGGGGATCATCCTGGGCAATGGCATCACTTGACCAGTCCCGCATGGCCAGCTCACTCATGGCCTGGCGGGAACATTCACGCCAGGCTGGCAACGGAAAGAGGGCCGGATCGGGCTGTCCATAAACAAAGGGATAGGGATAGCTTTGCCAGTCTGCCGGTTTCGAGATATTTGCCTGTTTTCCGGGTCTTTTGGCAAACCGGCTCGGCCAGTTCACTACGACTGCGTCATTCAGCACCGGGCCAGAGGAAGATGGTTCTGCAGGATAGTCAGGATTGACCTTGAACCCCGAGCGATCGGCTGCGATCAGAAATCCGTCTTCCACAAGGCTTTCATAGACAATGACAACCGTGGTTCGCGAAATGCCGAGCTGCCGGGAAAGCGACCGGGTAGACGGAAGCAAGGCCCCCGGCACCAGCTGACCATCAATGACGGACGAGACAATTTTCGTCCGCAACTGCTGCTGAATGCTGGTTTTGAGGCTTCGATCAATTGAAAATAACATGACAGATCAACTGTATCTCAGCCTCACATTTCTTTCCTTAGATAATTTCGAAGTAACGCTGCATTTCCCAATCGGTGATGGCTTTGCGGAATTCACGCTCTTCCCATTCGCGGGTAATGGCATAGTGGTCGACAAATGCATCACCAAACAACTCGCGCGCGGCATCAGATTTTTTCAGGCGGCCCGCGGCTTCCCAAAGGGTTTGTGGCAGGGCAAGGTCTTCCGGGAATTCCTTGTCATAGGCGCTGCCAACGATGCCTTCTGTAGGTTCGATTTTATTTTCGATCCCCCAAAGGCCGGAGCCAAGCGCCGCCGCAATGGCCAGATAAGGGTTCATGTCGGCTGCCGCAATCCGGTATTCCACGCGCTGGGATTTCGCATCGCCCGGGATCGCCCGCAAGGCACAGGTTCTGTTTTCAACGCCCCAGCTGGCCTCTGTCGGTGCCCAGAAACCCGGGATGAGACGGGTATAACTGTTGATCGTTGGCGAGACCATGGCCAGAAGTTCCGGCATCAGTTTCTGCTGCCCACCGATGAAATAGCGCATTTCATCGCTCATGCTATCGGTTTTGGAGGGATCAAAGAAAACACTGTTCCCGTCCAGCCCGGCAAGGGACAAATGAATGTGACCACTTTGACCAGGGTAATCAGGGGACCATTTGGCCATAAAGGTGGCCATCAGTTCATTTTTCTGGGCGAGGATCTTGGTGAAGGTTTTAAAGAGTGCGCCTTTATCGGCAGCGGCCAGTGCCTCATCATAACCGATAGCCGCTTCCAGAACACCGGGGCCAGTTTCCGTATGCAGGCCTTCCAGTTCCATATCCATCAACGTGCACAGTTCCAGCAGCTGTTCGTAAAATTCAGATTCGACAGACGCCCGCAACATGGAATAGCCGAAGAAACCCGGTGTGAAATTCTCCAGATCCTTGTAATTTTTCTCGCGTACGGATTTAGGAGTTTCGTTAAAGACGAAAAACTCATACTCGCAGGCAGCCGTTGCCTTGAAACCCATATTTTCTGCTTTTTTCAACACCCGGCGTAAGGTTCCGCGCGGACAGACATGCTCAGCTCGATCGCCAAATTCCAGCAGGAACAACAGCATATTATCTTCCATGGGAAGTTCGCGGCAACTGTCAATCACGGGAACGACCTTCGCATCCGGATAACCGGAGGCCCAGCCGGTATAGCTTTCCTTGTCATAAAGCTGATCATTCACATCCCAGCCCAGAACAACATCACAGAAGCCAAATCCTTTTTCCAGAATTCCGAAAAACTTGGATTTGCTGAGATATTTACCCCGCATCACACCATCAACGTCAAAGATCCCCACTTTCACATAATCAAGCGCCCGCTCCTCGACGATCTGCCTGGCATCCTCAATTGTCCTGACGTCCCTTGCTTCCATCTTCCTGTCCTAAAAAATACTTTTATTGATAAAAAGGGCCGCAACAGAGAATGTCCGGCCTTGGAAATTGTGCGTGACAGAATTCATCATAAATCCGCCGAAATCAACAAAATACACGGCATGGATACGACATTAACAAAACAAAAAGCCACATCCATGGAATTTTCTACTTCATCTCATATTCCCTTGCCGCCTCAAGAAGCCACTCCGCCACATAGAGGGAAAAGGAATTGCGCACATAAATCAGAAAACGATCCTTGTCACATTGTTCAACAATAGCTTGCGATTTTGCGATCAATGTCTGGACAGCCTGACCCGGCCCGAAAACACGAGGGTGAAAGTCCAGTTCGCAGCATTTGGAGAGAATATCCCGCACATGAGGACCGTTCAGTTCGATGATCAAACGATTTGCACTTACATCCGTGCAGGCCATATGGCAGCCCTCCGGCAAGTCTTCCAGCGCAATTTCTTTTGAGGAGACGACCAGCCACTCATCCGGCCCCAGCCAGAGGATTTTAGTCTCGTCTGATCCGGAAACCGTATTGGGATCAACTGCAAGGTCACAGCCGAATGTCTGTTTGACCCAGGCGCTAAAGCCATCTTCTTCAGGATTACCCCGAAGATTAAATTGAGACCTGAAGGAAAGGGCTTTTACCTGATCGGTAAATTGATCCTCCAGAAGGGCAAGTGGAGAGTGCCAGTATTCAAAGCTCGCCATTTTGCTTCTCCCCTTCCTTGTCGTAAAAGACCGGACTGACAATTTTTGCAGCAACAACCTCATCCCCAAGCGGGGCATAGATTGCCTCCCCCTCTTTTTGAAGGCCGCCTTTTACCAGTGCCAGGGCAATAGAGCGTCCTAAGGTCGCGCTGTAATAGCTTGATGTCACATGCCCGACCATCGGCATGGGGCGCGGAGCATGGCGATTGAAAACCAGCTGCGCCCCTTCAGGCAGGACAGTTTTCTCATTTTCCGTCAGAAGCCCCACTAACTGCTTGCGATCCTCTCGTGATGTATCACTGCGAGACCAGGATCGCTTGCCGATAAAATCCTCTTTCATCCTGGAGACAATCCAGCTCATGCCAAGATCCTGCGGTGTGACGGTTCCGTCCGTTTCCTGTCCGACGATGATAAAACCTTTCTCGGCTCGCAGAACATGCATGGTCTCGGTTCCGTAAGGCGTCACCCCAAATTCTTCCCCCGCTTCCATAACGGCATCCCAGAGGGCGCGGCCCGCATGCCAGGGAACATTGACCTCGAAACTCAACTCACCTGTAAAACTGATCCTGAAAATACGGGCCGGCATGCCCGCAACTTCCCCCTCCTTAAAACTCATAAAAGGAAAAGCATCCGGTGATAAATCCATATCAGGCGCCATCTTGGCCAGGAGCTTTCTTGCTTTTGGGCCGGCAATGGCAACCGTTGCCCATTGTTCGGTCACCGAAGTGCAGTAGACTTTCAAATCCTGCCATTCTGTCTGCAGATAATCTTCCATCCAGTCCAGAACAGCAGCCGCATTGCCGGTGGTTGTGG
>JAKSCD010000335.1 GCA_022360775.1 Sneathiellales bacterium | reverse complement strand
GGAACAGATGCGCCAGGAGCGCGAGCGCGAGCAGGCGGAGATCGCAGAGCGTGAAGCCCGATCTGAAAAAGTCGCTGGGATAATCCAGACGTTTGAGCAGAAAGTATCTGATCTTCTTGCGACGCTTACAGGTGCAGCGACCGAGCTGCAAAGCACAGCAAATTCACTTGTTCATACAGCGGATGGTTCCAGAGAATTATCCAATGATGTGGCGAGTGCGTCTCAGGAAGCGTCTGCAAATGTTCAAACTGTTGCCTCTGCTGCGGAGGAGCTTTCCGCTTCGATCAGTGAGATTAGCCGTCAGGTGAAACAGGCAACAAATGTTTCTGAAAATGCCGTCTCCGAAGCAGAAAGTACCACTAATTCTGTTTCTGATCTTGCAGATGCTGCCAAGAAAATCAGTGAAGTTGTCAGTATGATCAGCGATATTGCAGGTCAGACCAACCTTCTTGCCTTGAATGCAACAATTGAAGCTGCGCGCGCTGGTGACGCCGGTAAAGGCTTCGCTGTTGTAGCTAGCGAAGTGAAAAGCCTGGCAACACAAACCGCGAAAGCAACAGAAGAGATTGCTTCGCAAATTAGCGGAATGCAGGTGGCAACCGACGGTGCGGTCTCTGCAATTGGAAATATCGGTGATGTCATTCGCTCGATCCGTGAATCGACGGTTACAATCTCAACAGCTGTAACCGAACAGAATGATGCAACTAACGAAATTTCAAGAAGCGTTCAGGAAGCCTCAAACGGCACACATCAGGTGAACGAGAAAATCTCTGAAGTATCGGTCAAGTCCAATGAAACAGGATCCGCGGCTTCAGAAGTATTGTCAGCCTCGGAATCTCTTGATCATCTCGCGAAAAGCCTGAAATCGGATATTGAAACATTTCTTGAAGAAATCAGGGCCGCTTGATTTTTTGAGAATATGCAAGTGAAGGGCCGCCCGGTGGGGCGGCCTTTTTTATGTGAAGACGACTGTCTTTTTGCCGTTCAGCATTACACGATATTCGAGGTGGTTTTTGACGGCACGGGCGAGAACGCGGCTTTCAATGTCTCGACCTGTCGCGACCAGATCTTCAGCACTC
>JAKSCD010000566.1 GCA_022360775.1 Sneathiellales bacterium | reverse complement strand
CTGGCTATCGGATATTCCCACATATAACCATAGCCACCATGAAGCTGGACGCATTCGTCCAGTATCTGGCAGAGTATTTCCGTAGTCTGCAATTTTGCGATCGCGGCTGTATCTGCATCCAGTTCACTTTTCAGGTGGCGGCCGAGACAATCATCAATAAAACTTCTCAGCATCACAAACTGGGATTTTACTTCCGCAAGCTTGAATTGGGTATTTTGAAAATCGGCGATGGATTTTCCAAACGCTTTTCTTTCCATTGTGTATTTGACGGTCCATTCTAGGGCCGCTTCAATAACTGCAACAGAGCGAAGGGCAATGACCAGACGCTCCTGGGCAAGCTGTTGCATAAGCTGGTAAAACCCCTTTCCTTCAACGCCTAGCAAATTGCTTTTTGGCACGCGAACATCATTGAAGAATAGCTCAGAAGTATCCTGTGCTTTATAACCGACTTTTTCCAGATTACGTCCGCGTTCAAATCCTTCATGCTCCCGTTCAACAAGAACGAGGCTTACGCCTTTACCTTTTGCCTCAGGATCTGTTTTACAGGCGACAACAACCAGATCAGCGAGCTGGCCGTTGCTGATGAAAACCTTCTGGCCGTTCATGACAAAATCATCGCCCTCTGCAATGGCTGTAGTCCGGATGTTCTGAAGGTCTGAACCGGCACCGGGCTCAGTCATGGCAACGGCGGAGATAACCTCACCGGAGACCAGTTTAGGCAGCCATTTTTTCTTTTGCTCCTCTGTCCCGTAATGGATCAGATAGGGTGCAACAATCTCAGAGTGAAGGTGAAATGCCGGCCCGGTTGCGCCAACGCGAGCAATCTCCTCGCAAACAATCGCGCTATAAAGAAAGTCCGCGCCCGGGCCTCCATATTCTTCCGGGACCGTACAGCATAGCAAGCCGGCTTCACCGGCTTCTCTCCAGATAGAACGGGGAACCTGGCCGTCTTTTTCCCACTGTTCATGAAAAGGGGCAATCCGGGTTTCTGCAAATTTTCGAGCTGAAGCCCTGAAAATATTATGTTCTTCAGTAAATAAGGTGCGTTCCATCATGCTTCTCTTTCTTCTTGTTCTGATGATGCGTTGCCTTAAAGGTATTTAATTTTGCGCGAAGGGCAAGATGAGAAGAGGGGGAGTATTTTGTATAGAAAATACTTTCCAGCACCTAATCCCTCGCTCTCGCTTGACCTTCCCCCTGCTGGAAGCCTTATAAATTCGGAAATAGGCTGATGCAGGATAATTTGATGAAGCAATTGATGATTTCTCTTGGGAGCATTGCCGTTATCGCTTTCTTGTATTTAGGGCTCGAAAGTATGAAACAGGCGGGAGAGACAGGAATAGCCGTTAAATTGCCGGAACTTTCAAGTGTTTCGAAGCGTGGACAGGCCTTGTTTAATGAAAATTGTGCCTCCTGCCATGGCGTAAACGCCTCAGGAACAGAACAGGGACCACCGCTTATTCATGATATCTATAATCCTGCTCATCATGATGATCGTGCATTTTATGCGGCTGTTCGGAACGGTGTCCGTCAGCATCACTGGCCTTACGGAAATATGCCTCCCCAACCGCAGGTAAGTAATCTCATGATGGCAGATATCCTGCATTTTATCCGGGAAACACAAATTGAAAACGGTATTTTCAATAAACCACATCAAATGCAGTAATGGATTTGATCAATTTTCAAGGCTGTATATTCTGTAAAAGCAGGAAGGGTATTTCAAATTTTCACAATGAAAGTTGTTGGCAATGACGGAATTTTTTGCGGAAATTGATCTAAGTGAAGCTGAAAGAAAATCATTAAAAACAAAATCTTATTTGGGTGAATTAAGAGAAACTTTTAATTTGAAAAGCGTGGAATACACTCATCAAATTCGAATTGCGCCTTTGGAAATTCCACATAGTCACCCGATCCTGACATTGAACACACAATTCATTGACAACGGAATTGCTGG
>JAKSCD010000364.1 GCA_022360775.1 Sneathiellales bacterium | reverse complement strand
TACATTGGCAATGAGGATGTGTGAGACTGGAGCTCACCCGAAGATCCCGGCCAGGTGGTGCAGAGGTTTCTTTCCCACTTGCAACAGTACAGCATGTCTGGCTTCTTCTGGATCTTGAGCTCATCTGACGAGATGGTAGTCACGTCATCAATATCCGTCGGAATCACCGAAAGCAAAATACCGGGCAGATCCTGGGACGCATCCGGTTAGGGAACTAGCGACGTATTATGCATTTGGAGCTTCAGGAAAGTGACTATAAAAAACTGAACGAACATGCAGCTTCCTGCTGGCCGGAAGAAGCCTGCGCCCTGCTGATCGGTCTTGAGACTGCAAGCGGCATAAGAGCAATATCCAGAATTGAAATCGCAAGGAACATCGCTTCTGATCCACAGCGGTTTTTTGAAGTGGATCCTGCCTGCAGGATCAGGCTTGAAAAGGAGTTGCGTCAAAGAGATGAATATATTCTAGGTATCTTTCACAGTCATCCGGACGGGGTGGCACGCCCCTCGGATACCGACGCTCAAAGAATTTATGAAAAAGATATGAGCTGGCTCATCGCGTCGGCGGATAATGAAGGTATCACGGAAATAGGTGCATTTCATCCTGCAACAAAATATGGTTTCGATAACGCGAGGCTGACAATTCGACAAGACAGGAAAAGCGGTAATGGGTAGAGAGATCAATTTTGCGAGCGATAATGCCGCACCGGCGCATCCTGCGATTATGGAAGCCCTGCAGCAGGAAAATAACGGCCCGGCGATGGGATATGGCAATGATGCAACAACCCAGCGTATGGAGGATCGGTTTAAAGATCTGTTTGATTGTGAGTTGCGTGCTTTTCCTGTCGCTACGGGAACAGCGGCAAATGTACTGGCTCTTGCGACGCTGACGCCGCCCTTTGGTTCAATTTACTGCCATAAAAACTCCCATATCCAGGAAGACGAGTGCGGCGCACCGGAATTTTATACCCATGGTGCAAAGCTCGCCTTGCTGGACGGTGAAGACGGTAAAATATCACCTGAAGATTTAAAGCTGGCGCTTTTGCAATCCGGAAGAGGGGTTGTACATCACGTTCAACCCGCCGCTCTGAGCCTGACACAGGTTACTGAAGGCGGAACGATTTATACAGCCGACGAAATCTCCTCCCTGACAGCAGTTGCCCGGGAATTTGATCTCAGCGTTCATATGGATGGTGCCCGATTTGCCAATGCCATTGCAGCTTTGAGCTGCCGTGCGGCGGACATTACCTGGAAAGCAGGTGTTGATGTTCTTTCCTTTGGCGGAACAAAAAATGGTGCGATGTCTGTTGAAGCTGTTGTGTTTTTTGATTTGGAAAAAGCAGCAGAGTTCGAGTTCCGCCGTAAACGCGGGGCCCATCTTTTTTCAAAATCCCGCTATCTTTCCGCACAGCTGGATAGGCTGATCGAGAATGATTTATGGATCGACCTGGCCAGCAATGCCAATCAGATGGCCGCTCGAATGGCGACCGGGTTGCAACGGGCAGGTCGCCCTCTTTTACATCCCGTCCAGGCGAATATTCTCTTTACCCGACTTGATGAAAAAAGCATTGGCAAAGCAAAGGATGCAGGTTTTCTTTTCTATGTAATGGGCGAGGGCGACGAAGCACCTGTCCGTCTGGTAACCTCCTGGAACACAACTGAAACTGATGTGGATCAGTTCCTGTCATGCATCGGGTGAGGGTTGATCAGGCGGCTTTGATTTTTTCAAGGAAACTTCTGATCTGATGGGCAAGATCATTGATTTCGGTCACCATTTGATCTGCAGAATTCTGTTGATCTTCGGCCGCGCCACCGGACCTTCTGGCTTCCTCGCCAACATCAGCAACGGTTTTAACCACATCTTCTGTTGCGCTGGACGCCAGCTTGACCTGATCGCTGATCTCTCTGATGACGTCAACCTGCATGGAAAGTGACCCTTCGATGCTGCTCATTGCATCATTGATGTGGGAAATCGTGTCGGTAATTTCACCGGTAATTGATACTGTTGAACTGGTCGCGTCCTGAATATCAGAGATTTGGGAAGAAATCTCCTCAGTTGCCTTCTCCGTCTGGCTGGCGAGGCTTTTGACTTCGCTTGCGACAACAGCAAATCCCTTTCCAGCTTCCCCGGCCCGTGCAGCTTCAATAGTGGCGTTAAGTGCCAGAAGATTTGTCTGGCTCGCAATATCTTCAATCAGTGAAATCACTTCCCCGATCTTGGAAGCTGTATTGGCCAGACCGTTTATGGTTTGACTGGTTGCTGCAGCATGTTCAGCGGCTTTCTTACTGATATTTGAAGAAAGCTGAACACCTTTGCGCATCTGATCGATCGTTGCAGACAGGTTTTCAGCGCTTTCGGCTGCACTTTTGACATTCTGTGAGGTTACATCAGAGCGTTCCGTCATCAACTCGGATTTCTCGAGTGTTGCCTGAACCATTCTAGCCATGCTGTCTGAATTGCCTTTAACATCGCTGGTGGATTGTGAAACCGTTTGGATAAGCCCATCCACGGACTGATCAAATTCTGAAATCAGGGTTTCGATTTTCTGGGACCTGAGGGCGTCCGCTTCTTTCTGACGGCTGATTTCCTCAGCGCGCTCTTCAGCCTGAAGACGTTGGGCTTCGATTTCACGTGCAATATTTTCCCGTTCGGATACATCTTCCCAGGACACCATTGTCCGGACATGATTGCCGTCCGCATTGGCAACAGCAGCCAGGCGAAGTTCATATTTCCGTCCTTCAACAGCGATAATTTCGGAATGAGGCAGAATGGACTGATCATCAATTGCGGGCATGTCTTCCTGAAGAATACCGATAACATCCCAGACTTTGAGGCCCTCCTTCTCCTCATGAGTCTTTTCTGTCTGGCCAGCGGCATTCACGAAGTAAACGCTGCCCTTCATTCCAACCAGTGCTGTAGCGACAGGGCTTGATTCAATCATATGACGAAGCTGGAAACTGTCTTCCACGCTTTTCCTGAGAGTTATCAAGGCATCAAGCATCTGTTTGAACTCATCGTTACCCACCTTGGGTAGCGGATGGTCAATATGGCCTTTCGCAGTCTCTGCGAGTGCTGTCGCGAAAGCCCTGAGTTTGTTGAAAAGGGAGAATTTCAGGAGTATTGCACCGATAATCCAGGCGCAGACCAGACCTGCAGAAATAAACAGAAGTGCAGAATTGCGGATGACAGTGCTTTCTTCTGTGAAAGTTGCAACATTACGCGTCAAGGTCGCCGTTACCCAGTCACCACCTGTGCTGTCTGGAATGGTAATGTCGACACTGTCCAGAACACGCTCCTGCGCTGCTGCTGCTTGTTCGACATTTTCTTCGTTACTATCAGTACTATCGGAGGTGTCGGTGGTACTTTTTTCCTCTTTGATTTCGAAATGCCGAAAACGGTCTTCCAGAATGACAGTGCCGTTTGTGTCTTTATAGATTAAATCACCATCAAGATACTCCCCGAGCCCAACAAGGTGTTGCATGGGGTTTGTGACGATTTCAATAAATCCTGCAATACGAAACCCGCCGATTGGTGCAATCACACTATGGACAGGTTGCCCATCTTCAGTGCGCCAGAAATAGGAGATCTGTTTTCGCTGGGCGCCCTTATCCCTGGATTGCAAAGAAGCGAGGATTTCTTCGTGCCGGGTAATGGACTGGCCAGCCCCGTCTTTCGAGACGGTCAGAAGGTTCATGTTTTTATCGAAAATATTGGCTGAGACGAGGAGGATCTCCTCATTACGGACAACCTTCTCATTATGTAAAGCGGTGGCCTGGATCTCCATCGCCTTGAGATCGCCACTGCGTACCGCCCCAACCAGATTCTTGAAGCGGGACCAATCACCGACATGAGGGGTTATTTTGTCAGAATATTGCAGGCGGATACGATCATTTACCAAGAATGTAAGTGTGTCCCCTGCAGTGTTTCTGAAAACATCCAGGGAAAAGTGTGTGAATTTGTCAAAAACGACAGTCTGGCCAACCATCAACGCTGCCGACATCATAAGGCCGAGAGCAAGCAGGATTTTTCGAGGAGTCCAGAACAGGGATTTTCTGGAGGACGAAAATGATGGCTTCTTAAAAGAAGGTTTTATTCTCATGATTTTAAGGACTTCTATACTGTCTAAAATAAAAATTTTTTCTAATAAAGAGATTAGTAAAGTAAACTTCTTTCGAAAATCTTACTGACTTTTCCACTCCATACTTGACAGATATGAATTGAGGCAAAATATGGAGGACGATTTCATTAAAATGTCGAGGGGCCGCAGTGCAGGAAAGTGTAGATAAGCTTTGGGAGATTGTTCAGCAAGCCTGGACAGAGGGATTTATGGGTCTGGATCTCAATTCCCTTTTGCCAGCATTGGGAATATTGATATTGGCACTGGCCCTTAGGGGAGTTTTTACCAAACTGGTCATAAATCGGCTTGTAAAATTCGCCGGCAAGACGAAAAATCAGCTTGATGACAAGATTATCGAGTCTCTTGAAGGTCCTATCCGTTTCATTCCTGTTGTTGTCGGCGTTTATATTGCTATTGAAGTCAGCGGTCTCGTTGAAGCCAATGGCATTGATACGGTTGCCGAGAATTTCATTCGATCTCTCGTCGTTTTCAACATTTTCTGGGGCCTTTTCTGCCTTGTCGATCCTTTGACCTTCCTTATGGGAAAACTGGAAGAGGTTTTCTCATCTGAAATGGTATCTTTTCTTGTGAAAGTGCTTAAAGGGGTGATTGTCGGCATCGGCGCTGCCACTGTCCTGGATCTATGGGGCATTAAAGTCGGGCCAATTATTGCCGGTTTTGGTCTTGTTGGCGTTGCTGTAGCTCTGGGAGCTCAGGATCTATTCAAAAACCTGATCAGCGGATTTTTGATCCTGGCAGAGAAACGTTTTCGGGTTGGTGACTGGGTTCTTGTCTCTGGTATTGTTGAGGGAACAGTTGAGAAAATAGGCTTTCGCTCCACGATGATCCGTCGTTTCGACAAGGCGCCCACCATCGTTCCAAACTCTGTTTTTGCAGATAAAGCTGTGACAAATTTCTCTGAAATGACCCATAGAAGGATTTATTGGAAAATTGGTGTTGAATATTCGACTTCTGTGGCTCAATTACAGGAAATCACCAACCGGATCAGGGAATATCTAACGGGAAACGCTAATTTCGCGCAACCCGACGAAGCCACCCTTTTTGTTGTGACAGACAGTTTTAATGATAGCAGTATCGATATCATGATCTATTGCTTCACCAAGACCACGAACTGGGGAGAATGGTTGGAAATCAAGCAGGATTTTGCGTTTGCAATCAAGCATATCGTTGAAACCGCAGGCTCTTCTTTTGCGTTTCCTTCAATGTCTATTTATCAGGGAACCGGCGCTGATCAACCCGAAGCCTATATTCCGCCTGAAGGTGAAAAGGCCGACGGTAAAAAGCAGATGCCTTTTCAGGCGGGTGACGAAGGTTCTTAACGGGAAACAACTTCGATTTTATAGGTGAAAACCTGATTTTCTTCATCTGAGGACAGGAGAATATTGCCTGATACATGGCAGTAGTGAGCGAAATCGATCACCGAAGCCGGATCGGTTGCAATAACGGTCAGGACATCGCCAACGGCAAGTTCTTTGACTTTTTTCTTTGTCTTAAGAACCGGTAGAGGGCAGTTTAGTCCAGTTGTGTCCAGAAGATGATCTGTGCTGCTCACGCGTATTTTCCCTGAAAATTTCCGGCACACTATAATTTTTAGGAAAGTCTGCCAAGTCTATTGAAGACGGTCGGCATGGACAAATCTGTGCAGCAAACTGCATAAACTGCTTTCCATCATGGAAATCGGTCCGGGAATTTCCGCCAGATAAAACACATCCTGCATGTCGCAGAACAGGAAATACTTGCTGGAAAGGCTATTGGTGAACAGGACAGCACCAGCGTTATCCCTTGGCAGTGAAAACTGAATTTGTTCTTTTATGAAAATAGGTGGATTGGATAAAATTGTAAAACCACACCAGAGTGAGTTTGGAGATTGCTGCCGAAAGGTTTCTTTCAGGACCTGGATTTGTGAAGGAGACAGGGACTTACCCATGATGCTTTTCGGTAAAAGCAACGGGTCCGGCTGTGCAGAATATGCGCCTATATCTATGATATCCGCCATAATCTCTCCTAAAACACAGATAATGCTCAGGCTATGTTTGGCAATCCTTCAGATGATCAAACATTCTCACAGCTTTTCACAAGCGGCTTAACAGGGAGTTTAGGAAAAGGGTTAATTTTAGGAAAATTAATATATACAGACAGAAATCGAACTTAATCCTTTCTCTAAATTAACCTTTTTTACACAGGAATCTGCCAAGACTAGACAACATTCAGTGGTCATTTTAACCACAACACAATTTATGGTTTTTTTTGATTTTTTTGATTGGCAATGTCGAGTATTTCTGACGAGACAAATCGCGTTAAGCAAAGCGGCGAAAAAGCGGGGCAAACTGACCGGGATCCGAAGCTCGTAGAGCATCATGAGATCGGTGAGATGGCTCGTTTTTTGAGAACATTCGGTCGCAACAAAGAAGAAGTCGTCAAGAATCTGATGGCCAGCAGTCTTCAAATTGTTGGCCTGGAAGATGTTAAGAAAGAATATGGTGAGCGATGGACTAACATTGAACATCGTGTAGAGCAGGCGATTTTTACCTTTTTTACCAAGAAACTTCGAAAGAAAGATCAGTTTGTCAGCCTGGGAAAAGGCAGATTCGTTCTCATTTTCGCAGATATGTCTCGTGAAGAGGGGCAGGAGCGCGCTGTTCAAATGGCCCGCGAACTGATTAACATGCTGTTTGGCGAGATGCCCGGGATAGAATTGATTTCTGTTGAAGCGATGGTTCTGGATGTCGATGTTCTTCAGAATATTGATGATTTTGACAATTTGGGAGAAGCAGTCGAGTATTTTCAGAAGGCGATTGACGAGGCTGAACAAAAAGAAGAGGAAGCTGTCAAGGAAGTCAAAGAAGAATTTACACTTCAGTATTTCTCTGCACTGAACCACCCCAAGCAAAGAATATCTGGAATGGAAATCAAGCCTGCCAGACGACTTGGTGACGTGGTAAGCGCTCTTCCTGAAGATGACAAGATGTTGAAAGGCTCTCCAAAATTAAGATCGGAACTGGACTATCTGATTTTAAAGGAAGCTGCTGAAATGATGTCTCAATTAGGGGGATTGAAGAATAAACCGATCCTGATCATTTCCATTAGTTTCGAGACCCTGGCAAATGCCTATTGCCGGAAGCATTATGCGGAATTATTGAGCGAGATTCCCGAATATACCAGAAGACATCTCGTCCTTAACGTGGAGGGCGTTGGCGCAGGCATTCCTAATAGCCGGTATCGCCAGATGCTCACCCCTTTTAATGCAAACATCCTGGGTTTTTCCCTCGAGATCGAAAAAGGATGGAACTCCTTTGAAGATATTGCCAATCTTCCGGTCTTGGCGCTTTCTGCTTCGAGTAACGAAATTGAAGATGTGCAATGGATACAATCGATTTTTATGCAAGCCAAAAAAACAGGTCTTAAATGCATCTGGCGAGACGTGAAATCTGATCCTCTTGCACGGCATGCCTTTAAAATTGGTGTTGACTATGTAACAGGCTCAGCGATCAATGCCCCTCAAAATATTCCGGTTCGCCCGTTTTCTCTTGTCTAGCTAAGCCATACTCTGTTTCTCAAAAACAGTAAAAAGCTCGATATGAGGCGACCAGAGAAACTGATCGACAGGCGTTATCTCACTCATTGAAAATCCAGCGTCAATTAATGTCCGTGCGTCGCGAGCAAAGCTTGCCGGATTACAGGAAATAAATATGATTTTTTTGATGGTACTGCGAGCAAGCTCCTCCACCTGTGCCTTCGCACCCGCTCGCGGCGGATCAATAATTACAGTATCAAACCGTTCCAGTTCCTCAGGCAGGAGAGGGCGTCTGAACAAGTCCCTATAATCAGTTGAGATGTTCAGCATCTGGGCATTTGAAGCGGTCTGAAGCGCCTTCGTCAGATCTTCATCTCCTTCAATTGCGAGGAGTGATTTTGCGTTTTTGCTGGCGGGTAGAGTAAAACTTCCGCATCCGGCAAACAGATCCAGAATGCTCGCATTTTTCGGCAGGGCTTGCATCATGAGTTCAATCAGTTTGTCCTGGCCTTCCATCGTAGCTTGCAGAAATCCACCAGGGGGTAGGGAAACTGTATGCTCTTCAACCGGAATAAGAGGCTCTTTACGTTCAGAAATCACTTCCAGAAGTCGCTCTTCCTCGTGATAACAGGAAATCCGGCTTAAACTATTTTGACTTGCGAATTCCGCCAGAATTTCTCGCTGTTCAAGATCCGGGGTTACAGCGCATGTAATTAACAAATCCGGCCCGCCCAGAGTATGGGTGAGGGTAAGTCTTGCCTTGCTGTTTCTGGGAAGAAAACTGCTCAGCATTTGCCGCAAGGGTTTGACGAGTGATATTAGATCCGGATGGATAAGGGGGCATTCCCCGACATCAAAAACCTGGTGACTTTTTCTTACATGGTAGCCAATCATCACACCTTTTTTGCGTTTGGATGCGACAAATTCAACACGTCTGCGGGAGTAAGCAGGACTCACTTCAACGGGATTGATTTTTACCGTTTCAATCCCTTCCTTCTTTAGAATGCTTTTGAGCTTTTCCCTTTTCCAGTTTGAAAGAGAAGCCGGAATCAAATGCTGAAGATTGCATCCGCCGCAGGTTCCAAAATGTCGGCATTCAGGCTTTTGCCTGTCCGCGGAGGGTTGAATGATTTCTTTAAGACTGGCTGTCTGGCCGTTGCCTCTTTTCTCACCAGCTTCAGCGATTACGACATCACCGGCAGCGGTGAAAGGAACGTAATAGGTCTGCCCATCCTTAAAGCCAACGCCATCACCCTGCGCACCGACATGATCAATGGTAAGTTCAAGCATTTTTCTGCGCTCCGATCAGATATTCGTGGTTCCCGTCGCTTCCCTTGATCGGGCTATCGATGGTGCCAAGGGAGATCCAGCCGGGCTGGTTGGCCACCCAGTGTTCCAGATCTTTTCTGACCTGCTCGGCCTGATCAGGATCTCGTATGACACCGCCTTTGCCAAGATTTCCCTTGCCGACTTCAAATTGCGGTTTAATAAGTGCGAAAAGATAAGCACCGGGTGCGCAAAGCTCAAGCGAGGCCGGAAGCAGTTTTTTCAAGGAGATAAAACTGGCGTCCGTCACAACGACATTCAAGAGGTCAGGGATTTGCTCACGGTTGAGATAACGGGCATTCACCCCTTCCATATTGAAGATACGCGGATCCTCTTTTAGAGAAGGATGAAGCTGACCATGACCGACATCGACGGCATAGATTTTCGTGGCACCCCATTCCAGGAGGATTTGCGAAAAACCACCAGTGGAGGCGCCAATATCCGCCGCGGTCGCGCCCTTCAAATCCGGTTTAAAATACTCAAGCGCTGCGAGGAGTTTATAAGCGCCTCGCCCGACCCGGTTTGGGCCGCAATTCGTAACCTGAATATCAGAAACACCGGTAACTTTGGTGCTGGTTTTGGTAACGATTGCTCCGTCAACCAGCACAGAACCTTCCTGGACAAGGGCTTGCGCCTTTGCTCGGCTTTGCACCAGTTTTCGTGCAACAAGCTCCAGATCCAGTCTGTTTCGTCCTTCGGACATGATTTTACAGGGCTGAACGAGAGGATTTTTCCTCAGATTTAATACCTAAAGCACTGAGGGCAGTATCAATAATCTGGGCACAGTTCAGGCCCGCTAAATCATACATTGTTTCAGGTTTATCCTGATCAATATAGAGATCCGCCATACAAAGCGGGCGGACTTTAATACCGTTATCCAGAAGCCCGCTCATGGCCATATATTGCATAACATGACTGCCAAATCCGCCTACCGCTCCTTCTTCGACAGTAATCAGAAGCTCGTGAGTGCTGGATAACTCCTTGATCAGCTTTTCGTCCAGTGGCTTGCAGAAGCGGGCATCGGCAACAGAGGTGGACAGTCCTTTCGCATCCAGGGCCTCTGCAGCCTGCATGGCTTCAGCAAGTCGGGTTCCGAAGGAAAGAATGGCAATTTTACTGCCTTCCTTGATCATCCGGCCCTTGCCAATCTCAAGGATCTCTCCTTTTTCAGGCAGCTCCACACCAACCCCTTCACCGCGCGGATACCGGAAGGATATTGGGCCGTCATTATGGGCAGCAGCTGTCGCAACCATATGTTTAAGTTCAGCTTCATCCGCCGCTGCCATGACTGTCATATTGGGCAAGGTGGCCAAATAGGTCGTATCAAAAGACCCGGCATGCGTCGCGCCGTCTGCTCCAACAAGGCCAGCACGATCGATCGCAAAACGGACCGGAAGGTTCTGCAAGGCAACGTCATGAACAACCTG
>JAKSCD010000218.1 GCA_022360775.1 Sneathiellales bacterium | reverse complement strand
TTCAAGCCAGCTCATGTAGCTCATCTTATCCTGGATGCCGAATTTTGGAAAAGTACCCAGTAGTTCGATCCTCTCGCTTACCGTTCCCACAGGGCCGGTTGGCCCCTTGAATGTATCTGTGACGACCCAGGCTCGCGTAGCTTCGCTTGCAAGTTCAAACCAGATCTCCCCGGTTTTAAGCCCTTCTGGCTCAACAAGGGTGCAGTTATCCGGCAGAAGGGCCTGCAACCTGTCCAGGCCCTGGAACTTATGTCCTGTTTGCTTCTCCAGCCGCGACCTTGCCTTGTCGGTGCAAACCAGCTGGGCCTTCGGGTAAGCGCCCGCATATTCAGCGACCCCTTTGTTATGATAGTGGTTGGGCGCCAGTAAAAATGCCACATCACCAAGAGCCTGCAGACTTTCCCGGGCCGTATCTGTCAAACCCAAGACCGGGCTGTAAAGGCAAAGCGTCCCATCCCGGAGCTTCAGTGCAGTACAACGAAGCCCGCCTTTTTGGGCAGACCAGAGCCCTGACACGCCAGGAACTGGAGAAAATACAGAAAGCGGCTTACTCACAAGACTATCCTTCCTCGGCTCTTTTTAGATCTGAACTCACTTAAGGGCGCCTTCAATCAAATGAAGAAAGTCCCGAACAGACTGGCGGAGCGAATTCGCATCACTGACACTGCGCGATCTTGACCAGAGCCCGTTGGTGAAGATCACCATCAGTTCTGCAAGATTTTCAACCTTTTGCTGTCTTTCTTCCGGCACGGTTCCGATCTGCGCATAAAGGGCAGCCCGAAATCCCGCGCGAAGACGGTTGTTATGTTCCCTGACCTTGTCCATAACGTCCTGATCGGCCGGGGCAATCTCGGTTGCTGAATTTGCGACGAAACATCCGGGGCCAGGTAATCCTGCAGCGTCACCCGCCTGAATTTGCAGCTCGAAATATTCAGCAACATCTGCAAGACCCGCCCCCGCCGTCTCCACAACCTGAAAGGCAGGCGTTACCACCGATGCCTGATAACGATCAAAACAGGCCAGAAACAGCTCTTTTTTGCCACCAAATGTTGAGTAAATTCCATGCCGGCTTACGCCTGTTGCCTTGACGAGGTCATCCATTGAGGACGCGTGAAAGCCATTTTCCCAAAATTGTTCCAGCGCGCGTTCCGTTAATAAGTCCGGTGTGAAAGATGTTTTTCTTGGCATACAATCACCGTAACAGAACATTCATTCTGTTACAAGAATTCTGATCTATTTCTTATTAAAAAATTTGTTATTCGTTGATTTTTATTGAGTTTTTGAGCGCACCATAAGGCAACCGGAGATCGTGAGATTACCGGTTCCGACCTTTTGGCTGCTTCTGGATGCTTAAATCAGGAAGAGGCTGCGTCCATGCCGCGCGCCATACTGCCTTCCTTGATTTTCTGTCCCCCCATGATATGCACATGAAAATGAGGAACCAGTTGTCCGGCATTTTTTCCGTTATTGGTGACCAGACGATAGCCGGATTGTGTCACCCCAAGATCTCGGGCAATGTCACCCACTTTGGCAAAAAAGGATCCAACCTCCTCCGCGCTGGCATGTGCAGAAAAATCATCCATATCCACATATTCCCCTTTTGGGATCACCAACACATGGACAGGGGTTTTTGGTGCGATATCGTGAAAGGCAAGGATCGTGTCATCTTCATAAACGGTATTATTTGGGATTTCACCGCGCAAAATTTTTGCAAAGATATTTGTTGGATCATATGCCATCATTTTCACCATTATTCTTTTCTGGAGGCTTTTTCGGTTAAGCCGGACAGGCCTTCGCGCTCCGCCAGTTTCGCATAAATTTCCTGCGGATCAACACCCGCATCCGACCATAAAACAAACATGTGATAGAAAAGATCGGCACTTTCTGAAATCACCTCATCACGGTTTTTCTGAACTGCGGCAAGGGCAAGCTCTACCCCTTCCTCTCCGACTTTCTGGGCAATCTTCGCGGTTCCTTTTGAGTAAAGCTTCGCAGTATAGGAACTTTCCGGGTCTGCATTTTTCCGCTCCGTTATCGTTTCAAACAAACGATCCAGCATTTCTGACGTTGCCATTTCCCTCTCCTATAACCGAACCGGGACACCGGCTTTTTTCATGGCCTGCTTGGCCTCGTGAATGGAATATTCCCCAAAATGGAAAATTGACGCCGCCAGAACAGCAGTTGCATGTCCTTCCAGGATCCCTTCAGAAAGATGATCAAGAGTACCGACACCACCAGAGGCGATGACCGGAATAGTGACCGCATCGGCTACTGCACGTGTGAGAGGAATGTTAAACCCCTCCCGCGTGCCATCCCGATCCATTGACGTGAGTAATATTTCACCCGCACCATAGTCCGCCATACGCTGCGCCCATTCCACAGCATCAATGCCTGTTGGGTTTCGCCCACCATGAGTGAAAATCTCGAACTTACCTGGGGCCACCTGTTTGGCATCAACAGCAACAACAATACATTGATTGCCAAATTTCCGGGCCGCTTCACGGACGAATTCGGGATTGTGAACAGCTGCCGTATTGATCGAGACTTTATCCGCTCCTGCAAGCAGCAGCTTTCTTACATCTTCAACAGTACGGACCCCGCCGCCAACAGTGAGCGGCATAAAACACTGCTCGGCTGTACGGCGGACAACATCATAAATCGTATCCCGGTTATCGGAGCTCGCAGTAATATCCAGAAAGCACAGCTCATCCGCTCCCTGTTCGTCATAGACCCGCGCCTGCTCTACCGGATCACC
>JAKSCD010000243.1 GCA_022360775.1 Sneathiellales bacterium | reverse complement strand
TGGCATGCCTATAAACAGGTGATGTCTGGCGATTTACCGGAAGGTCAACACCATCCTACGGGAAGTTTTGCGGGTTCAGAATAAAATGGTAAAGCATATGGAAAATCTGTTTTTGGCTCTCGATATGCTTTGCCCCGTAATTTCCGGCAGTGGTTGACACGACCAGGTCCAGTTCCGGGATTGCAATAACAAACTGGCCCCCATTTCCCCAGGAATGGATAAGGGAGTATTCCGTTCACTTAACCTTCATCCTTGTTTGAAACCACTGGTTCATATAAGTGGAGGGCGGCATATCCTGTTGTTCCGGCAAGATAGATTTTGTCCAGGACCAGTCTGTTGGAACCCCTTTTTCTTTAATGGTTTTAACCCAGGACCTCGGAATGATCTGCTTTTCTTTCCAGACACCATTTGCAACAATCAATTGTCCAAATTTGGCAAGGTCACGGGGGCGCATTCTTTGTCCACCGTGCATTAGCATATACCCACGCGGAGACCGGCCGGTCTGATAATGGAAAATATCCAATGGCGCCATCAGCTTTGTATCCAGAAAGAACTTAAGCGGCCCTTCTTCTTTTTCACCAAGAGCTGCATGCATGGCGAATCCCAATAACAGAGAATTGGTTGAGCAGTAGCGCCATCTCTCTCCTGGATCACTCACCATTGCAAGCTCCCCATGGGACTTCACCATATTCACGTTGTTACGAAGCTCTGTTTCCCGTTCAGGTCCTGCTCCGGGCATTTCAGAGCAACTCATCCCGCTTGTCATATTGAGGAGGTGACGGAGTGTTATCTTGTTCTTTCGTGGATCTATATTTTCAAAATCCTGCAATCGCTGGAGATGTTTTATCACCGGATCTTCAAGGCTGAACACTCCCTCTTCAATCAGAATTCCCGTTAAAAGCCCTGTGACGCTTTTAAAGGAAGAGCGGGTCTGATGCAGTGTCGCGCGGTCATAGGCATGCCGCTCTCCGGTTGCCTTACTCTTATAGCTTCCAAAATAATGTTCGCTGACAAGTACGCCTTTTCTGACAATCAGAAGGGAATGGATATTACGATAATCCTGACGACGAATATGTTTGACCAAACGGGCGATCAGTGCCGGGTTGAGCCCCTGAGCCCTTAGCGTTGATGTTTTCCAGCCATCGGCGAGTTCCTCAGGTGCTTTATCAATTTCAACAAGGTCTTTTTCCGTAACATGAAGGTCAAAAAGGAAAATCCCCCATTTTCGTCTGGGCTGAAATATTCTCAACAAAGAAGGCAAGAAAAAAACAAAGCCCTAATTGAAAAGAAAATTTCATATTTCCAAATCCTGGCCCCGCATTTTAACAAATCTGCGCTTCCTCGTTGACGTTCTTTCGTTTGAATAAAGTGCTAACATTAAATTTTCAAAACCCGTCTCCAGCTCCTGCACCGTCATTTTCCTTGGGGTAAAAGTAACATCAAACAAAGTACATTGATCCCAAAAAACTTCTTTTAGCAAACGCTCTTCTTTTTTTAGCCGATGGTAAAGAGGCGTTCCGGGAAAGGGAGTTTGTAGCGTTATCTGCACTTCGGACAGGCCACTTTCTTCCACAAAATCAAGCGTATCATCGAAAATACCATGATCGTGATGATCAAATCCAAATACAAAACAACCATTGACTGAAATGCCGTGCGACTGGATACGATGGATCGCCTCACCATAGCGATCCATTCTTTTTGCTTTCCAGTCCGCTCGTGTTTCTATCCCTGCAAGTGTTTGACCGGGAGGGCTCTCCAATCCGACAAGCAACTGACGACACCCGCTGTCAGCAAGCATAGAAATTAACTCATGGTCATCAGCGACTGATATGTCCGTTTCTGTAAACCATTTGATTTGCTGTTTGGCAATCGCCTGAACCAATAGCCTTGCATGTTTTTTATTGGCGAAGGAATTGTCATCTGCCAGCTCAATAAAAGGATCTCGCCAGACAGATTTAATAGCCTCGATATCCCGAAAGACAAGATCAACCGGCTTGGATTTATACTTTTCTGTCAATTGAATGGACGAGGCACAGAATTCACACCGATAAGGGCATCCTCTCTGTGTCTGAACCGTTATACGATTATACCGTCCGGGATCCAGCAAATCATATCGCGGTGTCCGACTTGTCGCTAAATCGAATTCCTGTCCTTTGCTACTATACACGTCTTTTAGACAAGCATTCTGGATATCGAGAAGCAGTCTTTCCCAGCAAAGCTCGGCTTCTCCGACGATTATTGCATCCGCATGCTCCTTCGCTTCCATCGGGCATGCAGTTACATGCAATCCGCCCAGCACCACAAGAGTGCCTAGCTTTCGATATGCATCAGCCAGCCGATAGGCGTCCAGAATTTGTGCAGTGAAAGAAGAAATAGCAACCACATCAAACTCACCAGGCAAAGACATTTGGTCAGAATATTCTGGAAGCTCCAGATATTGGACTTCATGTTGGGCGGGTGTGTATGCAGCCAAAGTGAGAAGCCCAAGAGAGGGAAGGGAAGCGATAACCTCAGCCCGTTCGATAAAGCCTGGCAAGGTGAGACCTAGACTTGCAAGCCTGGGATTTGAAACGCGCACACCACTCATCGCTATGAAAGCAATTTTAAGCATTATCGGTTTTTCAACCTCCGCTCATCATAAATGTCTTTCAAATTAGTGCCTGCAATAAACAAATACCAAATCGTCAAGACCGGTGACGCGACAACTGAAATAAGAGAAAGGAAAGAGACAACCAGGTAGGCGAGCGTACCACTACCTCCGCCCCTCATTCCTGCCATAAGGTCCAAAATCGCATGTTCCAAATTTAAGGAAGAGAGGACAACAACGATAATCGCCATTGGAAAAAGCAGTGCAATCCCAAGTGTCTCTTCTTGTAGCAGCGCCGATCGAGATAGGAATCTGAATAAAAGACTTATCCGCCAGACGGCAACAATCAGTAAAAAGAGTAAGTTGATAAATTGTGCACTGACTAAATCCATAAACTTCTCAACTGGTATTGCGTAAACAAAAGCAAGCGGAGAGGTCATGCCGACAAAGATGAGAACAGATTTAAAAGACCAGTTTTGAGGTCTTAATGGCAGGATCAGCAGCCAGAGAATTAACGCCAGAATAAATATATAGGCAACTGATCCCAGCCCCAGATATTGCCAAAGATCCGCATTTGGGTGATCCCAATACCGGCCAACGCCAGCGATCCAGGCGCTCAGGATCCCAAAACCCAGATAATGATTTCCAAAATTTTCCAGATCAGGCTTTACAGATTTGAAAGTTAAAAAACCCATGACTGTTGGGACGAGTTCCTCAAGGAACTCGCTCAATTTTCTTTGAGACATTTGATTTTCCTTAGCTGATTGCTACCATCCCGTTCGGAATAAGTTCCGATTTGGACCAGTGTTTTTCGGATGTGACATGAGAGGGCCGCACCCATTTGGCCAGATTTTGTCCAAAATCCTCATATGCAAAATCACCAGCAGTGCGCACCACATATCCTTCTGAAATTCCTTCATCCACTTTTATGGAGCGGATAAAAGCCTCATCCCAGTCTCCATCATAAAGGATCCTTGGAAAATGAAGGCCAAGTTGCTCACAAAACTGGACCGTATCCCGCCAGGACAGACACCTGTTTTTTTCGTTCCAGACAGAAAAAGCGAGAAAATAACTGGGTAAACCCTCATAGCCTATGGAATGGCGCGCATAGAGATTTTCTCCGCAAATACGCCAACCGTCCGGAATCTGCCATGCAATCTTCGCATGCAGCCCCTTCACCCAATCCCGTGAAGGGTGATGGGCGCTGTCAAGAGATCGGGCATGCATCCTGTCCGGATAAAGGCTGGTATTTTCCCCATCCATTTTTTCGGTGACGATCACCTTTTTGCCCGTAAACTGATCCGCTGTCTTGATCCCTACATCATCAGACGTCCGTCCCGGAGACCAGGGAAGGTGCGGTGTTCTCGGGTATTTTACCGGTTTAGTATTCATGACTTTTCTTCCAAAGGCTTCCTGGCCAGCGAAACTGAAAAGATACCCTCCTCGTCAATTTTCTGGTCCATCTTTTCAAATCCTGCAGCCGCTATCAGCTGGTCCATTTCCTGTTGTGTCCTGAGACGCATGACCCAGGCGTCCCCGTCCCTGTGACTGGTGAGGACCCTTGCGATAAATTCAAGCTGCGGATGCCATGGTTGATTTGTATAAATCAGTGATGCGCCCGGTGCGAGTTTTTCATATAGGCCTTCAAGGGACTCACTGATCATACTGTTGTCAGAAAA
Organism: Sneathiellales bacterium; assembly: GCA_022360775.1. Lineage (GTDB taxonomy): Bacteria > Pseudomonadota > Alphaproteobacteria > Sneathiellales > Sneathiellaceae > Sneathiella. The sequence continues at coordinate 3,950 of JAKSCD010000243.1, read as the reverse complement.
CAACTCATAAAGCCCAGAGATAATTGCTACATTCGGTGTCCCGTCAATTTCAGAGAGAGAGTCTTTATCGAACGCATTACCAAGTTTGTAAGACACATTCTCCAGCATCATTTCCTCAGCCAGTTTATTCCCGGCAGTTACATTGATCTCGCTATAGTCCCGCAGTTCAGCCTCGATTTTTTCGTGATCATATTCTTTAATTACATCCAGAACATAGCGGCCATGACCGGTGGCAATATCCACAAGTCTCACTTTTTCATCCCTCTCAATCCGGGAATGAATTTCCTGATGCAAAAAGCTCTCAAGGTTGGTTTTTCTCTTGCGAATACCTTTCCAGCCGGGACTGTCCAGATACATCCGGTCGATCAACCTGCCCAGTGGAGAGGTTCCTCTGGCCTTATTTTCATAGACATAATCCAGCATAGAGCCGGAATCAAAACCGGTCTTCCAGCCCACACGAATGCCTTCACTGAGCCGTCCGAACGTGGTCAATCCCAGCCTTGCAGCCGCAAATGACCATTTTTTCGGGGAATACCAGGGTAAAGGAGCGGAAAGACGATCATGTTCTTTCTTTGAATAACCCTTCTCATGTGCTTTTAGAAGAAAAGCCGGCTCTTCACTCCGTTCAAACAGATCTTCGATAAACATCCGCGCCTTGTCGATAGGCAGATGATTGTCCAGCTCGTTAAAGGTATCGTGGCGAAACTCTTTAAATGTCTGCATCTCTTTTCTTGGATGAGAGAGACCGTCATAGAATTTTTTCTGGGCGCCCTGATCCACAACGAAATCATCACCAGATGTAAGAATGAGTGTCGGAACAGTGATAGCACCTGCATCTGCAATGAGCCGGTCTCCCGCATCCCGCAAACCCAGCAGGATATTCACAGCGATTTGCGGTGTGATAAGGGGATCCGTATTATAAGACGCTGCCTTTTCAGGGTCCCGCGTCAACAGGCGCCCTTTCACATAACTCTTGATAAAGGATTTTGGTTTGATCTTATTCAGAAGCCGCAACGCCGGAATAGCCAAGGGCGCATAAAGACGGACTTTAAGCGCGGGACTTCCGAGCACCAGTCCCCGAATGTCCGGCGCATAATCATGAACCCAGGTACTTACCAGAACACTGCCCACACTGTGCGCGAAGATGATCATGTCTTGAGTAGCAATTTCGTACTCGGTAGACAGGTGACGTATAAAATCATCTACATCCTTGATCAGGGTGCCGAAACTCTGTGCATATCCTCGTTCACCAGGGGAGTGCCCATGACCACGTGCATCCCAGGCAAAAATATGCATATCCTCAAAGCCGAGTTTTTCAACAACATCCTGCCACCGGGCAGAATGCTCATGCCCCCGGTGAAACAAGACAATTGCGCGTCCGGATTTTTTCTTCGGTTTCCAGTGGCGATAAACAAGTTCTGTCTCGTCCCGGCTTTTAAATCTCTTTTCTACATTTTGCATGATGCTCCCCCTCTGCCTCAGGTTCCTGGCGTCGGCTCGTCTTATTTCGTGGCAATCAATAAATTTCGACCATCCATCATGAAGTTGGAAATTGCTTCTTCAAATCCCACAGCCATGGATGAAAAGGCGCCGTTCGTAAACTGGGCAACTTGCTGAAAGACGAACTGTAAACCTAATCCGTAAGCCGCAATAATTCCGAAAACTGAACCAATCGCGATAATTGTTTTTCCAACAGACATGTTCTTTCTCCATAGTTTAATTGTACATCGTTCAATAAAAAGGCAAAAAAATGTTCACCTATGAAAGTTTCTAAAATTTTCTTATTGAACGTTGCTCAATTGAAAGATATATACAGCTCAATAACGATGTCAACAATTAATTGAGCGATGTTCAAAAAAAGTGAATTTTCATGAACTCTTACGGTAAAACCCAAATTTCGCCACTTTCCATACTAATCTTCAGGTGGATCTGATTTGACGATAACAAAAATACAGGTTGCAAAAGACAAGGCTTAGCTTTTAGCGTCAGGACAGGGAGAAATAGAATTAATGATCAGTATCTATGACTTAAAACCGAGATTTCAGGCCTTTCTGCGCCCTTTTTGCACAAAAATGGCAAAGAACGGAATAACGGCAAATCAGGTAACCATCGCAGCCATTGCCTTATCTGCAGTCGGTGGCGGTGCCATCGCCCTTTTCCCGCATGCGATTTTTCCGTTTATTCTTCTTCCCGCTGTTCTTTTTCTTCGAATGGCCTTGAACGCGATCGACGGAATGCTGGCGAGAGAGTTTGATATGAAGAGCCCGCTGGGCGCGCTCCTGAACGAGCTTGGTGATATTCTCTCGGATTTGTTTTTATATCTGCCTTTTGTCTATGTAACAGACATTCCCCCGGTGCCTGTTCTTTTCATCGTTATTCTCGCACTGCTTGTTGAAATGGTTGGGATCATCTCCATCCAGATGGGCGGAAGCCGCCGGTATGATGGTCCCTTTGGCAAGAGTGACCGTGCTTTTGCGTTCGGCCTTCTTTCGGTATTGATCGCCTTCAGTATCCCTCTCTCCTCATGGATTGGCTTTTATCTGGGTCTTCTGGTCCTTCTCTCTCTGATCACAATCTGGAACCGATGCAGTGCTGCGCTAAAGGAGGTGCAGGAAAATGTTTGAGACAGTCCCTGCAAATACCCTAAATACTGTAATCGCCATTTTCTCCCTTTTGGGGATCGCTTCAGTCATTGTATTCCTAAAAGGCTTGTTTTTCCGCGCGGAAGATCATGATGAACTTGTTCAACGCATTAAGTCCTGGTGGGGGATAATCGCCCTTTTTTCTGCAGCTGTGCTTATGGATCGCCCTGCCGCCATTGCCTTTATCGGATTTGTGAGCTTTCTTGCCTTCAAGGAATTTATCTCCCTTATTCCAACCCGCAGAATTGATCGTCCTGTCCTCTTTCTGGCCTATGCAACCATACCTTTCCAGTTTCTCTGGGTTTATGAATACTGGTATGGAATGTTCATCATTTTCATTCCGGTCTGGGTTTTCCTCGCCCTGCCCGTGCGCTCCTTTTTCACAGGAAGCACTGAAGGGTTTCTAAAAGCTTCTGGTACTTTGCACTGGGGATTGATGCTCACGGTTTTCAGCCTAAGCCATGCGGCCTATATGCTGTCCTTACCCAAAATCAATCTTCCCGACGCGGGCAATGTCGGCCTGCTGATGTTCCTCGTGATCCTCACACAAGCCAATGATGTGGCCCAATATGTCTGGGGCAAATCTCTTGGCGGCCCAAAGATAGTACCAAAGGTGAGTCCCGGAAAAACATGGGCCGGTTTTTTGGGAGGTGTTTTCACCACAGCAGCTGTTGGTTACTTCCTTGCCCCTTATCTTACTCCTTTCGAAGGAGCGCATCTTTTTGTCGTCGGCGGTATTATTGCCATAGCCGGGTTTCTAGGCGATGTCACCATGTCAGCGTTCAAGCGGGATATGGGCGTTAAAAACAGCAGTAACCTGATCCCGGGTCATGGTGGCATTCTTGACCGTGTTGATAGCCTCACCTATAGCGCCCCGGTCTTTTTCCACTACACTTTCTTCTTCTATTACGGACCGCCAGCGCTCTCATGATGAACAATTCCTACTTGAAAACAGAAGCTTTTGACGCGAGGCCGGAAGCCATTCCTTTGCTTAAGGAACGTGCCTTATGGACCATGCTGATCGGCAGTTTCTTTTTCCTTGTCTATGGGAGCACCAACCAGATCAGTGCTCTTACCGCGCCGCATCCGTTCTTTTATTTCGATTGGGAAGTTTTTCTGCCGTTCATTCCGGAGCTGATAATTCCCTATATGTCTTCAGATATAATTTTTGTGCTGGTTTTTCTTCTCGCACCAACGCGGGAAGCCGTCCAGAAACTGGGGATGCGATGTGCATTTGCCATTGTGATTTCAGCAGCATTCTTTCTGGTGTTTCCTCTTGAATTCAGTTTTGAAAGGCCGGAAACCACC
>JAKSCD010000557.1 GCA_022360775.1 Sneathiellales bacterium | reverse complement strand
TTGCAGCTCGGTTACGGCGGCTTCAAAGTTGGTGGTGCTTACAAGCTGACTGAAAATGACGGTGGTAACCTGGATCGTGAGCGTCATGACTGGAACCTCGGTGTTACTTATGGCCAGGGTCCTTGGACAGTTGGTGTACAGTATGCACGTGTTGAACTGGACGATGCGAATGACGGTGAACTGGATGCTGTTGTTGTTGGCGGTAAATATGTACTCGGCCCAGGCATCACAGCATTTGGTGGTGTACAGTTCTTCCAGGGTGAAGATGACCTCGTCGGCTCTGAAGGCGATGAAGCAACTATCTTCTTCGTCGGTACAGCTCTTTCTTTCTAATCTGAAAGAAATCGAGATTTTGAAGGGTGGGCCATTGGTCCACCCTTTTTTATTGGCTGAAAGACGACATTTGAGCCTTCTTCATGTATAAAGACATCCATAAAAATCTTTCATTATGTTTGAGTGTGTGTGTCAAAAGCAGGAGAGGTGACAATGGGCGTTCAGGAAAATTGGGTAGAGATGCGGATCCCCAAAGAGGGGAAATCACATGTTCGGGGAGATAATCAACCCGCACTCCTGAATAAAACCATTCCTGAAATATTCAAGGACACAGCTGCCAGATATGCTCAAAAAGGTGCTGCCTATTTCGAACAGAGCCAGGACCGTCTGACGTATCAAGAGCTTGAAAGACAGGTTGATCAACTGGCAAGTGGCCTGATGGATTTGGGCCTGAGAAAAGGGGATCGCATCGGAATATGGGCGCCTAATCGTCTGGAATGGTTGCTCACTCAGTTCGCAACTGCGCGATTAGGGCTGGTGATGGTTAATATCAATCCGGCTTACAGACTATCAGAGCTGGAATATGCCCTGAATAAAGTGGAGTGCAAGGCACTTATTACGGCTGCGCAGTTCAAGACCTCCAACTATGTTGAAATGATCCAGTCTCTTGCTCCTGAACTTGCTGCTTGCGATCCAGGTGACTTGAATGCGGAGAAACTGCCTCACCTTAAGTCTGTCATTCAAATGGGAACAAAGGATGTTTCCGGAATGTACAAATTTGATGATGTAATGGATAGAGGCAATCCGGTTGATAGGGATGCGCTCGATAACATAACAGCCGGTCTTACCCCGGATGATCCGATCAATATTCAATTTACAAGCGGGACAACCGGATCGCCCAAAGGGGCGACACTGACCCATTACAATATCATCAATAACGCAAATTTTGTATCAGCCGCCTTAAATCTTACAGAGGAAGACAGGCTTTGTATCCCGGTACCGCTTTATCACTGCTTTGGAATGGTAATGGGCACTCTGGGCTGCATCACAAAAGGGGCCGCGATGATTTTCCCCGGTGAAGCGTTTGATCCGGAAACGACCCTCAACACTGTAAGTCGCGAGAAATGTACGGCTCTTTATGGTGTGCCAACCATGTTTGTCGCCATGCTGGAATTTCCGGATTTTGATAGAATGGATTTTTCCTCTCTTCGGACAGGAATTATGGCGGGGGCTCCTTGCCCGATTGAAGTGATGAAAAAGGTTGTTTCTGAAATGAACATGTCAGAAGTCACCATTGCGTATGGCATGACTGAAACGAGCCCTGTCTCCTTCCAGAGCGCTGTAGATGATAGTCTGGACCATCGGGTGACAACAGTTGGGCAGATCCATCCTCATGTGGAAGTAAAAATTGTTGATGAAGAGGGGAAGGTTGTACCTGTGGGCGAGCAAGGAGAGCTTTGGACGCGTGGCTATTCCGTGATGCAGGGATACTGGAATGATGAAGAAAAGACGA
>JAKSCD010000223.1 GCA_022360775.1 Sneathiellales bacterium | reverse complement strand
TCCGATGCGGCGAAATTCATCAATCCATTCCACGGCACCTGAATAATATTCATGATTGCCTGTCACCAGATAAGTGCCGTAGCGGCCTTCAAGGGTGCCAAGCGGCGCAGTATCCTTTGAAAGATGCTCAACTTTCCCATCCACCACATCACCGGTGATGGCTACGAGATCAGGCTCAAGCGCGTTGACCCGTTTTACAATCCCTTTCACATATTTACCCTTGATGGTGGGGCCCACATGAATATCGGTGATCTGGACAATGGTAAAACCGTTGAGCGCCTCGGGGAGGGATGTGAGAGGGATGGCAACCTTCACCACTTTTGCCGTCCGGCGGGCATTTAAAAAGCCGATCAGGGTCACGATGATGGAGAGACTAACAGCAAGTGTTGCGCTTTCCATAACCCAGTTTCCGCCCTCTGTGAAAAGAAGGGCGATATCCCGGATGAGGGTCACGATGAGCAGGGAAGACCACCAGCCGAGTGTGAGCGACCCGGCCCAGCTCAGCCTGTCCGCGAGGGCCTGGCGGCTCACGAAAACAGAGGCCAGGGTGCCAAAGGGGATAATCACGATCGAGCCAGCGACAATGATCCAGCAGAGCGCCTGAAGAAGAAGCGGGATCGGGAGGTTCGGGATCAATCGCCAGCCGATATAAAACTGGATCGGCGCGAAGATCACCAAGACCGTCAGGGCAAAGCGCCGATAGGCTTCCTTCGTCCGGTGCGGCATCGGCTGGACAGGCTGATCCTCTTCCGAGTTGGCGTCCTTCATCTCTTCAGGTGCCTGATCTTCAGCAACGGGCATGGAGCTCTTCTCTCTTTGCTATCTGTTGTGGCATGATCAACATGACTGCTGGTCATTATTCCCTGTCGGTTGCTCTAAAATGTACATGAATGAGCGATTGTTCAAGGAGTATGCCGTCATTTGGTGAAATAAAATAGTTTTCAGTTCTGGCGGCAATCGAGAGAAGAGCGGGACGTTTTACGCAAATTGGGCAATCCCGTGGCCGAAAGACCAGTTTTCTTTAGAGGCATCTGTTACCAGGATAATCAGATCTTCCGGTCTTAATCCGAGCTTTTCCGTATAAAGAACGGAAAGCCGCCGATAGAGCGCTTTTTTCTGTTCTTCCGTTCGGCTGTCAAAAACCGTGATCCGCACGTAAACGAGATCATCGCTGCGTTTGATATCGAAGGCATTCCCATAGCGAAAATTTTCGGCTTCATGCTCGGTGATGGTGATGAACTGATCATCTTCCGGCACCTTGAGCGCATCCCGCAAGGCCTTATAGAGAAGATCACAGAGAGCTGTGCGATAGGCTTTGGATTTTCCTTCCTTAAGGGCGATTTGGGCGATAGGCATATAAATCTCCTTTGATTAGATCTTCAGGAAACCTAGGGGCATTCCGCCTGGCTGCCTATCCCGCGAAAGTTGATATCAGTTATTGCAAAATGAAATGATCAAGCCGGTTAATCCAGCTGAACCCCCAGCTTTGCAGGATCGACAATTCTCCCGTCCTCATCAATCAGGACGGCCCGGACAGCCTTCTTCTGTCCCTTGGGGACAAAGCGAACTTTCGGAGCTTCTTCCTGTCCCTTATCCCACCAGTCTTTCATGGCGAGGAAGGTGATTGCAAGATCGCGACCGCGCGGTGAGAGTTGATAGCCATTGCGGGTGCGGGCACCATCTTCACGATATTCGAATTTTTCAAGCAGGCCTTCTTCCACCAGTTTGCCAAGCCGGGCAGAGAGGGCAGCGCGCGGTGCTTTTATATCCGCCTGCATATCGGCAAAACGGACAACACCGTAAAAGGCTTCGCGGAGGATGAGGAGGGACCAGCGATCACCGAGAATCTCTGCCGCTCTCGCCATACCACACAGTTCCAGCGGAACAGGGGACCGTGTCCGAATAGCGGGATTTTTAGGGGTTGGTTTATCTGAGTTTGA
>JAKSCD010000356.1 GCA_022360775.1 Sneathiellales bacterium | reverse complement strand
GCCGAAGAGGCCAACAAACAATTGCTGCAGGACATTCTGGATGGGTCGGATTATGAAATGTATTTTTTGCCAGGAATCAAGGTAAGTAAGGGCATCAATATTTTTATGGAGAGCACACCTTGCGATATGATAGCTTTTCTTAATAGAAAACACTGGTTTTTTGGAAGCATGCTCTCCAACCCTTTGGTCAAGGAAATCGGGTATGATCCCACCGTCCCAATTTTGGAACTCAATGATAACTGAAACAGATAATGATGAAGCAAATAGGAATTTGGCTGGATAAACAGGAAGCTATAGGGGTAGTTTTGGAACACGGAAAGGAAAAGAGCATTTTTTCAATTCCTTCGGAATTGGATTTTTTTAACCCCAAAGGAGGTTCGCGCTCCAAGACCAGATGGGGCCCCCAGGATGTGGTCCAGGACAGTAAATATTTGGAAATAGAGAAACATCAATTAAAGAGGTACTTTGCAAAGATTGTCCAGGAGCTGGGAGATGTGGACCAATTGGCACTGTTTGGCCCGGCCGAAGCTGCGGACAAGTTCATGGGAGAGTTGGAATCCAGTTACCCACAATTGGCAACCAAGGTCAAGCTCAAGGAAAAAACAGACAGTATGACCCAAAATCAATTTAAGGCGTTGGTCAAACGCTCCTTCAATATAGACGACCGTTATCAATAATTCGTTTGACCACGCCCTGAATTGACCTAGATCATTTCACATAAACCGACCAAACTTTATATTCATGAGTCGCCAATGCTTTATGAACGGCAATGAATATGGTCAAAGAAAAGAAAATAGAGGTACTTAACTCCCAGCTACAAAGATGGAAATCGCATCTTCAGTTCATTGAGGACGAAATGACCTTTATAGAAAAATTGTTGAATTCCTATGTCTTTGAGCCCAGAACCCCCAATCTGTTTGAGAAATTGGTGACCTACAGACAAGAACTGCTTAAATCAAAAAAAGTAAAGGAGCGACTTAAAAAGGCGGTTTTAAGGCAAATCAACCAATTGGGCGGAATTATTGAGTGCACCCCGGAAATGTGTGACAAAGGCTTCTTTCTAAAACACCACAGACTTCAGGATAAGATATTACAGTATTTTGATGACTACCTAAAACTGAAAACAGAGGTTTATAACTATGCCGGCTCGGTACTTAAACGAAGAAAACCTTCATATTGATTTAGGTCATTTTAGGGCCAAGACCAGAATTTTATATTGAAATATAACATAATTCATTAATCTAAAAACCTGTTATTATGTCACTTGTTAAACTAAAGGGAAAACGATTTCCCTGGAACGAAAGCCTGATTGATTTCTTCAACAGGGACACTTTCATCGATGATGATTTTTTCAATTTGGAAAAATCCCTGCCATCCATGAACGTGAAAGAACATGATGGTGATTTTGAAATTGAGATTGCGGCCCCCGGCTTTGACAAAAAGGATTTTGAAATTGCCATGAAGGACGATGTCTTGGAAGTTTCTGCCAAAAAAAGTAAGGAAGAAACTGAAAAAGATGATGAGTATACCCGAAGGGAATTTAATTACAATGCGTTTACAAGAACCATGCAATTGCCCAATTCGGTGGATCGAACAAAAGATGTAAGGGCAACCTATGAGAATGGGATTTTAAAACTCAATCTTCTTAAGAAAGATGGAGCAATGGAAAACCCCAAAAAAATAATCGAGGTTGTTTGATGTGGAACCCGCGGCAAATGGATTTCCATTTGCCGCAACAAAACCAAAAAAATGAAGTCGAAAACCCAAAATAGGTCATATAGGGAGTGGTTCAGTGCGGACGAGCTCCATATAGAATCAAAAAAATGGAACTCTCAATTGGAATTTGCCAAGGATGAACAAAAATTCTT
>JAKSCD010000120.1 GCA_022360775.1 Sneathiellales bacterium | reverse complement strand
ATCTTCTTTCTCCATAGCGCCGCGGAACGCCAAAGCTACTCCGGGTTTGTTCACCTCGGGTTGTAAAAAAGTCCATTCCATCTCGCCAGACAGAATGTGTCTATCTGGTGAGTCGCCGCTCCCTGAAGAAAGGTTCATATTATATGTAAGATTTGTCGTAAGTGTGTCTGGTATCAACGTTGCCTGCAGTCCCAGATTACCCGAAACATTATACGATCTCTCCCCTTCCGTTTTTTGCTTGAAGTGGTTGAGGCTCGTTCCGGCCGACAGGTTCAGCGAATCAGAAACAGTCCAGTATGCAGATAAATCGATTGTTTCGTCTGCTGTGTCAGAGGACACATCCGTATCATCATCAAAGTCCTTGCGATTATATCCCAGCTGCCAATTCCAACGCTCATAACTGGACCCGAAATTAATATAGTAATTCAGGGTCGTATTGTTGGTTCCATCCCCCAGGAACCCGACCGGGGTTTCTTTACGGCCTGCATCAAAGAGGCTCGCACCAAATCCAAAAAACGGTGTCCCAAGCCAGGCAAGTTCATCTGGATCTTCCCTATCAATAGCCAGGGTATAGTTCCCGTCAAATCCGGCACTGATGATTTCGTCGGTCGCAACATCCTCCAGGTCCGCAGTATTGTTGGATTCATATCCACCATAGGCATTCAAAGAGAAAGCCCCTACATACATATTGGCGAAAGCGGAGAAAGCATTTCGGTCTACAGCCAGCCCCTGATTAGCCAGGCTATAATAAAAAGTGTCAACTTTTTCCCAGCGCCCTCCTACTGTAAGAGAGACCGGCGTCTCAGACTGACCGTCATCCTGGATTGCGACATAGCTCAGATCAACAGCGTTCGCATCGGCACCATCTTTTCCCAGACTTTCATCTCCATCCAGATCCATATTGGAGTAAGCATATTCACCGCGAACACGAACTCGGTCTTGCCACCAATAACTGTCTGCAATCACAGCAGCCCCTTCACCTTTCGGTGCAGTATCGGTCACCAGTCCACCAGAAGAACCAAAATCCAATTCGCCTCCCCTGGACGTAAAATAAAGACCGGTCAGTTCAATTTTTGCATTTTCTTCCCAGATCGGGCGCCCCATTGCAGCACCGCCCGCAACATATCCTGAATCATCCTTCTGACCTGTAAAGTCATCACCACCAGCCAGCGAGTCGCTGCTAAGCGAGAAACCAGTTACCTTCCAGCGGTCAGTAGCACCACCGACATTCAGGGAGACCCCTCTTCGGTTAAAAGAAGTCATTGCCAGGCTTTCCACACCAATATCCTGATGCCCAAGTGTTGCACCTGACGCGATCGTATCTCCGCTATATTGTAAGTTGATGGAATATTCACCCAGATCAATTTCGTTACCGGTGACAGAAACCCGTTCCTCGGATTCGATGAAATAGTTACCAGAAGCGTTAAGTGACCAGCCACCATTGGCAATATTCAAGTTACCGCTACCGGCACCAGACACAAAAGTATCGTCAGAAACCGTTGATGTAATATTCTTGTCGAAAAGTCGCTGCGAAATTTCAATGCTGTTATCCATGGAAGCTTCGATATGTGTCTTCCCGCTTCCGTCACCTGTTTCACCATTCCCGGCAACAGCACCGCTCCCGGCATTGTTCACGACAAACTGCCAGAAGCCCCGTTCTACATATTCGCCGTCAGATGTGATTTCGTAAAGACGAACTGCATGCAAGCCAGGATTTAAAGGTTCCGCGGGCTTGTAGCTGATTTGCATTTCCTCGATTTCGGCGAGCGCTGTAACATCAATATTATCGACTTCCAGCGCAAAATTCTCAGGATTGGGGACCCAGTTTTCTTCCTGCACATTCAGTGTGATCGGCGCCATCGCATTCCGATCTTCAAGCTCCATCAAAGAAATATTCCATTGACTTTCCTGGGCATGACCTGGATCACTCCCCAAACTGAGCGTTATGAACACGCTCATTATCAAGCTCAACAAAATCCGATACATTAATAGAACCCCTCAGCGGCTGGCAGCTACCCCCCTGGCAGTTTCACCGCTCCTTTGCCTGAAGCATTTGTAAAGTCGAATATAAAAAAGAGCAATCACTCAGATGATCACTTTTACTTCAAACAATCTATAATTTAAACGAGTGTGACTTATCCGCTTCAGTTTTACAGAATTGCTTGCTATCTATTCCTTAAATCCGTGCCGGTTTCAATACTAAATAGGTCTTAAAACTTCAATAAAACTAACTAATTACGTAGACATCTATAATAGACATGAAAAAGAATACTTCTCTGCCCGACTTCTCGTTAGAACAGAAAATGCCTGGTCTTGTTGCAGGTATTGATGAAGTTGGTCGCGGTCCATTTGCGGGGCCGGTCGTAGCAGCTGCTGTTGTTTTAACACCTGACAACTTACCGAACGGCATTCAGGATTCAAAAAAACTCTCTAAGCAAAAGAGGGAGGCTCTATTCACCGAGATATTGCAAAGCGCGGATGTCGGCATCGGTGAGGCGAGCGTCTCAGAAATCGATAAGCTTAATATTTTACAAGCTACTTTCGTTGCCATGAAACGGGCGTTAAAGGCTTTGAACCAATCACCGGACAGTCTGTTAATTGACGGAAACAGGGATCCAAAACTGGGCGTCCCAAGTCAACTGATTGTGAAAGGGGACAGTATTTCTCTCTCTATTGCAGCTGCTTCAATTGTTGCAAAAGTGACACGGGATCGAAAAATGTGTACCCTTTCTGAGCAGTATCCGCATTATGGATGGGAGAAAAATGCGGGTTATGGAACCGCTGAGCATCGCAAGGGATTGAGTCTCTTTGGTGTCACACCACAACATAGGCGAAGTTTTGCCCCAATTCGAAAAATCCTGGAAGAGAATGAGACTCAAAATTAAGAGTCCCCTCTAACATCCTGATTCAACAAAAGATATTGACGAAGCGAATCGACCGAATCAGTATTGGTGGCACTCAGAACTAAAGTGTGATGCCTCTATGACTGATATCGTAAAGCTACCTCTTAACCAGATTTTGCAAGGCAATTGTATCGAACTGATGAACAGTCTGCCTGAAAAGTCCGTCGATATGATCTTTGCAGATCCTCCCTATAACATGCAGTTATCCGGAGAGCTTCGCAGGCCCGATGACAGCAAGGTAGATGCTGTTGATGATGAATGGGATCAGTTTGAGAGCTTTCAGGTTTATGATAAATTCACAACCGATTGGCTGAAAGCCGCGAAACGTATCCTGAAAGATGATGGCACGCTCTGGGTCATCGGATCTTATCACAATATATTCCGCGTCGGGGCCAAGCTTCAGGATCTCGGTTTCTGGATCCTCAATGACGTGATCTGGCGCAAAACCAATCCGATGCCGAATTTTCGCGGTACACGCTTTACAAATGCGCATGAAACGCTGATCTGGTGCTCCAAAGATCAGAATGCCAAGGGAATGACCTTTAACTACGATGCACTCAAGGTCATGAATGATGATACCCAGATGCGCTCTGACTGGCATCTGCCAATCTGCAGCGGGAATGAGCGATTGAAAATTGATGGCGAGAAGGCCCATACAACGCAAAAACCGGAAGCTCTTCTTTATCGCGTCTTGTTATCGGCTACCAGTAAAGGCGATGTCATCCTTGATCCATTTTTCGGCTCGGGCACGACAGGCGCCGTTGCGAAAAAGCTGGGCCGTCACTACATTGGCTGTGAACAGGAAACAAAATATATCAAAGTTGCAAAGGAACGGATCCGTAAAATTCAGCCCCTGGGGCCAGACGATCTGGAAATAACCAGAGGCAAACGCCAGGAACCCCGTGTTCCTTTTGGCTCAGTTGTAGAACGGGGATTACTAAGTGCGGGGCAAGTGTTGTTCGATTCCCGAAAGCGCTATAAAGCAAAGGTTCGTCCTGACGGAAGCCTGATTGCCTCGGATGTATCAGGATCGATCCACAAGGTTGGCGCACAATTGCAAGGGTCCAGTACATGTAACGGATGGACATTCTGGCATTTCGATGTAGAAGGCAAAGCTGTTTCCATTGACGTGTTACGCCAGCAGGTTCGTGCTGAAATGAATTAGGGGATCTTTCCCCTTCGACAATAAAAAAGGGGGAAAAATGACTGTTAAATCATCACTCATCACAAGCGTTGCCGTCTCGGTTGTGATGATCACGTCTGTTCAGGCGAAAACATTCAATGCCGCTTCTTTTCTTGGAATTGACCGGGACGCCAATAATATGATTTCGAAGGATGAAGCGAGTTACTATCGCAATACCTATTTCTCCACCATGGATGGGAACAGTGATGGTTCCGTCAGCTTCAAAGAGTATGCGATCGCCAATCAACTGATCGACACAGCGTCCGGCAAGCCTGCGGAAATGGAACCGCCCAAGGAGTTCAAGGCGGTTGATACCAATAAAGACAATCAGCTTAGTCTTGATGAGTTTTTGGCCCATGGAACTGTCTTGTTCCAGCAACTGGACAAGAATAAAGATAGCCAGATTTCCAAAGAAGAGTATGTCTCCCCAGGTCTTTAATTCCTATAGCGGAAGCGCCCCCTGCCTTGACTTGACAGATTTCACAACTTTTACCATCAAGGTGGGAAGCGCTATGGCATCCAGCTTTTCCTGATCAACCCAGATCAGTGAGTTTGAAACCAGACGCTCTTCCCTCTCCAAATTGTGTTGATAGGGCGTCAGGAACAGATGAAAATGGGTAAAGGTATGCTTGATTGTTGGTGCGCCGGTTTTAAGAGGCAGATTTTCTTTAAATCCAAGTTCGATAAGAAGCTCTGTAATCTCTGTCTCTGTTGCGGGAGCTTCAGTCCAGTCAGTTGACGGAAACTCCATCATTCCGCCCAGCAGCCCCTTTTCATCTCTGCGACGCATCAAAACCTGTCCGGAGTGATTTTCTATCCATAGAATATTCGCATGCTTTTCAGGTTTCTTCTTCTTAGGTGCCTTTTTCGGATAAACAAGCTGGTCTCCTTCTTTTTGTGCGTCACATCCGGTTGAGACAGGGCAGTCCTCACATAAGGGAGCTTTAGGTTTGCACACCGTTGATCCGATATCCATCATGGCTTGGGCGTAATCACCAGACCGAGTGTCGGGCGTTAATTGATCAGCACGATCCCTGATCTGGCTTCGGGACTTGGGGAGCGCTTCCTGAATACGAAAATATCGGGTGATAATTCTTTCAATATTTCCGTCGACTACAACAGCCCGGTTATCAAAAGCTATCGACGCGATCGCAGCCGCTGTATAAGCTCCGACGCCGGGAAGCTTTAACAGATCTGTCTCAGCGGATGGAAATTTTCCGCCAAAATCCTGACATACTGTCTGTGCACATTTATGAAGATTTCTGGCTCTGGCATAATAGCCAAGACCTGCCCAGGCAGCGAGAACATCATCAAGTGGTGCTAAGGCCAAATCCTCAACGCAAGGCCAGAGGCCCAGGAATTTTTTAAAATAAGGTGCGACTGTGGCAACCGTGGTTTGCTGCAACATGATTTCGCTAAGCCAGACATGATAGGGATCAACCACATCACCAGGAAGCGCGCGCCAGGGCAAGCTTCTCCGGTTTTCGTCATACCAGTCCAGGATATTGGAGGCAAAATTTGTCGTCGCAAAAATTTGATTGTTCATAATTTATTGATCATACCATTCTCATCATGCGGGAAACCACCTATATGCATGTTCAGCAATTAGGCAAGGGGGAGAAAAACGTTTGCGAAAATTGAGTCACAGGAAAGGACCCAAGGCGATTGCCAGTTATATTGGCAAATCCACCAAGGCTGCCCTTGTGAAACGGGGTTTTGCGCAGGCTGATATTCTTTCAAACTGGCTTAACATCGTTGGTCCAACCCTTCACATGGTCTCCAGCCCTGAAAGACTGACTTACGGGCGAAACAAGAATTCCGAAGCCACCTTGAAAGTACGCATATCCCCGGGTCATGCCCCTGAATTCCAGCATTTTGAGCCACTGATCATTGAGCGAATCAATAGTTTCTTCGGTTATAAGGCTGTTTCTCGCATCAGCCTGATTCAAGCGCCCATCAAAAGAGAGCCAAAACGGCAGAAAACTGCCCCTCAAGAGCCAACTGATGCTCAAATTCACTGGCTGGAAGAGAACCTTTCCGACGTCAAGGACGACGAACTGAAAGAACGATTAAGGGCATTAGGAACCCGTCTGCTTGCCAGACAAAATCACCGCAAAAATCCTGAAACACCGCAGAAACCCTAGGGTTTCCCATATGAATTCGACATATTGAGGTATCTAAAATGAAAAGCTATACTAACACAACATCTGGTATGAAAGAGTGTAATTTGAACGTTTCTAGACGACATTTTGTAGCTTCTGCAGGCTTAACTCCCGTTGCATTGGGTGCTGCAGCTTCCATATTGGCTGCAAAAACCGCTCAAGCTGGTGTCGGTGATATTCTGGAGAATGATAATGTCCTTGGCGATCCAAAAGCACCCATTGGCATTGTCGAATATGCCTCTTTAACCTGTCCTCACTGCGCTGCATTTCATAACGCCACTCTGAAAAAAATCGAGGAAACCTACGTAAAAGAGGGCAAGGCATTCGTTATTTATAGAGATTTCCCTCTTGATCGTTATGCCTTTCAGGCGTCTGTCCTCGCCCATGCGGCAGGAAAAAAGAAATTCTTCGCAGTTCTTTCCATTTTATTTGAAAAGCAGGCTGAATGGACAAGCGCGCCAGATCCGACTGCAGCCTTGATCGCCATTGGAAAACGGGTCGGTGTCTCGAAATCAAAATTTGACGCCGCTCTTGCCGATGAAAAACTGGGGGAAAGCATCCTTACAGATCGATTGGTTGGCGCCAACGAATATGGTGTCAGGGCCACGCCGACAATCTTTGTCAATGGCGAACTCTATGACGGAAATCGCGATTTTGAAACAATGGACAGCTTTTTCAAAGGCCTGATTGGATCATAAGAATGGAGGGGCCGTGAAATTTACTCAATTGCGTCTGTCCGGTTTCAAATCCTTTGTTGAACCGACAGAATTATTGATTAAAGACGGCCTCACTGGAATTGTCGGCCCTAATGGTTGCGGCAAATCCAATCTTGTGGAAGCTCTGCGCTGGGTTATGGGCGAGACTTCGGCGAAAAATATGCGCGGCGGCGCAATGGATGATGTCATATTTGCCGGCACATCCAGCCGCCCGCCAAGAAATATGGCAGAAGTAACCCTGGGGCTTGATAATACGGACCGGGCTGCACCGCCTGCCTATAATGAGAATCAGGAAGTCGATATTACACGCCGGATCCGCCGGGAAGCAGGTTCCGACTATCGGATAAATGGCAAGGTTTCCCGTGCACGGGATGTTCAGCTTCTATTTGCCGATATGGCAACTGGTGCCAATTCAACCGCCATAGTGAGCCAGGGGCGTGTCGGCTCCCTTATCAACGCAAAACCCAAAGACCGAAGGCATCTTCTTGAAGAAGCAGCAGGTATTTCCGGCCTGCATTCAAGAAGGCATGAAGCCGAACTTCGCCTTCGTGCTGCGGAAACCAACCTCGAGCGTGTTGATGATGTTGCGGGTCAGCTTGAAGTCCAGCTTGGCAGCCTCAAAAGGCAGGCGCGGCAGGCTAACCGCTACCGCAATATCTCCGGTCATATTCGTAAAGCGGAGGCTATGCTTCTCTTTAAGAAGCAGGAACAGGCGGAGTATGCCGTAACCACCGCAAAAAAGCAGCTGGAGGACGCAAGCAAAGCGGTAGATGAACTTACCCGCCAGGTCGCCAGGGCGCAAACCGCTTCCCTGAAAGCGAACGAGATTTTAACGCCTTTAAGAGAACAGGAAGCTGCCGCCGCTGCCAAAGTCCACCGGCTAACACTGGAGCGAGAGAATCTCGACCGCGAAGAAGAACGGCTGAAAAAGGCAAAGCAACAGCTTGAAGACCGTAAAAACCAGATCTCCAACGATATGGAGCGAGAAAAAAACCTTGAACAGGATGCAAAAGAGGCTCTGGAAAGACTGACAACGGAAAAAGGCGAAATTGAAAAGACAGATAGAGAAGAAACGCCCCGGCAAGCGGAGTTGCAGTCAAAAATAAATAGACGTCAGAGTGAGGTTCGATCACTCCAGACCGCGTTCGATGAAAAAACAGAAAATCTTGCGGCAGAAAAGGCGCGCCAGAATAGCCTGCACTCCCAGAAAGAAACAATTGAGCGGACCCTCCTGAAGATAGAGCGTCGCCAGCAGGAAATCGCATCTGAAAAAAGAACAGTCTCCGCTGCTCTTGGCAGCTTGCAGGGGGAGGAGAATGTCCAGGACAAACTGGACGCTTTTCTAAAGACCAGCTCTGACCTTGGTGAAGAACTGTCCCATCTTGAAGAACAGAAGCAAACGGCGGAGCTTGCAGAAAGAAAGAACCGGGACCAGTTAAGAGAAGCAGAAAAAGGTGCCGCATCTGTCAACGCAGAAATCAAGGCCCTTTTATCCCTCTTGCAGGATGGCGCTGAGGGAAAATGGTCTCCCATTGTTGAAATGCTAAAAGTCAAAAAGGGTTATGAAACCGCCCTAGGCGCTGCATTGGGAGAAGATCTGGAAGCCCCGCTTGACATGGCGGCCCCTGCTTACTGGCTTGAAAATCCGGAACCTCTGCAACGAGAACAGGCTTTTGATAACAACCTGAAAACGCTGGACCAGTTTGTATCCGGTGCGAAAGCCCTTCGATCACGGTTGCGTCAGATTGCGGTGGTGGAAAAAGAAGAAATTCAGGACTTGCTGAAGACACTCCTTCCCGGACAGCGACTTGTAACAAAAGAGGGTGATCTTTGGCGCTGGGACGGTTTTGTTCGAAAAGCAGGTGCAAAAACAGCAGCGGCACTACGTCTGGAACAACGCAACCGGCTTTCCGGACTTGAAGAGGAAAAAAACAATAAAGATCGTTTCGTAGAACAGATAACGCAGCAGCTTGTTGCTGCTGAAGCAGCCCTCACCGATATAAAGTCAAAGGAGCAGGAATGTCGCCGGCTAAAGCAAGAAGCGGACCGTGAAGCCAATGGGTTGAGATCCGCACTTGCTGAGCATGCAAGGAAGCTCGCGACCTTTCAGTCTCGTCTTGCATCTTTAAATGAAAGTGAAAGCTCACTAAAAACAGAGCAGGAGGAAGCGGGGACAGAAAAGAAACGGATTTTATCTGAAGGTGACTCACTTGCTGATGTTCGTAAAGAGCAGGAAGACCTGGATCAGCATCGCGAGCAATTACGTTCCGAGAGAGAAGCGCTTGGTGCGTTACGCGCTGAAAATGACAAATGCTTACGCGAATCAGCAATAAGGCGGGACCGTCTTGAGGCGATCGAGCGCGAGAAAAACAGCTGGAAGCAACGTTTCGACAGCATGGCGGATCACTTTACCCAGCTTGAAATGCGGTTTTCCATAACCGAGCAGGAACTTGTCGATCTGGACGGAAAACCTGAGGAGATCCATGCGAAACGCGGCCAGCTTATGGATGAAGTTGCCCGGGCGGAGGGCGGTCAGGCCGCGGCAAGAGACCAGTTAGCAGAGTCGGAGGCGGTAGTTAAGGACTGCGACAATGCGCTTCGTATCTGCCAGGAAAATCTGGCAACGTGCCGTGAGGAACGGGTTCGTTTTCAGGCTGATATGGAGCATAGCCAGGAAAACCTGACCCAACTCGCTGAGCAGATCTTCGAAAAGCTGGAATGCAAACCGGAGCAGATTCGATCAGCCGGCAATATTGAAGATGACGAGGAAATTCCTGATATCGCTGTCAGCGAACGTAAAGTCGAACGATTAAAAAAAGAGCGCGATGGTATGGGGCCGGTCAATTTGCGAGCCGAAATTGAAGCCGAGGAAGTGGATGAACAGCTCTCAACGCTGATGGAGGAGCGTGCTGATCTGGAAGCGGCCATTGCTCGTTTACGTCAGGGTATCGCAAGCCTGAACAAGGAAGGGCGCGAGCGCCTGCTGGCCGCCTTCAAGCAGGTAGATAGCCATTTTCAGGATTTGTTCAAACAGGTCTTCGGCGGTGGTCACGCGCATCTCACCTTGACTGAATCTGATGATCCACTTGCCGCAGGGCTGGAGATCATGGCCAGCCCTCCGGGTAAGCGCCTTCAATTAATGTCGCTGCTCTCGGGCGGCGAGCAGGCGCTGACAGCGGTTGCCCTGCTCTTTGCTGTCTTCCTGACGAATCCCGCTCCGATTTGTGTGCTGTATGAGGTAGATGCCCCGCTTGATGACGTAAATGTTGAGCGTCTTTGCAATCTTCTGGATTCGATTTCGAAAGATTCCAGCACCCGTTTTCTGGTTGTGACACACCATCCCATTACAATGGCGAGAATGGACCGCCTGTTCGGTGTGACCATGGCAGAGCGGGGAATTTCTGAGCTTGTTTCTGTGGACCTGACCCGTGCACAGCTCATGACTAACGAAACCACCTAGCCTTTATTTTTTCTGTTTTTTTAAAACCAAAAGTGAATTTCCAGAAGAGTTGAATAGGTTGCGGTTTCGACCTTGACAGTAGGGTAGCCAGACCGTATGTTTCCCGCGCTTTCTGTAGGGGGAATTGTGTTCTGTTAATTTTTCGTGTATGTGACGCAAAATGACAGAACAAAATCATCATCAGAAGGAAGAATTCAAGTCTCGACTTGAAGCTGCCCGCCGGAAAAAGGAAGAAGGTTCCTGGGATGGGAGGCTAAAGGTTGAGAAAGCTGGCGCAGCTGGCAGAGCTTGGCGGTTATCAGTTGAAATGATCGCTGCGTTGCTGGTTTGCGGTGGTTTTGGCTGGTTTTTGGATAAGCAATTCGAAACAAAGCCGATTTTGTTACTGGTATTTGTCGTTCTGGGCATGTGTGTTGGTGTATATAACGCCATCAAGGTGGGCAGAGACCTGAACCAGGACGATTTGGACTAGCAGAGAAGCAAATTGTTTTTCTGCTTTGTGAAACAAACAAGACGGATTTAGTAACGTGGCTGGTGAGCAAAAACTGATCGACCCAATGGGGCAGTTCGAAATCAAGCGATTCACAAACTGGGAAATTGCTGGCGTTGACGTCTCCTTTACAAACTCATCTTTGATGATGGTAATCGTTATCGCGCTAATTACCCTGTTTTTGACATTCAGCATGCGTGGCCGCTCCATGGTGCCTGGCCGGATGCAGTCCATCGCTGAGCTGAGTTACGAGTTCATTGCCAATATGCTGAAAGAAAATGTTGGCCCGGAAGGACGCAAATTCTTCCCCTTCATTTTCTCTGTCTTCATGTTTGTGCTGATTTCCAACCTCGTGGGCATGATCCCTTACAGCTTTACTGTAACAAGCCATATTGTTGTGACTTTTGCGCTGGCTTTGACAGTCTTTATCACAGTGACCCTGGTTGGTATTTTCCGCCACGGTTTCAAATTCCTCTCTCTTTTCGCACCAAGCGGCGTTCCATTCTATCTGCTGATCATCCTGGTGCCTATTGAGGTTATTTCTTACTTTGTCCGCCCCATCAGTCTTTCTGTACGTCTGTTCGCCAACATGGTTGCCGGTCACGCGCTTCTGAAAGTGTTTGGTGGTTTTGTTGTGGGTCTTGGTATCTGGGGTGGCTGGTTGCCACTCGGTTTTATTACAGCGTTGACAGGCCTCGAATTCCTGGTTGCATTCCTGCAAGCCTATGTTTTCGCAATTCTGTCCTGCTTGTATCTCAACGATGCGATTAACCTGCATCACTAAGTTTTAATTCGTGTAACAACTAAAGTTGCTCTTGTTTAAAGAAGGAAGATTATCATGGAAGTAGAAGCCGCAAAAATGATTGGTGCCGGTCTTGCCACTATTGCCCTTGCTGGCGTTGGTCTCGGCCTTGGTAACATTTTCGGATCTTACATCTCAGGTTCTCTGCGCAACCCAGCTGCAGCACCGAAAGTTTTCGGTAACGTTCTGCTTGGCTTTGCTCTGACAGAAGCTGTTGCTCTGTTTGCTATGGTTATCGCTCTGATCATCCTGTTCGTATAATCTCTTTAACGTTTCCCGTTAAAGAATTGTTTGAATACTAGGATTTAGGAACGGTTATGCCGCAGCTAAATATAGCAGATTTCTCACCTCAGCTTGTATGGCTCGTGATCTGCTTTGTCATCCTCTATATTGCGATGGCGAAGCTAGCGATCCCTCGCATCTCGGAGGTGCTGGAAGGCCGCCAGGACCGTATTTCAAAGGACCTGGATGAAGCCAAACGGCTTAGTGAAGATTCTGAAAAAGCAAAAGCTGAATATGAAGCTGCTTTGGATGAAGCTCGCACAAAAGCCCATGGTATGGTCGCCGAGCTCAAAGCAGAGCTTGCCAGCGAGCAGGAAGCCAGTAAGGCAAAATTGGAAGCTGATCTTGCAACTAAAGCAAAAGACGCTGAACAAAGCATTGCCAAGGCGAAAGAAACAGCGCTGTCCAACGTTAAGGATATCGCTGGTGAAGCTGCCAAGGCTGCGGTTTCCAGGCTGGTTGCCGTTGATGTCGCCGATGCTGAATTGCAGGCCGCTGTCGACGCACAGATGAAGGGAGATGCATAATGTTTGAATCTCCATCCTTTTGGGTTGCGGTTGCCTTTGTTGGTTTCATCGCTGTTGTCATTTACTACAAGCTTCCTTCCATAGTCGGTAAGCAGCTTGATGACAGAGCCGCTCGGATCAAGAATGAGCTGGATGAAGCGCAAAAGCTGCGTGAAGAAGCTCAGGCTATGTTTGCCGATTATCAGCGCCGTCAGCGTGAGGCACTCGCAACTGCTGAGGAAATTGTAGTCAAAGCCAAGGAAGATGCTGAAATCATCCGTAAGGAGAGCGAAGCTGAACTCAAGGCTAACCTGGCCCGCCGTCAGGAAATGGCAGAAAATAAAATCAAGCAGGCCGAAGAGAAAGCTCTCGCAGAAGTTCAGAATATCGCGGTTGATGTTGCTATCGCCGCTTCTGAGAAACTGATGAAAGACAATCTTAAAGCCAAGGAAGCTGGTGCACTGATTGATCAGTCCATCAAGGATCTGGGTTCTCAGCTGAACTAATCCGTGCTTTAAAAAACAAAAAACCCTGCATTTCGATGCAGGGTTTTTTTTATGCCTTTTACGAATATCCTAGGAACGTTCATTCACGACCTGATCAACCAGCCCCCAGTCTCTGGCCTCTTCAGCAGTCATAAAATGATCCCGATCAAGAACCTGCTCCACTTCTTCATAGGTCTTTCCGCAATGCTCCGCATAGAGGCTCGTCACCAGCCGCTTCGTCTTAAGCATTTCTTCTGCGTGAATTAGAACATCCGACGTTTGCCCCTGAAAGCCACCGAGTGGCTGGTGGACATGTATACTGGCATTGGGTAAAGCAGCCCTGAAACCAGGCTCCCCTGCCATAAGAAGAAAAGATCCCATTGAGCGAGCGGTCCCCATGCAAAGTGTGTGAACAGGCGCCTTGATGTATTTCATGGTGTCATACATGGCAAACCCGCTGGTAATCACACCGCCTGGCGAATTGATATAGAGATTGATAGGCTTTTCCGGGCTTTCCGCTTCTAAAAACAAAAGCTGCGCACAAATGGTTGCTGACATCACATCATTGACTTCGCCGTTCAGAAAAATAATCCGTTCCCTGAGCAGCCGCGAATAAATATCAAAGGATCGCTCTCCCCGACTGGATTGCTCAACAACCATAGGGACGAGTTGAGACATTTCCGGCATTTCGGATCTCCTTAAATTCTATCTGTTTATGAGAAAGGTTCAGGCAGCCAGCATCAATGGGCCCGAGTTATCATTCGCAACCCGATCATCCAGCTGAATGACGATGCTGTCTTCCAGCTGATGGATGATTTCAAGGGTTGTTGTCTGTCCATCTTCCGGAACAATTTTGAAGGTCACAACGCTTTCAAGAAAAGGAGGCTCTTTCTCCTTCATCCTGTAGCGAACACTTAATTCGGAAGTTTCTGTTTCTTCTTTTTCCGCTCCCTCACCATCAGGCCACCAGCGGCGGCGAAACTCAGGAATGTTAAGAGCTTTCCAGATCTTTTCAGGTGACGCGGCCAATTTATAGGTCTGTTTCACATGCTTTTTCTTCTGGTCTTTCATTCGTCCATATCCTTCAGCAATTCTTCCAGATCACTAATCCGTTCAGGCCAGTAGGCGCGGTATTTGGCGAGCCATTCAAGTACAATAATCAGACCCTCCGGATTCACTTCATACTGGACAAAGCGACCCAGTTTCTCCTGGCGGATAAGTTTTACTTCCCGCAGGACCGCCAAATGCTGTGACATCGCTGGCTGACTAATGCCCATACCTTCCCTTAAGGCCGTCGCATTCTTTGCGCCCGCAGTCAGTTTTTCGAAAATCTGAAGGCGGGTCGGATCACCAAGGGCTTTAAATACATTTGCGTCAATCATCCTCAAAACATAAGTCATGACTTATGCAATTGCAAGCCAATAAATAAGTGATGACTTATCTGTTTGCGTAACAGGCTGGAATAAAGACAAAAAAAGCCCTGCCAATGACAGTGTCAAAGGCAGGGCGAAGTGGGAGAAATCCCGATTTTTACACACTACTTTTTTATGACGCCTCTTCAGGCTGCCATCTCAGGATCGGCTTACGGGCCGCTCCTGTCTCATCAAGCCGCCGCCTCGGGGCATAAAGCGGTGCCTGAGAGAACACGTCCGGATCATTCGTCGATTTGGCTTTTTCAACCAGATGACGCATGCTTCCGATAAACATATCCAAAGTTTCTTTGGATTCACTTTCTGTAGGTTCGATCAACATCGCCCCGTGAACGACCAGCGGGAAATACATGGTCATCGGGTGATATCCTTCATCAATCATGGCTTTTGCCAGATCAAGTGTCGTTACCCCTGTATCTTTCAATGTACTGTCATCGAACAGGGCTTCATGCATGCAGATCCCATCGAATGGAGAATGCAGTACGTCATTAAGACTGGCCCGAACATAATTTGCGTTCAAAACCGCGTCTTCAGCAATTTGGCGCAATCCGTCCGATCCATGGCTGATCATATAGGCGAGCGCGCGAATAAACATGCCCATCTGACCATGGAAGGCTTTCATGCGACCAAAACTCGCATCTGCCTCGCCGCTAGCATGTTCCTGAAGGCTGTATTCTCCATCCTTTTTGACGACATAAGGGACCGGCGCGTAAGGTGCCAGCGCCTCTGAAAGAACGACGGGACCCGAGCCCGGACCGCCGCCGCCATGAGGCGTGGAGAAGGTTTTATGCAGGTTAATATGCATGGCATCGACGCCAAGATCACCAGGTCGCGTCCTGCCTAGGATTGCGTTGAGATTTGCCCCATCGCAATAAAAATAACCACCTGCCTCATGAACCAGGTCCGCAATCTCCTTGACGTCATTTTCGAAAAGACCGCAAGTATTGGGATTGGTCAGCATAACACCGGCCACATCCGGGCCGAGTTTGGCCTTAAATGCCTCCATATCCATTCGGCCATCTTCGCGGGCTGGAACAGGATCAACCTTATAGCCGCATAAGGCGGCCGTTGCCGGGTTGGTTCCATGCGCAGATTCCGGCACCAGAATACGTGTTCTCTGCTCACCTTTAGCTTCATGGGCGGCTTTAATCGCCATAACACCACATAGCTCTCCGTGAGCACCAGCCGCCGGCGACATGGCAACTGCAGGCATGCCTGTGATGGTTTTCAGCCAGTGTGCCAGATCATCGATCAGGGCAAGGGCACCCTGGACAGAACTGATCGGCTGCAGGGGATGAATATCTCCGAGCCCGACAACACGTGCTGCCTTTTCATTTATCCGCGGATTATGTTTCATGGTGCAAGACCCGAGCGGATAAAAGCCGGCATCGATAGAATAGTTCTGGCGGCTTAGACGCACATAATGGCGCAGAACCTGGGGTTCAGACATATCGGGAAGGCCCGTGCCTTCTTTACGGTCCAGCCCCCCCAACCGCGATGCCCCCTCTTTCGCTTTAGGAAGATCAACACCGATACGGCCTTTAACGCCTTGCTCAAATGTTAAGGGCGTTTCAAGATTAAGCGCTTTATTTCCCGTGAAGGTTTCTGAAGCATCAACACTATCTGATACTTCTCCAGGCCGGGTCGGGCGTCCAACATTATTTAACATCAGAGGGCCTCCTTTAAAGCAGCTACCAGGCGGCGAACATCTTCATCACTATTGGTTTCCGTTGCAGTGACCAGAAGAAGATTTTCCAGTTCCTTGTTTTCGGGGATCAATCGGGATACCGGAACGCCTGCAAGTATTCCTTTTGCCGCCAGCTTCTCAACGACATCTTCAGCTTGACCAGGAAGCTTTACGGTAAATTCGTTAAAGAAGGTATCGTTCAAGACCTCAACACCCTCTATTGCGTCAATAGCCTCCGCCGCCGCGACAGCTTCACCATGGTTAATTTTCGCAAGCTGGGCAAAACCGGTTTCGCCCAGCAAACTCATGTGAATACTGAAGGCAAGCGAACACAGACCTGCATTCGTACAGATGTTGCTTGTCGCTTTTTCACGGCGAATATGCTGCTCGCGGGTTGAGAGGGTCAAAACGAACCCTCTTTTTCCTTCCTGATCAATCGTCTCACCACAAAGACGTCCAGGCATCTGACGAACATATTTCTGCCGTGTTGCCAGTAAGCCAACATATGGTCCGCCGTAAGATAACGGAACACCAATCGACTGTCCTTCACCGACAACAATATCCGCTCCCATCTCACCAGGAGAGGTTACTGCGCCCAGTGAAACAACCTCATTGACCACAACAACCAGTAGAGCGCCAATTTCATGGCATTTTTCCGCAAGATCGGAAAGATCCTGAAGACGACCGAAGAAATCTGGATTTTGAACGACCACACAGGCAATATCTTTTTCCAGCTTGGCAGAGAAATCCTCGACTGCCATAGGAGCTGGGGAAAGCTCTTCCGCTGAAAAATCAGTATATTGCAGCGTTGTTTGAGTGACTTCCCGATAATGCGGATGAAGGTTACCGGACATGATCGCTTTTTTACGGCGGGTTACCCGACAGGCCATCAAAACGGCCTCTGCACAAGATGTTGCTCCGTCATACATGGAGGCATTTGCGACATCCATACCTGTAATCAAGGCAACCTGCGTCTGAAATTCAAACAAGGCCTGGAGCGTTCCCTGACTAATTTCAGGTTGATAGGGTGTATAAGCTGTCAGGAACTCCGAACGCTGGATAAGGTGATCAACAACAGTAGGAACATGATGACGATATGCACCTGCACCAATAAAGAACGGCGCTTGCGAGGGTGAAAGGTTTT
>JAKSCD010000211.1 GCA_022360775.1 Sneathiellales bacterium | reverse complement strand
TCGTCTTTTTCCTGTAGACGCGTGAACTGCTTGATAACAGCTTCTATCAGAGTAGACTTCTTATTGCCTTTGCCATTGCCTATGATCTTGTCCAGACCGCTTTCAATTAAGATATCACTGATCTGCTGAACATTACGGCGCTTCAGGAAAGTTTCATCCGGTTTCCAGTGCGCTCGCATATCAACGCCCAAATCCTGCGCCACGCGGTTAAACAGGCTATTGGGATCAGTATCGAGCTTATCCAGAGAATATTGACCAAAGCAAAGAACAGTTAGATTTAGGTGAAACGCTTCCAGCTCCTGATCCGTAAGGCACTTTAGGGCTTCATAGATATTTATGCTTTCAAGGCCGTTACAATAGAGACCGTGTGGTCTGCAAATATACTCCATGACATCACTGGATAATCCGAG
Organism: Sneathiellales bacterium; assembly: GCA_022360775.1. Classification (GTDB taxonomy): domain Bacteria; phylum Pseudomonadota; class Alphaproteobacteria; order Sneathiellales; family Sneathiellaceae; genus Sneathiella. The sequence goes on along the minus strand of JAKSCD010000211.1, from coordinate 9,713 downwards.
CTTGTTATAGAGAGGTTCTACCTTTTCAGCTAACTCTATAGCAATTTCCTGCCATAGAGATTTATGTACCACCAATTTGATGCCATAGTGACCACATAACATCTGAACAATTGCCACTTCTCTTGAGATGCGCGGATTATCGAGCAAGGCTTTCTGAACCGCTACGCTCTTATGCATGGCAATATACTCACATAAGGGTTTGGAATATTCAGGGCGTTTGGGCTTTTCTTCTAGCTCGATGACATTATCAAGTTCGCGCGCGATCAGGTTTTCATGGAATTCAATCGTACCGGATGAACGGACGTGGATATATACGTCGCCTGTCTAGCCCTCTTCGGCCTCACGATATTCCCATGAGTTAAAATGATAACCTTCAATGATCTCGACCGGATTAAAGCCTTTTTCCCTATATTCATCAGCGAGAGCCCGAACAGCTTTCATTTGAAGTGCCCAGAACTCTTCCTCATCATCAAAATAGGTGGTTTCATCTTCGGCAAAAAGATCACTGGTTACTGAACCTTGATACTCTTCGCGCTTAAAGATCGCCAGTGCTACAGAGGGTTTCTCATAGGTCAGATGATGTTTGATGTCATCCGCGCTGAAATATGCGACTTCTCTTTCCAGCATATCGCGTTGCTGGTCATGTGATCCGAGCGTCAGAGCTTCGGCCTTGGCCAGAGAGATTGTTTTTTCACACAGCGCTATTCTTGCTTCTTCGCAAAGACCGGATAGAGCTAATCGGCGTTTAAGGGTTGATAGGCTCAAACCCGTTTTTGCCATGACCTCTTGCGGATCAATATTGCCCTGTAAAAGAACCGCGATTGCATCGGCTTCTTCCAAAGGGGTGAGATTTTCACGCTGTATATTTTCGATTGTCGCCAAACGGTGCGCATCGGAATGATTGATATATTCACGTATGTCACAGGGCACTTCAAAGTCTTTGAGGAGATCGCCGCGTTCGACTAAAAGTGATAATGCACGGTAGCGTCTTTCACCGCTAATGAGGCGATATGGTTTCTTTTTACGATTGAGCTTGAAGACCACGAGATTTTGAAGCAGACCGTCCTGCTTGATGCTGGTGGCCAGACCTTCAATTGTATCCGCGTCGAAGCTCTTGCGGGGGTTATCATCCCAGGGCTTGATTTGGTTTAAGGGGATCATTTCTATAGTCATTGGATTTCCTTATCTTTAGGTTTTCCGGGCCGAAAAACCATTTCCGGCCCTTGTGAAACCAAGCCAAACCAGATGCGCCATTAAGGGCTTTGTAAACGCACTTTTTGCGGATACCGATCTAGGAGTCTTGGGGGTCTCCCCCTAGACGATCTTGATTGGGGGAAGTGTGTTTATCAAAGACCGGGCGCTCTGGTAGCGTCACAAGGTAAGGCTGGAGATGGCATTTCCTCGGCGCACAGGTAAAGTTAAGAAAGGATCGACGATACACGCCTTGCAGCGATACAGCCCTTCTAAAACGCCGTGAACATCTTTATCGCACAATTAGAAAAGCAGGACCGCATGTGCAGCCCGGCTCCGTCTCTTGTGTGTGGAAGTGGTATCAACTATTACTAGAGATTAATGAACAGAATGTAAACAGATTTCATATTTTTGTGCATAACAGCATTTCTTTTTCAACCCTCACTTGTATCTGATTTTTCAATTTAACAATCTACGATTGTAAATGTCTTAAGACCCCTTAAGACGAGATGTCTATAACCTTTTTATTTGCTTTTCGTGTTTCATGCTTTCTATCAATGCCAGTAAAAATGCTTTAGCTGCCAGCCGCTACTTTCGTGAAAGTCTATCAATGAATGATTACTATGCTGGCAAATCTCAAATTACCGGCACATGGCATGGTAGCGCCTGTAGCAGATTGGATATTAGCGGTCATGTCAGCACCGGGGATTTTCAAAGCCTCTTGAACAATATTAATCCGGCAACGGGTAATAAGCTAACGGCGCGTAATTCCCCAAATCGCAGGCCCATGTATGATTTTACCTTTAATGCGCCAAAATCGGTTTCACTGGTTCATGCGATTACGGGTGATCAGGACATATTGAATGCACATCAAAGCGCCGTGCTAGAGACTATGGCAGCGATTGAGGCTGATATGCAGACACAAGCTGGCACTGGAAAAGGCAAGCATTATGTGACCACAGGCAATATCGCCTTTGCGCAATTTGTACATACCACCTCTAGACCTGTGAAGAGGATTAAGAAAAAAACTTATGCGCCGGATCCACATTTACATTCCCACTGCGCGGTGATCAATGCCACATGGTTTGAGAAACAGGCGCGTTTTCGGGCCATAGAGATTGGGAATATCAAAGCGCAAGGGGCGTATTATGAAGCGCTATATCATTCCCGTCTGGCCAAAGCCCTTAAACATTCGGGCTATGAGCTTATGCGCACTGGTAAGCGTTGGGAGATTAAAGGCCTTGATAGAGCGTTGATCGAGAAATTTTCGGGCCGCACTTTGGAGATCGAGGCAGAAAGCCTCAAGCGAGGCATTACCTCGGAGAAACGAAAAGCGCAGCTTGGCCGCATGACACGGCATAAAAAAGATATTGGTATAGACGATGATATGCTTCATGAGTTTTGGCTTGAGATATTAAGTGACGATGAATACAGGACCATTATCACGGCCAAGAAGCATAATGATGGCGGGAGTGATCCCGATAACCCTTCCCCTATTGGATTGATCTATAGAAAGCAGATTGTGGATCATGCTCTGGACCATATGTTAGAGCGCCATTCTGCCGTATCCGAAAAAAAGCTGCTGGCTTATGCGATAGACCGTGCTTCAGGCACATTATCAGCTCAAGAGATTAGAGAAGAGCTGGCTTCACGCTCCGATATTATGAGCGCAACCATAAACACAGTGCGCTATATCACCACCACAGCTATGGAAGCCGAAGAAGCCCGGCTGATAACTTGCGCGAATAAAACCAAAAACAAAGCCCTGCCCCTCAATCCCGCCTATAAAATCCAGTGCGATTATCTGAATAAAGGCCAGCGCGCAGCCATTGATCATGTTTTAACCTCTAAGGATCAAATGACGATTATCGCCGGAGATGCCGGAGTTGGTAAAACGACGCTGCTACAGGAAGTGAAATGCGCTATAGAAGAAACAGGTAAAAGCCTTTTTGCCTTTGCCCCCTCTTCCGAGGCCTCAAGAGGGGTTTTGCGCAGCAAAGGTTTTGACGGGGCCGAAACGGTAGAGTTTTTACTATCCAATGAAGCGTTTCAGGAGCGCCTTAAAGATCAGGTGATTTTGATTGATGAAGCCGGGCTGATCAGTGTACCTGCCATGAACAGGATATTAGATATTGCGCAAAAGCAAAATGCGCGGCTCATTCTATCGGGTGACTGGAAGCAACATAGCGCGGTAGAGCGTGGTGACGCGCTTAAAATTCTGGAGACCAAATCCGGTCTCAAACCCGCCCGCGTGAATGAAATTCTGCGCCAGCGCAGCCGCGAGATTTATAAATCCATCATCGAACGCATCGCAAGCAGCATCGGATGCAAGTATGATCCTGATAGTAGAAAGAAGGAAATGCTGGAAGCCTTTGATGATCTGGATCGTCACAACCATATCCAGGAAATCGAAGATTTGGACATGCGACTAAAAGCGCTGGCCCGAGACTATGAAGCAAGGTCGAGTGGATCACCGGATGATGTGCTCGTGGTCGCTCCGACTCATAGGGAAGGCCGCGCCATTACCGAAGAGATCAGACTGGCCCTTAAAGCATCCGGCAGGATTGAGGGGCGCGATCAAGAATTGACCAGATTACAAAGCCGCCATTTAAGCTGCGCCCAGAAACAATCTTCTGCGAGTTACGAAGCAGGAGAGATAATAGAATTTCACCGCAACGCAAAGGGATTTAAAGCTGGCAGCCGCTATATTGTGCAGAAGATTACCGATAATGGTCAGGTCATCGTGCGGCAATCCGGCAAAGATGACATGGCCGCCCTGCCCCTTGGTTCTGCAAGTAGATTTGAAGTCTATAAGCCCGAGACAATTCGGGTTGCTGCAGGTGATCATGTGCGGATCACCAAGAATTCTAAAAGTTTGGCGGGAAGCGCTTTATATAATGGCCAGACCTACACTGTGATGGGCTTTGACGATCACGGCAATATCAAACTTTCCGGCGGTCATATTTTAAGCAAATATGCGCAGCATTTTACACATGGCTATGTCTCCACCTCTCACGGTTCGCAAGGCAAGGATGCTAAAACCGTTTTGATCGCACAAAGCGCTATGAGTTTTGCAGCCTCGAATGACAAGCAATTCTATGTCTCGGTCTCGCGGGGCGTAGAAGAGTGCTTGATCTATACAGATGATAAAGCCTCGCTCAAAGAAGCGATTTCTCAAAACGGGGATCGCTTGAGCGCCAGCGAAATTGCACAAGCCAAAGCGGATTATGAGGAAAAGCTGGAAGAAGAAGACAATGAATGTCTCGATATCAGGGAATGGCTGCATCAAATATACGCGGGTATAAGAAACATCTTTAACCACGGAGCGAAACATCATGGAACGGAACTCACTCAAACAAAACTGGACGTGCAATACGGCGGACCAGAATACGAACCTTCTTAAAATCTGCGACAAAAATCAGGGAAACATTATTGAAGCAGAAAGAAGGGAAGAATGTTTTGCCGTAGATACAACGTCATTTTACGTCCCTACTCTCAAACTCATATTCAGGGATGATAGCGCCTTGTATTTTTCTTATCGCAGCGTACCGGTGATCGAATATGATCCCGATAAAGGCATATATTTGAATATTGCTCGCAAGACTATTTTGATCACTGGCAATAATCTTGAACCTCTATCGGACTGGATCGGTCGATATCGGGTCTTATGGATCAGAGAAAGTAAAACCGGATATGCGCTATCAGGAGATAAGCCTTTTATTCAAAATATTCTCATCACTAAGCGGCTCTAGAAAGAGTATTTCAGTTAAGTCCGATTTTTCAAATTTTTACCCCTGACAAGCATTTTAAATGCTCCGCCACTCCTGAAGGCCACCAGTTGAGTTAAAACCTCTCCAGAACGCTCTATCAGCAAATATGGGTGGTTTATAAGGCACGATATACCCAATAGTTTCTTTCGCGCTTTTGAAAAAAGCGTCATTGCAACAGTTAAAGATAGAGTTTAGGGAATATTTACCCTGTATTTTTGTGTCTCACTCGCATGGCTTTTGCAAAGCTGGCCAAACGCGCTTCAATTTCGGGGTCATAATTATTATTTAATATAGAATTTTTATTAGTGTTAGCCTTTTGAGTCCGGGCCGGAATCTCTGGTGTTTGAGTATCTTTTTCTTTATTGGCCCTTAAAATACTAAAGTTCAGAAATATCTTGATGCCGGTGATCATGCCAATACGGGTCTTGGTGTAGTTATAGGTTAAATAGCCATTATCGGCGGCGTCTTTCAAATAACGGTAAACCTGTCTGACAGAGCGGCCAATATGTTTGGCAATTCTGGCCTGGGTTAGTTCAAGCCCCCTACCCTTTCCGGCCCAACCAACAAGCAAGGCCAGCATGCACCTTGTGCCAGGCATAAGCCGCGCATCTTTCATGAAGCTCTGCTTGATCGGCAATATAAACGCGCCATTATCAAAAGGTCTTTGAATAAAACACCGTTTGGGAAGATCACTCCCCTCCCCTAAAGTAGCTTGTACTTCGCCGGGTAAATTGGAACGTAATGAAGATAAAATAGTGTCGAATGTCGTATAGCACATGATGTGTTCAGCACGGATCTAACCCTCCTGAAAAAAGACAAAATAACTCGTTGCAAAATCACTTTTTGACTTGCATTGATATATTTTTGGCTATACGTTCTAAGTGTTCAGCTTGAAGTACAGCTTCAGAATAAACAGACCGCCGCGCCAACGGCGGTTTTTCTTTTTCAGAGTGTCAAAACCCGGTACTTTCTCCTTTGGTGTTAGTTTGATGAATGTCCTGTGAGAAACAGAACAGTGGGGATAATTTCGCTGCGATTCTAGTTTCACGTCAATTCCGCTGATAGGATAAGAATAGCGAATCTGTGAATAACTGTTCACAACTCTGTTAACTAATACGTTATAACTGTTAGCCAATCAACACTGAATTTTAGCTAACCCGATTAGTTAACTGGTAGCATTTACAAAGGCTAACACCATGAAACTAACACTAGGACAAGCAGCAAAAGAAGTAGGTATATCTAAACCCTCGCTATCTGCCGCCATAAAGAAAGGACGCATTTCTGCTATTAAAAACGATAGTGGAGCGTATGAAATAGACCCCTCCGAACTGTTCAGGGTTTACCCCCCAAAAAAGGCAGCTAACGAGGAAGTTAACAGTAAGTCTTTGCCGGAAACTAACCCTTCAAAAAATGTTAGTCCTAACAGTAAGGATAACACTCTAAGCTTACTGTTAGCCGAAAGGGATAAACTTCTTGATGAAAAAGACAAGGCGATTCGTCGCCTAGAGGAAGAAAAGTCAGAATTGCGGGAAGATCTGCAAGAACAACGGGAGCAGGCCAAGCGCATAACTCTGTTATTGGAAGACAAGTCTTCTGGAGTAGGGGATGATTTAAGAAGATCTTTGGATGACATGGAAAATCGCTTTGAAGCAAAGCTTATGGAGCAGAACAAATCACTCCGATTACAGGAGGAAGAGCGCGATAAGACCTTAAGAGAACAATCCGACCTTAAAAAATCTATAATGGTCTATAAGCTTACCTTCGCCACACTTATAGTCCTTACACTCATAGGGTTAGCCTTATTATACGGCAAGGATTTTTTATAGTTGCTATTCAAGGGGCGGTTTATTTTACATAATTTATTGCTTCTATATTTTAACAATTAGCTTTGGAATATTTTTTGGATCGGCTATAGATAAGGCTCATCTGGAAGAGGGGCTTTATGAATGGCTGATAGGAAACAACATAATATCAACTATGTTCTGGCCCAGAAGAACCTTGGCAAGTTATTGACGATTAGGACGCCACAGGAGCAATTTATATTCTTGCGGGGGCTGAATGCCTTTGTCTTTGAAGAAATGATCCTGACAGCGTTAAAGCATCAAGGCTACCGTATTATCCGCAATAAAGCCTATACGGGGGATGGCGGCGTTGATGGCATGGTGTTTATGAATATGCGCCGTCATCTGATTCAAGCTAAATGCTATAGCAGCTATATCACGGCCAGAGAGCTGGAAGATTTCATAAAGACCTGTCGCCGCCGCAAGGTGAGGGGCTTGTTTATCCATACGGGAAAAACGGGCGAGAGATGCCGCGACATAGCCCGTAGCAGCGACGTAACGATTATCAGCGGAAAATCTATGCTTAATTTGTTTTTGGGTAAACCATTCAGACCAAAAACGGAATTTACCAATCTGGTCAATCAGGCTTTTTCCGGTAAGGCGTGACGCTGCGAGTAGGGGGCTTTCCAACTGGAATACTCACATGAGTATGTACGCATGTGAGTACGTGATCACGAGTTCTTGTCTTTCATCCTGGCAAGATACTCGGTCCATAGCTCTATCGTAATCTCGGAGATCGTCCGGCCTTCTTTTGTGGCCTGCATTTTAACGTCATGATGAAAGCTCTTCTTGGTCTTGATGTTAAACCGCTTGATAGGATCGTCTTTTTCCTGAACGTCTTTGAGAAGAGCTTCCTTGATCTTGGAAGAGGGTCTTTTTGAACTAAGCGACATGACGAACTCCTTTCCCGCCTATAAGCTGTTCTAGCTCGTCAATTATGCTATTGACCTCCTGACGGGCTTTTAATGTTGTTATGCCGTTATGGACGCTAGCGCCTAGAGATGCGGTTCTTGGATAGGCTTGTCTTTGCGTCATAAAGGTTTCAAAGACCGGAAGCTCGAAATCAGCCAGAACGCCGACAATCTCCTGACTTAATAAAGTATTCTTGATCGCGCGGGAGACCACAAAGGCAGCTTTCGGCTTACCTTCCGTAACTTCCTGGCGCGCCCTGATCAGCTCGACGAGATCAGAGGTCGCCCAAATATCCAAAGGACTTGGCTGGACGGGTATTAAAATGACATCGGTAATTTTTATGGCCGCAGCAATCATACCCTCTAATTTCGCCGCGCCGTCTATGATCACATAATCATAAGGCTTGGCGATATCGGGTAGAGCTTTGAGGTTTTCGGCCTTGCCATAGGCCACAAAGGGCAGGGGGTTGTCTTCTCTGGCTGCATGCCAGTCACTCGCGCTGCCTTGCGGGTCAGTATCAACGAGCAAGGTCTTGAACCCTCGCTCATGGTAAAATGAGGCGAGATTTGTACTCAAGGTGGTTTTTCCGCTTCCTCCCTTGGGATTGAGAATTGATATGATCGACATGACTGATCCCCTTTAAATTTCTGTGAATATATGAGCATGTGCGCACATGAATACATGTTCACAAAAAGGGGGATTACTCAAGAGGCACCAAGCCCTGATAAGGGCTTGTCCACATATTAGTACTTAGCAGCGAGTAGGGGGTAGTGAAAAACACCCGCTCTCCCCTCCTGCCTTTATGATATATCCTTCAATCAAGCCTGATTTGCTAGCAGGCACTACGGGCCGGTTTATGACTGGCGTCTTGAGACTTGGCCCTGCCTAAAAGCTCTTCGCGCACGATGCTGACTGACTTGGGAGCATCTAGTCCGATCCTGATCTGATTGCCCTTCGTGCCAAGAACCGTGACAGTTATATCGTCACCAACTTTGAGGGATTCACCAGTGCGGCGGGTTAGAATGAGCATATATCCTCCTTGATATAGAAATTAACCATGCACAGATTTGAAATATAATTTTATCATGATTTAACTTTCATCGACCAAACTACTAGTAGCTAGACTGGCCAACGTATCTAACAACTCTATCCACCAAGCCATCCACTGATTTTGGGGATAACTTTAATTATGCAGCAAACTTCAGGACTATCACTCACTGTGCAGATCAAGATATATAAATGGATCTCTATTCACACCTAAGAATACTCTCAGGTATAACGCTAGAATATATGACATCTGCGCAATTTTAGTGCAGAGCGGCCTGTCAGCGCCAAATATTCATCAATAACACTTCTAAATTAGCATGTATTTTTGACTTGTTAGCAACATGCTAAGAAATCAGAGCCTAAAGAAATTCCCACCAGATCTTGCATATCTTAAAGTTATGTGATTCAGTTCACATATTCCCTGCCACTCTAAGTATCTCTAATATGCAAATCAAGGAAGATTTATGCCATCTCACTGTAACGCATTAAGTCAATTTGCTTATTTTAATAAGCCTCTAGAAACGAGCGCATCCCTTGAGCCTCGCAGTGAGTTTATGCATTACAAAACCCAGGAGGGGCCTAAAAAAATTTCTAGCTGAAAACTACTTTATATTTGCAGGTTTTAATCGTGGTCTGAATTTGCCGTTGACAAAAAAATCGCTTCAAAATGGAGAAATGAACGTGTCACATAAATATTTAATAGGATTAACGCTTCTTATTTTCATAGCAGGATGTTCCTCTTCAAGCACGAAAACATCACCTGAGCAAAAAATAAAATCAGACTCGACTCAATCCATACAAGTTAAATTACCTAGCTGCAATCCTAGTAAAGGCCTAGATTTAACCAACTACGAACTAGCTCTTCAAGCTTCTGTAAAGGCCGGATTTGAAAATATTAAGAATGCAGAAGCAAAAGTATCAGGTAAATATAGTGTTAGATTACTTGCAATAC
>JAKSCD010000247.1 GCA_022360775.1 Sneathiellales bacterium | reverse complement strand
GCTGAAAAAGAAATTTTAGAAAAAATGAAATTATTGGGTACTAATAATATAATTATCAAAGCTATTGAAAAAGAAGATTTATTAGACAAAATGGTAACCGAAGAGGACGAAGATAGCGAACAAGCTGAAAAAATGATTTCTAAAAAATTTAGCCCTGGTCTGAGATTATCTGATATTGAAGGTTTAAAAGAATTAATCCCTGGAATTAATTATATAAGTCCTGAAGTCAAAATAGACGTTAGAGCTAATGCTATAAGTAATTCTGTTAATTCAACTTTAATAGCAATCACAGAAGATTTCTTTGAGATTTCTAATAATAAATTACTAAGTGGAAAAAAGTTTAATTCTAATCATTACAACAATGCAAATAATGTCTGTATAATAGGTACCAGCGTTAGAAAAAAACTTTTCCCTTCTTCAAATCCAATTGGAAAAAAAATTAAATGTAAAAATGAATGGTTAACTGTCATTGGAGTAACCACTGAAAAAAGTCTAAGTAAAGAAAGTATATCATCTTTAGGTATCAGAGATTTTAATAATGATATCTATATACCCATGAAAACAATGCTTTTAAGATTCAAGAATCGAAATCTAATTAGCAAAAAAGATCCTGGCTCTAGAAGAAGAAGAAATCAAAAATCAGAAAGTTATCATCAACTTAACAAAATCACTATTAATATTAATGATTCTAAGCAACTTCAAGAAACTGCTGACATCATCCAACGAATGTTATTGAGAAAGCATAACCAATTACAAGATTTTGAAATCTCTGTACCTGAACTTTTGTTAGAACAAGAACAAAATACTAAAAGATTATTTAACATAGTTTTAGGATTGATAGCTTCCATATCTTTACTTGTAGGTGGCATTGGAATCATGAATATCATGTTGGCATCTGTCCTTGAGAGAACCAAAGAGATTGGTATCAGAATGGCTATTGGAGCCAAAAAAATTGATATTCTAATTCAATTCTTAGGAGAAGCTGTGAGTATCTCCTTAATTGGTGGAATAAGTGGTGTAATATTAGGTTGTTTATCAAGCATACTTATAGAAAAAACAACTGATATCGTAACAATTATAAGTCCAATCTCATTAATAATTTCATTTTTTGTTTCAATAAGTGTCGGTATTGGATTTGGATTTGCTCCTGCAAAAAGGGCATCAGATCAAAGACCTATTGAATTATTAAGGTATGATTAATATGAAATACATTTTTATTATTTTATTTATTCCATCAATTTTAATTGGTGAAGAACTTACTCTACATGATTGTATAAGAATAGCACAATCTAAATCTTTGAGAGCAAAAAATATTGAGCTTAATAAAAAACAAGCTGAATATGCTCATACTGCATTTAACGCACAATATCTCCCTCAATTATCATTAAGCGGGAATATACCAGGTTATACTAACCGAATTCAAGAAGAATCATTTAAAGGAGAGTCATATCTCCAATCATACGAAACTTGGAGAAGTTCACTAAATCTACAAATCAATCAAATAATTCCTTTTACAGGTGGTTATTTGGGTGTATCAAGTGGCTTAAGTAGAACAGATAATTTTGGAACAATTGAAAATTCGCATTGGTTATCAAATCCAGTAGTCATAACATATAATCAACCT
>JAKSCD010000292.1 GCA_022360775.1 Sneathiellales bacterium | reverse complement strand
GTCGCCGCCATGGTTGCGGGCGATGTCGCGCGCGATGGTCAGACCCAGCCCAACCCCGCCCGTGGAGACATCAGGATAACGCTTTTGCAAGCCCCCCAGTTTTTCTGCGACCTTTCCTTCCGGAATATTAACATTCAGCGTACGGCTTTTCATTTTTGCGCCGCCCTGAAGATCTGGAAGCAGGCTTTCTGTCATCGCCTGCATGATTGCCGGAACCCCTGCCATCACATGGACATTTTCCATCTTGAAGCCAGGGGCCTTGCTAACAGGGTTGTCAATAAGGCTCGCCCCTTCCGGAATTCGGGCCATTCTTTTGCGCGCCTCATTGAACTCAAGATCACTTTTCTCATAATGTCGGGTCAGGATATCCATCGCCTCGGGATGATAGTCAATTGTTACCCCGAACGCCTTGGCAATTGAATCCGCGGTAATATCGTCATGGGTTGGGCCAATACCGCCGCTGGTGAATACATAATTAAATTTCTTTCGAAGATGATTGATCGCTTCCACGATTTCATCTTCATCATCTGCAATAACCCGGACCTCTTTGAGCTGAATTCCGATTTCACCAAGCCGGGTCGCGAGATAGGAAACATTTTTATCCTGGGTACGACCGCTCAGGATTTCATCTCCAATGACCAGCATTGAAGCGGTTACAATTTCTTTTTTTTGAGGCGATGCATCGGCCATTCGTTCTTTTTCCATTCACATTCGTCTGTCAGCGCCGTATTTTGGCACAGAGTTGATTTCTTTTGCCAGTCATTCTTAGCTTCCGGAACAAATCATGAAATTTCCATTGCCTTTGATTAAAGGACGCCTGATCAAACGTTACAAACGCTTTCTTTCAGATATTGAGCTGGAGAACGGGGAAATTGTAACAGCCCATTGTGCCAATTCGGGGTCAATGATGGGGCTGAAAGAACCAGGATATGAAGTCTGGCTGTCTCCTGCCAATAATCCAAAGCGCAAACTTCAATATACCTGGGAACTTGTTGATACAGGAACATCGCTTGTCGGGATAAATACGGGTCTGCCGAATAAAATCGTCTCCGAAGCGATCGAAAAAAACCTTGTTGAAGGGCTAGAAGGCTATGAAACGTTAAAAAATGAGGTCAAATACGGAGAGAACTCCCGCATCGATATTTTGCTCACAGATGCAGAGAAGTCAGACTGCTATGTAGAGGTCAAGAGTGTGACGCTAAGCCGTGAAGCTGGCATTGCAGAATTTCCGGATGCAGTAACCAGCCGGGGAACAAAGCATTTAAATGAGCTTGCACGAATGGTTGAAAGCGGTAAAAGAGCCGCTATGTTCTATCTCGTGCAAAGGATGGATTGCCAGAAGTTTTCCATAGCGAAAGATATTGATCCCGCCTATTTCGACGCTTTTATAAAAGCAAGGGAAAAAGGGGTGGAGATTTTTTGCTACCAATGCAGCATAGATGCCGAGGGTATCACGGTAGAGAAACCTATCCATATAGTAGAATAGATTTTGCTGTTTATTTTATATGGTGGAATGTGATAAAATTCAACGAATAGTATAGTGACCGAGATTTATGAAATATATCGATAGCAAAGACGCACCTGTTCAAAATACCGGGGTTATCAAACTTCATGGCGAAGAAGGCTTTGAAGGAATGCGCAAGGCTGGGCAGCTTGCGGCAGAAACCCTTGATATGATAACTGAGCATGTGGTCCCTGGAGTCACAACTGAAGAACTCAATACTCTATGCCATGAATTTATCACGGAAAGGGGCGGAATTTGTGCGCCTCTTGGTTATCGCGGCTTTACAAAATCCATCTGTACATCGGTCAATCATGTCGTCTGCCATGGTATTCCCGGTCCCAAGACCCTGAAAAATGGTGATATCGTCAATATCGATGTCACCCCTATTCTGGATGGCTGGCACGGGGATAGCAGCCGGATGTATATTGCCGGCAAACCAAATGTCAAAGCACGGCGTCTGATAGATATTACCTATGAATGCCTGATGCGGGGTATTGAAGTTGTGAAGCCCGGTGCGACCACAGGCGATATCGGCTACGCGATCCAGTCCTTTGCAGAAAAGAACCGCTGTTCCGTTGTTCGCGATTTCTGCGGTCACGGGCTCGGTCAGGTTTTCCATGATGTCCCGAATATTGTTCACTATGGCACCCCGGGGGACGGCATTGAATTGAAAGCCGGTATGATCTTCACAATTGAACCCATGATTAACCTGGGGAAATGGCATGTGAAAGTTCTTGAGGACGGCTGGACAGCGGTGACAAAAGATCGCTCCCTCTCCGCCCAGTTTGAACATTCGCTTGGTGTAACAGAAACCGGGTATGAGATTTTTACGCTCTCCCCAAAAGGATTAAATAACCCGCCCTATGACATCTGAGACGGAGAACCAGCAAAATTCGGACGCAGAAGCGCAGCTTTCCTTTTCAAATACAGGGGAAGCCGGCGCCGTTTTTAAAAATGCTGATGGCAGCATTACTTCTCCTGAAAAACTGGATTACCCCGTCGAAGAAAAAGCACAGGCAGCACTCGACGACAAAAAAGGACATCGGGCTCGGGTAAGGGAAAAAGTCCTGAAATCAGGTGCAGAACAGCTCCTTGACTATGAAATTCTTGAAATGGTGCTCTATGGTGCCAATTCACGGGGCGACACCAAGCCGCTGGCCAAACGGCTCATTAATGAATTTGGATCTCTCTCAGGCGTATTAAGCGCTTCGCCAGAGCGGCTTAAGAATATAGACGGAGTTGCCGAAGCCGTTATCGCAACACTTAAAGTTGCTGAAACTCTTGGGGAGCGTCTGCTTCGGTCCAAAATAGAAAACCGTAATGTCCTCAGTTCCTGGCAGGCATTACTGGAATATTGCCAGGGGTCAATGGGAAGACGGGATATTGAGCATTTCCGGATCCTGTTCCTGAATAATAAAAATCATCTTATCAGTGACGAAATTCAGCAATCCGGAACTGTTAATCACACGGCAGTTTATCCTCGCGAAGTTGTTAAACGGGCTCTGGAAATCGGGGCGACATCCCTTATTCTTGTCCATAATCACCCC
>JAKSCD010000455.1 GCA_022360775.1 Sneathiellales bacterium | reverse complement strand
TATCGGACAGGACAGTCTTATGCAGGATATCTCCGGCCTTCCTGAAGCAGGGCAACAGCTGATCAATTCCTACGGGGAAGGGGGCTTTCGCATCAGCGGGGTCCGTTATGAGGGGTCTGTCCTTGTCTTGCCGGGCAAGACAAGCAGCTGGTCTGTCAGCAGCCTTGAAGAGCTCACCGTTGAAAGCCTTGATGTGATTACCGGGGCGGTGCCTGCCGTTGAAATCCTGCTGATCGGATGCGGGGCCAATATGGGCTTTATCGAGGAAAGCATCCGAAAACCCCTTCGGACACAAGGCATTACCATTGACAGTATGGATAGCGGGGCAGCCGCGCGTACCTATAATGTGCTCTTGCTGGAAGGGCGGCGGGTGGCCGCAGCCCTGATTGGCGCATGATCCTGCCGCTTCTGGTTCTGATCTATCTTTTTGTCATTCCGATCGGGCATCGGACCCTGTTTCATAATATGGGACTGTTCGAGCCCTATGCACTCTCGCCCTTTGCAACACCGGTTTCCCTTTTGATGGGCTTTGATCCCGTGCGTTTTGAGGTCCTGTTTGATGTCCTCTTTCTCGGGGGCTTCCTGATCCTCCTGTTTTTGCACTTTATCCTGATCCGGAAACTCCAGGATATCACCCTGCAACTGATGATGATTTTCGGCTTTTCTATCGGGATTTATACGATTTGCAACGTCCTTTCCCACTCCTTCGCGGCCTGATCGACCTAAAAACAAGATCTCGATGAATAGTCACTTCCTCTTTACACAGGCCTTTACTGCGGCATATTGTTTATCAATAGTAGTTTTAAATAATATAAAAAGTCTCAGCTAGAGGAGGAGTGGTTATTATGGCTGGAATACTTTCGAGCCTTCGAAATACCGTCATTGCCGGTATTATCCTGACGATCGTGATGGTGGTTATCGTCGTCGGTTTAACCGGGGAAGGATTGACGATGGGGCATGAATGGGGCGCCTTTTTCATGCGCTGGCTTCATGTCTTGAGCGGTGTGATGTGGATCGGCCTGCTCTGGTATTTTAACTTCGTCCAGATTCCAACCATGCCGAAGATTCCCGACGATCAAAAACCGGCGGTAGGTAAATTCATTGCGCCAGAGGCGTTGTTTTGGTTCCGTTGGGGCGCCATGGCAACCATTGTCACGG
>JAKSCD010000481.1 GCA_022360775.1 Sneathiellales bacterium | reverse complement strand
TCTGAAAAATATTGCCTGTATCGCTGTGCTGGACCGTTAATGGGAAGGGTATAAAGCGGTCCGGTGTGGACCGCAGCGAAATATGGCCGGAAGTGAGACAGGCTGCTTCTCAAGACTGACGGACTGACCTATTCTGGAGAAGATGACTGATACAGACCCGGAGAAGAAAAAGCCCAAAAAGGAAAGACCGCCCAGGGAGGTTACCCAGGACCTCCTAAGGCGGCAGGCCTTGCGGTATCTCGACCGTTTTGCAGCGACAACCATGAAGCTGCGGCGGCACCTGCTGAATAAAAATGCCAAAGCGATTGAGTTTCACGGACAGGATCCGGAAACGGTTCTGGCGATGATTGATCAGGAGATCGAAAAACTTGAGAAAGCAGGGATCCTCAATGATCAGCTCTATGCCTCCGGAAAAGCCCGCTCCATGGCCCGGCAGGGAAAATCCAGCCTGCAAATCGGTGTTAAACTGGGCAGTCTCGGGTTCGATGAAGATCAGTCGGATTATGCGATGGAACAACTGAGGGAAGAGGAGGGGTATACAGACCGCAAAGCCGCCGCGAAATATATCCGGAAGCGTCGTTTTGGCCCTTTTAAACCCCTGGAAACCAGGGAAGAGCGACTGCAAAAAGAACTCGCCTCCCTTGTCCGGAACGGCTTTGACTATGCCATGGCAAAAGCCCTGCTGCTGCTGGACAGTCCGGAAGAGATAGACGAGATCATTTATCCTTCTGATTGACAGGGATTTTCCGCCTTGTTAATAAGAACAAAACAGAAACATTAAGGTGGATAGATGGATCAACGCATCAGCATTCTCACTTTAGGCGTTGCAGACCTGAAGAAATCCCGGACCTTCTATGAAGCGCTTGGCTGGAAAGTCGCCTCAGAGGAGCAGGCGGAGGAAATCGTCGCTTTTGACCTGAACGCCATGACCCTGGCGCTCTATCCGCTGGATAAGCTTGGGGAGGATGCGAAGATTACGCCGGAGAAGGGGCGATATTCTGCAATGACCATTGCCTATAACGTGGAGAGCCCCGAAGACGTGGATAAAACACTGGCGGAAGCCGTGGCGGCCGGCGGCGAGTTGGTCAAACCGGCGGAAAAGGTTTTCTGGGGCGGCTACTCCGGCTATTTCGCGGATCCGGACGGTACCTTATGGGAAGTAGCCCATAATCCGTTTTCCAAACTGGGACCGAAGGGCGAGTTTCAGTGGAATGGTGTGGAGGAGACCTCTGCTTCCAAATAAGACACCGCTATTAAGGACCAGAGAGTCGTATCCCTAACGTTTTAAAAGGATCGCGCAGACGGTTGCCAGGAAGCCGCCGACAGCAAGGGTTGAAAACGCGATCCCCCATCCGAGGTCTTCCGGCATGCTATCCAGGGCAATGCCAAATGTTACCGGCGCAACAGCACCGGCTCCCGTTCCCAGAATGGAGCGGAGCCCAAGAGCTTTGCCAAGATGTTGCGCCGGGACAGCATCCGTCATGGCAGATGACAAAACAGCAGAATCACCGATGGTTGCGAAGCCATAAAGTGCAACAACAAGCAAAAGGGCAACGACAGAGGAAGAAGGAAGCCAACCGATAACTGCGGAGCACATAAAGCCAAGAGCCGCAAATGTGATCAATACTGTTCTGGCACCAAACCGGTCTGCCGCATAACCTGACATAAATGAAGAGATGAAGCCGGATAAATGAAGGGCGAGGGCGGTCCATAATCCAAGTTCAACAGCTGAAAAGGTATCGGAACCGACGGCTGCAGCTGCCAGGAAAGCCGGAACCCAGGCCCACATGCCGAGCAGCTCCCATGTATGCCCAATATAGCCAATGGTCAGTAAGCGGGATCTTTTTCGCATATCACTGGTAAATGGCTGGTGATCCGCAACACTGCTTTGCAGAGTATCTTTTGCTCGCCGAATGGAAAACAAACCGAAGATCCACCCTAAGACTGGCAGGACTGCTGTGACCAGAAAGGCAGCCTCATACCCTTGTTTGGCAACAAGGCTTGAAGACAGGGCAATGGAAAGGATATACCCCGCTGACATTCCGGCCAGCACCCAGCCAACAGCAGCGTTTTTCCGATGAGCCGGTGCATTGACGGATACCAGCATAATGGCTGGTGTATAGGTTCCTCCCTGCGTCACCCCGACCAACATCATCGTGATGAGAGCCGTTTCGAAAGACCGGGCGAAAACAGCCATCGCCAAAGCGGCGAGGGCAGAAGCAAGCGTTGCCAGGTTAAAAACCCGCCGGGCACCATACCGGTCGCATAAAAAAGATACCAAAAGCAGTGAGATGGCAAAAGCACCAGTGAACGCTCCCTGTACAAGACCGCCCTCTGTTGCGCTCATTTGCCATTCTGCCAGCAAAACATTTAGGCAGGCCGGATAGGTCATAAAAACGGCCGTCGTGCAAATTCGTGCCAGGATCATAAAAGGAAGGCGCAAATAGATGCCATCCTCTTCTCTTTCTGTTCGCGTCATTTCGGACCTCAATATCTGTCTGAATAACGCTTCGAACAGTGAATATCCGGCAAACCACTCCGAAGCGATTGAAAGGTCTTCCAGTTAAAGCTTTGCAGGACAAAACGCAAACGCCCTCTATGGTTTGGCATAAAGGGCGTTCATTTTGGCAGTTTTACGGAAACCGTGATTGATTTCCCCAGACTTCAATTCAGGTTCGGCAGCTTTTTCTTGAGGTTATAGCGCTGGGACGGTGTCAGGACCGGTTTAGCCTTCAGGTCTTTTTTAGGGGTTAGCAATGGCATCACTGTACTTGTTTTGCCGCAGATCACCTGAATGCCATAAGCGCCCCGCATGACTCTCTGGATTTGCCGCTCATACGGATTATTGTTGAAGATGGTTGCCCTGAACCTGAGGGACAGGAAAACATCGTGTTTTCGGCTAAAGATCCAGCTGTTGGTTTTTCCGCGCGCCCTGTTTTGCTGGGCCAGTTGTTCGCATTTCTCGATAGCGGCACGGGCATAGCTGGTGCGGACGATGGTCACCGGGTTGGTGACAACGACTTCCGACGGGTGATCCGGAAAAGTCGGTTGATGTTGGCCTATCCACCGGATACTGATGGGTCCCCGAAAATTCTCCATCGCCATCTCCGGCTGATAATGGACGGCCGTAATATAATACTCTGGATCGACTTTATATGTAATTCGCGGCGTTACTTTCAGATCATTTTGGCTGGTCAGATGGGTATAGGCCCGGCCGTTATTACCAACCTCAATCTTACCCTGGACAGACAGAACCCGGATTATGTCATCCACCGCCAGGGCAGAAACAGGAAGCATTGCAACCAGGAAAGCGCTCCCTGCGATGATCTGTTTAAATTTACTGGATACCATTTTAAAACCCCTCACTTTTAAACCGAAATCGGACATTACCTGTCAGTCGTAGACAGGCACCGTAAGGTTCAAAGATCTGTCTCACTATAAAGCGGAACCCTTAATTTAGCTTAACGGTGCTCAATTCAGGTTTGGCAGCTTCTTTTTAAGGTTATACCGCTGGGACGGAGTTAGAACCGGCTTGGTTTGTGGCGGTTTTACAAGCTGGGTGAGATCCTTCAGGCAGGTCACCCTGACACCATAGGCGCCCAGTAGTTTTATTTTGATCTGGCGCTGATGCGGATTGTCATTGAAGACCGTTGCCTCCAGGGATAGATACAGGTCGGTCTGATGGTCTCTGGAAAAAATCCAGGCATCCGATCTGCCATTCCGCCGTAAATCTGCGGCAAGCTCCTGACATCTATTAATTGCCGCCAGTGAAAAACTGCGCTTTGGAATAATATTGCGGCCGGTCACTTGCGCGCTGGAAGGCCTGGTTTTGAAAACATGTTGGGTTTCCCCCGTTGGCTGAATTGGAACAGGGCGTCTCAGGTCACTATCCATCGCCATGCCGATTTTATAGTGAATGGCGGAAATGCCGTAATTGGATCTGACACTATATTTAACATGGGGCTGGAGCTTCAGGTCCGTCGAATTCACCAGATAATTATAGTTCCAGTTCAAACTGCTGACCTTGATGGTCCCCTGAACGGACTGAAAATAAATCTGGTTGGCAGCCTGAGCAGTCCCGGACAGCAGCCCGCAGAGGAGCGCGGCCCCAAGAACCGGTTTAAAAATAGTCACTGACCCCATAACAAAAATCCCTCTCTTTTGAAAACCCTGTACTCACTTATAGATATCTGTCGTAGACAGACGCCGGGCCGTTCAAAAAAAGAGGATTTTAAAACGGCAGCCTTTTCAAAAGAGAAGAATAGGGCATTCAATTCGCCTTGTATAGGGAGGGGATTGCATCGAATAATTCAACACCATATTGCTGAAAAACTGTATTGAGTATCAGAGTAGGGAGGGTAGAATAACCGGCGACTATCTTCAGCATCAACGATAGGTAAGGAGGCTTTCAAATGAAGTTTGGCTGTTATGGCGAAGACGATTATGAACTGGGTAAGTTTGAGAAAGCCAACCTAAGAGCCTTTATCGAATTCCGGATTTTCAACAACCTGAAATATGGCGATCGTCAGCGGATCATTGATGCTGTTTGGGAAGCGGGAGACGAGAAAGACGTCCATGAGATGGTAGAGAGTTGGGGTTTTACAATGGATGAATTAGTCGAATATAGGCTTGAAAGGCATCAGACAAAAATTAATGTTTTATATAAATGGTGCTATATAGAATTCTATTGATTATTTTTTGAGCTCTAAAGCTATTGAGAAGTGTAGGTTATGAACCTTAAGTCGCTAGAATATATAGAATTTGATGGAAGCCCCAGATGTTGGAGGCTTAACGAAATTGAGTTGGCTAACATAAACCTAATCGTTGGTAAAAACGCTGTTGGTAAAAGCCGATTTTTAAATGTCATTTCTGCTTTAGCAAATTATTTGAATGGTATGGGTAAGCCTGCGCTAACTGGCCAAATAAGTGCCTCTTTCTCAAAGCCGGATGGAGAATATAAGTATGAAATTGATACTCGAGACTTTAAGGTTCAAAGGGAGAGATTAGAGTATAAGCCAAGTGCAAAGAAACTTTTTCAGCTTTATCTTGACAGAGGAAGTGATGGATCTGGTTCTATAATGAAGATTCATGATAACGAGTCTGTGCTGGAAGATTTTCAAGCACCTGTTGAGCAAATAGTAGTTTATAGCAGGCAGGATAAGTTTAATTATCCATATTTTTCAGATTTAGTCGATTGGGGAACAAATACTTTTCTTTATCAATTTAGCGAAGTCCCTAAAAAAGACATATTATTTCAAAAAGGAGGGTTTGAGAACTTGGTATATAGCCCTCGGGCTCAGCCTTCTTATCATCAGATTTTTGAAATGGGCAGAAAGCAATTTGGTGATGAATATGTTGAAGCTGTTATTCGAGATATGGAAGCAGTTGGTTATGATGTCGAGAAAATATTTTTAAGTGAACCGAAGGACTTAAACTTAGCTCCAAGACCTGATGGAGTATATGCGGCATTATCTGTCAAAGAAAAAGATTTACAAATTAGTGTTGGCAATCATCAGTTATCTTCAGGGATGGCGCGTGTTTTGTCGCTACTGATTGAGATAAATTTCAGCATTAGAGTTTCTGATCCTGCTTGCTTTATCATTGATGATGTAGGTGAAGGTTTGGATTTTGAACGCAGCATAGCATTGATTGAGATACTAATTGAAAGAGAAAAAAATAGTAAAATTCAACTGATAATGGCTACAAATGATAGATTTGTGATGAATAAGGTGCCGCTAGAATATTGGGTAGTTTTAAATCGTAAAGGAGCAAATGTATCTGGAAAAACTTTTAAAACTCACCAAGAAGAGTTTGAAGAGTTTAAGTATACGGGGCTTAGTAATTTTGATTTCTTTTCTCTTAATTATAAAGAACAATAATGAAAAAGTATATTGCTTGTGTGGAAGGTCTAGGTGAAGCACTGTTTGTTGTCAATATTGTGCGACATGCTTTTAGTAATGTTAATGCTAAGATAGTGACTTTCACGAATGGTGGCGGGGGAAGGATCCCAAGATATGCAATGGATAGGCATGAAGCCTTTACACGTGATGCAACTTCAAAAGAATTTGATTTTTTGTTTCAGATAGTTAATTGCGGTAGCGATACTCAAGTGATGTCATATTATCTTGAAATTTCTCAAAATGAAAATTTTGATTTTGATTATGTTTTTTTATTAAGAGATGTGTATCCGGATGTTAGC
>JAKSCD010000001.1 GCA_022360775.1 Sneathiellales bacterium | reverse complement strand
CTGGTTGAGGAGACCAATAAGGAACCCTGGCGAAAAGATACGGGCGGACATCTCGTCTATGGAATTCCCCTTGATGAAGAGATGGCTCTGTACCTTCGGAAAAACGGGCGGGACTGGTCTGATATCCCTGCAGAAGGGGAAAAGGTTCGTCTGCAGGATGTCGCCAATGTCAGTCAGGGAGGGCGCTATGAGGATCTTTCGGACCGTATCCATCCAGCTAATGTAAGACTGGCAGAGCGCGCAGCGCAAACCCTTGGGATTAAAGTTGCCGGGGTGGACTTTCTGACAACAGACATATCGAAGCCCTATTGGGTGAGCGGTGGGTGTATCTGTGAAGTGAATGTGATGCCCGCCTTGCGGGGGCTCGAGCCCTATCCGGAAAATCCAAGATACCAGATCGAATGTGTCTTTGATCTGATGTTCCCGCAGGGGGAGGAGACCCAAATCCCGACAACCGCCATATATGCTAACCGGAAATCCACCTCCGCTACATGGCTTAAATCCATTTTTGAGTTTCATAACCTGACTGTTGGTTTACAAATCGACAGGACCGTACAGATAGGGGACGACCCCTGTCCCTCCCTTGGAACGTCAATCCAGGCGGCGGAAGCGGTTTTATGGAACCCGGCTTGTGATGCAGCCATTGTTCAAAGCAGCCTGGCGGAAATTGAAAAATTCGGTCTTGCCTATTCGCAGATTGATTATCTGATCATCGAGGAACGCCCGGATACCGAAGACGAACAGGCTGGGAAGGTTCTGGATCTTTTAAAGAACCAGGTCAAAAAAGCGATTTTTTATAATGCGGAGGATGCATTTCTCGATCAATGGGCTGCGCAGCAATCCTCTGTTGAAACCATTGGCCTATATTTTGGCAATGAGACGGACATGCTCTCGGGCTTCATTCCGGTTGACGAGCGTCTGTCCTGCCTACTGGCAATAGAAACCGCAAAAGCCTGTTCTTATCCGACCGGACAGGATTGCCTGATCCATCTTTCCTATAAAAGCGGCGAAGCGGAAAAGCATCCCACAATGGCTTAAAATACCTCTTTTTTCTTATATGCGTTCTTGAAACCGGGCTCGCCTGAAAAATCGCCAGAGGCGTTCAGGGGAAGCTCTGTTCCAATGTCACGGGTTCTTGACCAAATAGACGAAATAGGGCAAATTATTGTTTAACATAATGATTTGAAGCCGAGTACGTGTAAACCTACCAGTCGGGATACTTTGATGGCGCGTGATCCGGTTCTGACACGAAAGCGAATTCTGGAAGCAGCAAATAGCCTGTTCTATGCAGAGGGTATCCGTGCGGTGAGTGTTGACCTGATTGCGGAACGCTCCGGCGTCACCAAAAAGACCATCTATTATCATTTTGACAGCAAGGATGACCTGGTGGCGGAATGGCTTGTCGCGCAGGACCAGCCTCATCTTCTGGCATTTCAGCGATGGTTTGTTGAAGGCAAGGGGGATATCGCCGATCGGGTTGAAAGCCTGTTTCGAGGGATGGCAAAATCTTCTGATCATCCAAAATGGTACGGGTGCGGTTTCGTCAGAACCATTGGCGAGTTGGTCAATGAACCAAACCATCCCGCTCTTGAAGTCGGGGCACAACATAAAAAAAATATCGAAAAATGGCTGGTTTCCAGACTACTGGCGGAGGGGATCCGCGATGCTGAAAATACAGCCCGGCAAATTGCCCTGCTCATGGACGGGGCCTTTACCGCTATGATGGTTCACAGGGATGTCCATTATATCGAAGCTGCGGGGGCCGCTGCTGCCAACCTGGTGCGACACAGTAAAAATCCGTGAAAACCCTGGGCAGCAGCGCGGGCTCGTTATTCTGAAAACATCTTGTTAAAGGCAATTCCTGTGCGCTTGTTCGGTTTGGAACTTTCAAATTCTCCTGTCTCCAGAATATGATCACCGGCTTCTTTTAAGGCGCGATAGGCGTGATGGGTAAGGGCACCGCCCACACTGATCCGCCGGACACCAAGATTTTTAAGCGTCTCAAAGGAAAGACCGAATGTAAGAATATTGACCGGAAGAGGGGCGACAGCCTCGACAATATGGGCAATATGGGCTTCGTCCTTGATCCCCGGGGAAAACAGGCAGTCAGCCCCCGCATCGGCAAAGGCTTTAAGCCGCTTCACCGTTTCATCCAGATCACATCCTCCAACAAGGAATTCTTCAGTGCGGGCTGTCAGCAGGCATTTGCTACCGCTTGCATCAATCGCCTTTCGGGCAGCCTTCACTCGCGCCAGGGCTTCTTCGAAATCATAAAGGCCATCGCCAGGAATACTGGTTGAATCTTCAATAGAAACGCCGGCAATTCCGGTTTCAACCGCCCTTGAGATATTTTCTTCAACTTCTGCCGCCGAGGCAGCATAGGCATTTTCGAAATCCGCACTCACCGGAATGGAGGTCACGGAACAAAGGTCCTTGAGATGATTCAGGACCAGCTCCAGACTGACTTTATGATCAGGAAGAGCCAGCGACCAGGCGAAACCGGAGCTGGTGGATGCGGTGGCCTTAAATCCTGATTTTTCGAGAATGACAGCAGAGCCTGCATCCCAGGAATTGGCCATGATAAAACAGCCTTCCTTATGAAGGGCGTGAAAATCTTCCTGTTTTTGACGTGTTGTTTTCTCAGTCATTCTGCGGTCCTTTATTATCGGTTAGCGACCAGTATAGGTTGGTAAACGCCGTTCTTTCCATGCTTTAAGTGCCTCGCCTGTATCTTCTGTCACAGCCATCCGGGCAAATTGTTCCTGCTCGATCAGAAGACCGTCAGCGATCGAGCAATTGAGCCCCCTTGTTACTGCCGAAAGGATCCGCGCGGCTGCGAGCGGTGAATGCCGGGTAATGCGTCCGGCAAGCGCGAGCGCTTCCTCGATCAGTTTTTCATGGGGCACGATCCTGTTAACAAGGCCCATCATGAGGGCTTGCTCCGCTGTGAAGGGATCTCCTGTCAGGAGAAATTCAAGCGCGCGTTTCCGTCCGGCCAGGCGGGGCAGGCGCTGGGTTCCGCCAAATGTGGGAGGAATGCCGATATTGATTTCCGGCTTGGCGAAGACAGCTTTTTCACTGGCAAGGGCGAGGGGGACAGCTTCTGTAATCTCGCAGCCGCCTCCATAGGCGAGCCCATTAACCGCCGCGATGACCGGTTTTGGAAAAGCTTCCAGTCTTGCGGTCATACGCTGGCCCCGCTGGACAAATTCACGAACCGCGGTCTCTGCACTCTTGTCAATCGTATGGGAAAATTCATGGATGTCGGCTCCCGCCGAAAAGGCTTTCTCTCCGGCACCTGTGAGGATAATCGCCCTCACATTGTCATCGGCTTCAATGTCATCCAGCAAGGCCAGCAGGCAATCATTCGTTGCGTAATTCAGGGCGTTAAGCTTTTCAGGCCTGTTAAAGGTCAGAATGGCGGTTTTATCGGTGCGGTCATAGGTAATCAATTCAGTCATTTTCGTGTCCGTGAAATAATGCAGGGTTCCTGGATCCTAGGCGCTGAGTGCTTATTTATAAACTCACTGGATAGTATACTTAAAATCCTGTCGGCATTTATGCCTAGATGTCTAGACAACTATTCGCCTTGTGTAACAGGGTGAGGGAAACTTAACGGTTCTGTCATGTTTTCTTCACAACAGAGTCCGACAGCCTTCCTAGCATGACCTCAATCGAGACAATAAAGGGCGGGATCTATGCTGGCTGTCGACGTAAAAGGCTTAAGCAAAACTTTTCTGGGCGATAAAAAAGCCCTCAATGGCGTAAGCCTTTCTATTCAGGAAGGGGAAATGGTTGCTCTTATCGGGGCGTCCGGATCCGGTAAATCAACACTTCTGCGTCATATCGCAGGCCTTATTAAAGGCGACAGCGACGGCGGCAAGGTTGACATTCTTGGGGACAGCATGCAGGTCAATGGCCGGATAGCCAAAAATGCCCGCAAAACCCGATCCCAGATCGGCGTTGTTTTCCAGCAGTTTAACCTGGTCACCCGTCTTACGGTATTGACCAATGTCCTGATAGGCCTGCTTGGTTCTGTGCCGCGCTGGCGGGGCACATTCGGTCTTTTCACACAGGATGAGAAAACGCGGGCCATGGCGGCCCTTGACCGGGTTGGAATTGCTGATCATGCGGGCAAGCGCGCCTCAAACCTTTCCGGTGGTCAGCAGCAGCGTGCTGCGATTGCCCGGGCGCTTACTCAAGGGGCCCGGCTTATCCTGGCGGATGAGCCGATTGCCTCCCTCGATCCGGCGTCTTCAAAAAAAGTGATGAACACCCTGGAGAGGATCAACAAGGAAGATGACATCACCGTTGTCGTTTCCCTGCATCAGGTTGATTACGCCCTGAAATACTGCCCAAGAACAATCGCCATGCGCGAAGGGGTCGTTATTTTTGACGGGCCTTCCGCTGAGCTTACACCTGACTTTCTGCGCGAATTATATGGCGATGAAAGTGTTGAACTTTTCGCCGATCCAGTGGAAAGCAAAGCCCCTGTTTCAGCGCCCGTTCGGGAAGAGGAACTGGCGCTCGCCGCTGGATAACAATCAGATTGAATTGCCAAAAACTAACCAATCAACATGGAGACACACAATGGTTCGTAATATGCTGGCATCAGCCGTACTTGCAACTGGCCTGGTCATGGGCGGCGTTGCAAAAGCTGAAACTTCCTATAAGCCTCTTGAGAAAGATCCTGAAGAAATCGTCTTCGGTATCATTTCAACAGAATCCACATCCAACCTGAAAGTTCAGTGGCTGCCACTGATGGCGGATATGGAAAAAGCGCTTGGCAAAAAAGTAAAAGCGTTTTTCGCTCCTGACTATGCCGGTGTAATTGAAGGTATGCGTTTTGGTAAGGTTCATGTTGCCTGGTTTGGTAACAAATCCGGTATGGAAGCAGTTGATCGTTCCGGCGGTGAAGTTTTCGTTCAGACGTCAAAAGCAGACGGAAGCCAGGGATATTACTCCCATATCATCACCAACGTGAAAAACACCCATATCAACAAGCTCGAAGATATCTTCAAATGCGATAAAAGCCTGAACTTCGGTATCGGTGATCCAAACTCCACCTCCGGCTTCCTGGTGCCAAGCTACTATGTATTTGCGCAGAACAATGTTGATCCGAAGAAATGCTTCAAAACTGTTCGCAACGCCAACCACGAAACAAACCTGATGGCGACAGCCAATGACCAGGTGGATGTTGCTGCCAACAATTCAGAGCAGATCGGTCGTTCCAAGCTGAAAGCACCAAAAGCGGCCGCCAAGGTGAAAGTCATCTGGACATCCCCACTGATCCCGTCTGATCCAATGGTTTACCGCAAAGACATGTCCAAGGAACTGAAATCCCAGATCAAGGCGTTTTTCCTCGGCTATGGTCGTATCGGCGATGTTGAAGGCGCCCGCAAGGTTCTCGCAGGCATCTCCGACGGACAGGGCCTGTTCATGGAAAGCAACAACACACAGCTTTACCCGATCCGTCAGCTGGCTCTGTTTAAAGACAAAATCAAGCTTGAGAAAAATGGTGCCATCAAGGCTGCTGACAAGGCAGACAAGATCAAGGCCATCGACAACAAGCTTGCTGAGCTCGATATCCTGGTTGCGAATAAATAAAAGCAGTATGGAAGTAACACTGGCGTCCACGAAAGTGGGCGCCTTTTTTTAAGACTTTGATCAGGTGAAGAAAATGACCATGACCGCTGGCAATACCGGACAGGCAATCCCTCATATTCCGCCAAAAGACATAAAACGATCCGGCCTTAATATTTTGATCTGGGCTGTGATAATGGGACTTCTCGTGATGTCCTGGGAAGGGGCGGATATGCGCCCGATGGAACTGATCGAAAACTCGGAAAATATGGTTCAGTTCGCCTCCGGTTTTTTCCCGCCTGACTTTCTCGAATGGAAACTTTATGTATCGGAAATGTGGGTGACCATCCAGATCGCCATCTGGGGCACAGCGCTTTCCATTCTCTGTTCCATTCCCCTTGGTATTCTCTGTTCTGAAAATATTGTGCCGCCATGGGTCTATCAGCCCGTTCGCCGCGTTATGGACAGCTTTCGCGCAATCAATGAAATGGTCTTTGCCATGCTTTTTGTTGTCGCCGTTGGTCTTGGTCCTTTTGCCGGTGTTCTGGCGCTCTGGATCCATACAACAGGTATCCTCGCCAAACTCTATTCGGAAGCTGTTGAAGCCATTGATCCACAACCGGTTGAAGGCATTCGCGCAACCGGTGCCAATGGTTTGCAGGAAGTGATTTTTGGTGTCATCCCTCAGGTTCTGCCGCTCTGGATTTCCTATTCGCTTTATCGCTTTGAATCCAATGTCCGTTCCGCGACTGTTCTTGGCATTGTTGGTGCCGGTGGTATCGGTATGGTTTTGTGGGAATATATTCGCGGGTTTTACTACGCTGAAACAGCGGCTGTGATGATCATCGTCATTGTCAGCGTCAGTCTTCTCGACATCCTCTCCCAACGTCTTCGTAAAATGGTCACCTGATGATTGAGGAAGTCACAAAACCTGTTCCCAAACGTTTGAGTGAGCGTCCGACCATTGATCCAACGGCCCTGGTTTCCAGTTCCACTTTGGGCCGCTGGACCGAGGTTGGGCCTCGCACCAAAATCACGGAAACAGAGATGGGCGACTATTCCTATATCGTCAATGACGGGGAAGTGATTTTCGCGACCATTGGAAGGTTTGCCAATATCGCGGCTCATGTCCGGATCAATCCGGGTCAGCATCCCATGGATCGGGCCTCCATGCATCATTTCCAGTATCGCAGTGAGATGTATGGCATGGGCGAGGATGACGAAGATTTTTTCAACTGGCGGCGGGACAAATGGGTTACCATTGGCCAT
>JAKSCD010000002.1 GCA_022360775.1 Sneathiellales bacterium | reverse complement strand
TTCTTGAAAAGGCGGAGGAGATACAGCGCACCATTATTGAGCTAACTGTCATGCAGCGCGGCCTTGAACATATGGCAAAATGCCCGGCTGAAAATCATCTCGATTGCCCGACTTTCCGCCGTATTATGCGCTGGACAGCAAGGAAGTGAATTCCGGTAATTCTTCAAAGGGGATCATTTTTTTCTCATTCTGATCACAAGATAGCATAGATAAAGGTATCTCATCTTCTACTCCATACGATCTTGTTTTCTTGAAGCAAACTCCTGCGCTTTAATCCTTATTGTTATTCCGAAGCTGTGCAGGAAATGAGAAAGAAAAAACGTTTAAACTTTTACGCTAATTATTTATAATTAAACGATAAATTCTATTTTCTATGAATCATTTTTCCTTTGATTCGGCATTTTTGAAAAATCATCAGATTTCCATTAACCATTACCAAAATCGAATTAACCATAAGGTTTCGCCTATGGTTAACAGTATTAACCCTAAGAATCGCAGTTTTCTGCCAGTATTTATGGTTAATAAATTATTATTTAGAATTGTTTGAACAAGAATTGACAAAAATTTTATTAATCTCTACTCAACCCTTAGCGACATCGTTGTGACAAACGAAATGCTGACCGCCTGTTAGACTTCAGTTTTACTTAAGGCTTTCAAAGGCGGGACACGGTTACCAAGTGGTTTAACGATTAGATTAGATCGGGGTTTAAGAGATGATCAAAAAAGCTAAAATGCTTCTGGCCGCAATGGGCGTTTCTGTTTGCGCACTGGCCGCAACACCTGCTTCTGCAGCCTTCTATAGTGGTTTCGAGGCCGATGCAGGCCTTTCAAACGGTCAATGGACTGTTGTCAGCCCGTTCTTTGACGGATGGCTTGTAACAGGTGGTCCTGGAATTGAAGTTCAAAATGGTAATGTTGGCGGCACAACCGCTTATGCTGGGGCTCAGAAAATTGAGCTGGATAGCCACCATGGGCAGAATACCAACTCTGCCATGGCTCAATCCGTACTTCTGGGTGCAGGCACTTACGAATTCTCATTCGCCTATTATGGCCGTACCGGGGATGAAGGCACCAATGGCATCGGCTATAGCCTGTCTCCCGGTGTTCTGGGG
>JAKSCD010000003.1 GCA_022360775.1 Sneathiellales bacterium | reverse complement strand
TGGAAGATGAAGGCCCTGGTTTGCCGGAAGGAGCGGAGGATAAGGTGTTTAAGCGCTTCTATTCAGAGAGGCCCGACAGCGAGGAATTTGGGAGTCATTCGGGCCTTGGGTTGGCCATATGCCGGCAGGTTATTGAGGCCCACGGTGGGCGTATTTCAGCAGAAAACAGAATAAATGAAGAAGGTGATATCGAGGGCGCTATTTTTACTGTAAGACTGCCGCTAGTATCGTGAATTTGAAATTCGTTGGGTTATTGGGGTAGGCTTTTTTACGATCTTAAAAATCCACCTCGTCAGGGTAGTAATATTCGGAGCATAAAAATGCAACCGCGACATGGGACAGTGGTGGATATTGCAGGTAAGGGTGTTCTTATTGAGGGCCCATCGGGTAGCGGCAAATCAGACCTTGCATTTCGTCTTATTGACAGAGGTGCGTCTTTCATAACAGATGACCAGGTGCTGTTGGAAAAACGTCGTCGGGGTATTTTGGCGACGGCTCCAGATTCTATCAGGGGGTATCTTGAAGTGCGTGGAGTGGGCATTGTGTCCATGCCAGTGGCTGGGGGGGCTTATATTCATCTGGTTGTAAAATTGGTGTCGGAAGAAGATGTTCCGCGGTTACCTGAAAAAGAGTTTACGGAGCTGTTCGATGAAAAAATTCCTGTTCTGAGGATAAATGCATTTGAAGTTAGCGCCCCACTTAAAATAGAGTTGGCTGTGGGCGACACAAATCGGATCGGGGGACTAGGTCCAGATGACGAAAGCAACGAAGAGTAAAGCGAAAAACCAGCGGCAGCTGGTCATTGTGACCGGACTATCCGGTGCAGGGAAGTCTTCTGTTCTTCATGCTTTTGAGGATATTGGATTTCAGGCAATTGATAACTTGCCTCTCAGTATGATTGAGACATTATTGGATGATAGTATGACAACTGGAGATACAGGTCCGGTTGCTATCGGTGTTGATTCGCGCACGCTGCATTTTTCTCCAGAGCAGCTGGGTGACATTATCAAAGCAGTGAAAAAACGGCAAAATATATCCTTGCATGTACTTTTCATGGATGCTTCCAGTGATGTGTTGATGAAACGCTTTTCTGAAACACGCCGTCCACACCCTTTGGGCAGCGCCAAGCTTTTGAGGGGGGCAATCCTGCAGGAGCGGGATATGATGGCAGGTGTTCGGCCATACATCGATGGCATTATTGACACAACAAGTCGTAGTGCTTCTGAGACACGCAGGATTATTCGCCGACGGTTTGCCGGGCAGGTAAAACCTCGTTTGATAGTAACTTTTATGTCCTTTGGGTT
>JAKSCD010000004.1 GCA_022360775.1 Sneathiellales bacterium | reverse complement strand
GCCGCAAACCTGTCATTGCGCTCCTTTCCACCGGAGATGAGCTGGTCAGACCGGGGGAGCCTGTTGGCCCCAACCAGATTATTTCCTCCAATGCCTTGCTGGTAGGCGCAATGATCGAGAAGGCAGGTGCTGTTCCGCTGGATCTTGGCATCGCACTTGATAATGAAGCGTCCCTCCGGCAAATGGCCGAAGGCGCAAAATCGGCTGACATGCTGGTAACCTTGGGGGGCGCATCTGTCGGAGATCATGATCTAGTACAGGCTGTTCTTGGCAAGGAAGGCTTGAAAATAGATTTCTGGCGGATCGCCATGCGCCCGGGTAAACCACTGATGTTTGGTGATCTTGCTGGTACTCCCATGCTGGGCATGCCTGGTAATCCTGTTTCAAGTATGGTCTGCAGCTATATCTTCCTTTATCCCGCGATCGATGCGCTTTGCGGCCGCGAAAAAAGACGACCTGCAACAGTTGAAGCGGTTCTGGGGCATGATCTTAAGCAAAATGACCGGCGGGAAGATTATATGCGCGCACGCATCATTGGCGAAGATCAGGGGCGCCCTGTTGTTGAGCTTTTCAGTAATCAGGACAGCTCTCTCCTTACCCGACTTTCCTCCGCCAACTGCTTTGTCCGGAGAGAGCCCTTTGCCGAGGCATTGCCTAAAGGAAGCAAGGTCGAGGCGATCCTGCTCGATGAGGCCTATCCTCTTTGCTAGTACCCATGCCATTTTCTGCCCTTGACGGTTAAGAAGAACTTTTGTAGAACATAGGCAGATGTTTTTGTTTTGTTCTTGATGGTAGGGCATTATGCTGACAAAGAAACAACATGATCTGTTGATGTATATTCATCACTATCTCGAAGACAAAGGTGTTTGTCCATCATTTGACGAGATGAAGGATGCGCTCGATCTGAAATCCAAATCCGGAATTCATCGTCTGATCACCGGTTTGACGGAGAGAGGATTTATCCGGCGTTTGCCTCATCGGGCACGGGCTTTGGAAATCCTGAAGCTTCCTGACGCCGTCCTGCCGGAAGGCATTACAAAAAGAAATGCAAAAGCTCCCAGTTCAGAATTCAATGTGGTTCAGGCTGATTTCAGCAAGCCGCAGATTGGTGGTCATCCCGATACCCCTGCACCGCCTTCAGAAGGGTCCGGCAGTGGTGTTTCAAACCTTCCGTTATATGGTCGCATTGCAGCGGGCACGGCCATTGAGGCTCTGGCAGATCCGTCCAGTTTCATTGATATACCTAATGGTATGCTGGCCACCGGTAATCACTATTGTCTTGAAATCGCAGGCGATTCAATGATTGAGGCGGGGATCAATGATGGTGATACTGTGATTATCCGGGAATCCAAATCGGCAGAAAATGGGGCCATCGTCGTTGCGCTTATTGATGATGAGGAAGCCACATTAAAACGTCTCCGCCGTAAAGGCGATACGGTTGCACTGGAACCTGCCAATCCTTCCTATGAAACCCGTATTTTTGGGGCTGATCGGGTCAAGGTTCAGGGCCAGCTGGTGGGTCTTTTTCGAAAATACTGAATTTTCAGGGAACCCAGGGGCGTCTCCCCCTGATGCCATTGACGGTTTCAATCCGTTCTATTGCTCTATCTGCCAGATAGAGAGCATGGGTTCCCTCTTTTTCCAGATCCCAGTAATCGATTATCAATTCTGGCTCAATACAATTTGCAGAAACCGGGATATCGCTAATCACGATATCGGCGCGCATGCAGTCTTCCTTTAATGAATAAAGGTTACGGGAAAAGGCGGCGGTCAAGCCTTCCTTTTTAAAAATGCATCCTGCCTCGTCACATTTTACAGCG
This sequence comes from Sneathiellales bacterium, assembly GCA_022360775.1. GTDB lineage: Bacteria > Pseudomonadota > Alphaproteobacteria > Sneathiellales > Sneathiellaceae > Sneathiella. Next base: position 4,041 of record JAKSCD010000004.1, on the reverse strand, counting down.
GAATTCCTATCACTAAATCTTGCGGGCTCCTGCATCTGATATAAAAGACGCCAACGTTCCCGTTCAAATCGTTCAGAACGATATGTTGATACATAAATCTTCTGATCGGCAGCCCTTACAAGAATGAGTTTTCCTGATTGTGCGATCAATAAATCCGGAGCCTTGAAACTGAACAGACTGAAACATGCAATCAGGAAAAAAAACAGTGCCAGAAAGCGGATTTTTCCGCGCCATATCAGTGACCAAAGGACAGCAATAGTTGAGAGATAGAGGAATTCATCTGGTACTGTTCCGATTTCAAGATACGCTCCTGGAAATTCCCTCGTCCAATGCGCGATCATCAGAATGGCTTCAATCCCGTATGCTGCGAGTTCCAGCGGAAAAGCAACATCAAAAAATGGCAGCAGAATGAAGCTGAATACTGTCCAGGGCATAACCCAAAGCCCCATGATCGGGACTGCGACCAGATTAGCAAGGATCCCCAGACTGGAAAACTGTCCGAAATGGTAAACGGCAAACGGTGCTGTAGCAAAAGAGGCAATCAGCGATGTGAGCAAAATGCCAGCAAAGTAAAAAACTATCCTTTGTATCAATCCACCCTGGCGAGCCCTGACCAGTATAATCTGGCCAAACCGCTCATAAAAAGCGATCAGGCAGAAGACGGCTGCAAAGGACATTTGAAATCCTGCACTGAGAAGGCTTTCAGGATAAAAGATCAAAATAAAAAATGCTGCCATTGCGAGGTTTCGCATACTGATGGCTGTCCGATCAAAGCACATGGCCAGAAACACCATCGTTATCATGATAAAGGCGCGAAGGGCGGAAACACTGCCTCCGCTCACCATCAAATACCCGCCAAGGCCAAGGATTGCGATAAGGGCAGCCCATTTCTTGATGGGGTAGTTAAGGGCCAGAGCCGGAAAAAAACTCAAGATTAAACGAGTTAAAAAGAATATAAGCCCGCCAACCATACCCATATGCAGACCGGATATCGCCAGAAGATGCGCGAGCCCTGACTGGCGCATGGCCTCCACATCATCCTGCAGCAATCCAGCCCTGTCCCCGGTCATTATTGCAACTGAAAATCCTGCTGTCCTTGACGGGGCATGCGCGTAAACATAGTCATTGATGAAATCCCGAAGGGCGGATGAAAATACAGTAAAGGTGGGCTGATCATTTGTTTCTTGCAGAATTTCAACCTCACTCACCGCGTATCCAACGGCCCCGATCCTTTTAAAAAAGGCGTCCCGCTGAAAGTCAAAAGCCCCAGGATATGCCGGAGCTGATGGTGGGAGTAAAAATACCTTCATGCGAACACGCATGCCCGGCTTGATATGATCAGTGGATTTCCTGACAGTGATACGGGTTTGCCGAAGATCCGGCACTGTATCCCCGGAGTTAAGATCAAGTTTATCCAGCAAAAGTCTTGATTTTTTTTCCGAAGCAGAAATTGAGATAACGCGCCCCGATAGAACGCCAAAAACCTTTTCCGCCAGGACCGGGGCCGCAACCATATTGGTTCTGAATAACGCTGCGCTGAAACCGGCACTTAACGTGAGGAGAATAGCCATTGTCACAAATGTGACTTGTCTATGCCTTATGAAAGCAACAAAAGCGGCCAGTGCAAAAAGAAAAGGATTATATACCCAGTAAAAATCCGGTTGTCAGCGAAGAGCAAAATAACTTCCGGTTCCGATTGCAAAAAGAACCGGAAGCCAGAGAAACCAGCGGCTTCTATTTAAGAGAATTTCATTTATTCCCTTGTGATATACGCCGCTGAACCAGATGGGCCAGGTTTCAGCTTTATTCACGGACTTGCTCTTCAGCCATACAAAGAGTAAAAAAGCCCCAGAAATTGGGATGGTTTAGATATTAAACCTGTAATTGAATAGAACGCAAAGTAAATTGCCATGACTGTTGTAACAAGATTTGCCCCCTCGCCTACGGGCTTTTTGCATATCGGTGGAGCGCGCACGGCTCTGTTTAACTGGCTCTATGCCAGGCATCATGACGGCAAGTTCGTTCTGCGTATTGAGGATACGGATCGCGAAAGATCCACTCAGCAGGCCATTGACGCCATTCTGGAAGGCATGAAATGGATGGGTCTTGACTGGGATGACGAACCGGTATTTCAGTTTTCCCGGCGCGAACGCCATGCTGAAATAGCTCAGCAACTTTTGGCAAGCGGGAATGCCTATTATTGTTATGCTTCGAAAGAAGAGCTTGCAGAAATGCGGGACACGGCAAAGGCTGAGGGCCGCGCCCCTGGTTATGATGGTCGCTGGCGTGACCGGGATCCGTCTGTAGCCCCGGAAGGTGTTGCTCCGGTTATCCGTTTCAGGTCACCCAATGAAGGGGAAACTGTTATTGATGATGCCGTGCAGGGTGAAGTCAAGATCTCCAATTCCCAGCTGGATGACCTGATCCTTCTTCGGGCTGATGGAACACCAACTTACATGCTCTCCGTCGTTGTGGATGATTATGATATGGGCGTGACACAGATTATTAGAGGCGATGATCATCTTACCAATGCGGCAAGGCAACTTCAGCTTTATGCAGCTCTTGGATGGGACGCGCCGAAAATGGCACATATTCCCCTAATTCACGGTCCGGACGGGGCAAAATTGTCCAAGCGTCACGGTGCCCTTGGTGTGGAAGCCTATCGGGATATGGGATATCTGCCGGAAGCCATGAGAAACTATCTCTTGCGCTTGGGGTGGTCTCACGGCGATGACGAAATCATTTCAACCGAGGAGGCTATTGACTGGTTTAACCTGGAGAATATCGGAAAATCCGCCTCTCGTTTCGATTTTGACAAGCTTGAAAATCTTAATGGTACCTACATTCGAGGGGCAAATGATGATTATCTCACCTCCTTGATTATTCCTTTTTTAGAAGAAAAAACAGGCACTTCTGTGACTTCTGAACAGGCTGGTCTAATAGAAAAAGCCATGAACGGCTTGAAAGAGAGAGCAAAATCAGTAATATCCCTCGCAGACAGTTCGCATTTCTTGATTGCAAAGCGTCCATTGTCCATGGATGAAAAAGCATCAAAACTGCTTACTCCAGATGCGTGTGGCGTTCTGATGCGTTTGGCTGACAAACTTGAAGCCCTTTCTCAATGGGACAAAGAAGCTATTGAAACTGTCGTTCGAGAGAGCGCAGAAGCCGAAGAGTTGAAACTGGGTAAAATCGCACAGCCGCTTCGTGCTGCGCTAACGGGTACGACTGTATCCCCCGGTATTTTTGATGTCTTGGAGGTTCTCGGAAAAGAAGAATCTCTTGGCCGAATTCGGGATGCAACGGGAAACTGATTAAATCGGATCAGGTTTAGTATCCCAAGAAAAACAGAAATGTGAACTTCGTTCCCTCGCGGAACAAGACAACCTTAAGCTGGCATCCGCCAGCTGCAAATAAAGGGAAAGATATATGAGTGGCTCAAAAGTTACCGGTACCGTAAATATTACTGAAAAAGACGGTGAACCCTTAAGCCTTCCTTTGGTAAGTGGTTCCGTTGGACCTGATGTTATCGATGTTCGCAAACTTTATGCGCAAACAGGTCATTTCACTTACGATCCTGGTTTTACATCAACAGCCTCCTGTGATTCCTCAATCACCTATATCGACGGTGATCAGGGTATTCTGATGCATCGCGGGTACAAGATTGAAGATCTTGCATCGCAAAGCGACTTTATGGAAGTTTGCTACCTGCTGCTAAAAGGCGAGTTGCCGAATGCAGAGCAAAAAGCAAAATTCTCTCACGACATTACTTACCACACCATGCTGCATGAGCAGTTGATCCAGTTCTTTAAAGGCTTCCGCCGTGATGCCCATCCAATGGCAATTATGGTTGGTGTTGTAGGTGCCCTCTCAGCTTTCTATCATGACAGCACGGATATTAATGATCCTAAGCAGCGGATGATCGCCAGCTACCGCCTCATCGCAAAAATGCCGACGATTGCTGCAATGGCCTATAAATATTCTGTGGGTCAGCCTTTCATTTATCCAAATAATGAACTGTCCTATGCAGAGAACTTCCTG
>JAKSCD010000005.1 GCA_022360775.1 Sneathiellales bacterium | reverse complement strand
CGTCGATGTGTTCGTCGATGTAGTTGTTGACCGGCTGGTTTTAAAAAGCGGTATTGAGCAGCGCCTGGCTGACAGTGTGGAAACAGCCTTAGACTTAGCTGAAGGTCTTCTGGTTGCTGAAATTGCAGACAAAAAGGCAGATACTGAAGAACCAACTCGCCACTTGATGTCTGCCAAATTTGCTTGTCCGGTATCCGGTTTTACAATTGAAGAAATTGAACCACGCCTATTCTCTTTCAACAACCCGTTTGGGGCATGCCCCAGCTGCGATGGTTTGGGTAAAAAACTATATTTCAACCCTGACCTTGTTGTCCCGGATACGACAAAAACCATTCGTGACGGTGCCTTAACCGCATGGGCTAACAAAGCAAACAACCCTTCGCCTTTTTATTTTCAGGCTCTGGAGGCTGTTGCCAATCATTTCAGTGTTTCCCTTGACACTCCTTGGCAAGACCTGCCCAAAAAAGCGCAGGACGCTTTCCTTTATGGAACAGGGAAAACGTCAATTGCTATTGTTTATGCTGACGGTAAGCGCCGTTTTGAAGTGAACAAGCCGTTCGAAGGGGTCTTAAACAACATCGAACGCCGCTGGCGAGAAACCGATTCAAACTGGATGCGTGAAGAACTTTCCAAATACCAATCATCAACAAAATGTACAGCATGCGACGGCGCACGACTAAAACCGGAAGCTCTTGCAGTTAAAATTGATGGTTGGCCCGTTAGTAAAGTAACTGATCTATCTATTAAAGAAGCTCATCAATGGTTTCTTGATTTACCGCAAAAGCTGAATACGAAACAACAAGCCATTGCAGAAAAAGTTCTGAAGGAAATTCAGGATCGTCTCAACTTCTTAATGAACGTAGGACTTGAATATTTATCCTTAAGCCGTTCTTCCGGAACACTTTCCGGCGGAGAGAGTCAGCGCATTCGCCTTGCCTCACAAATCGGTTCAGGCCTTACCGGGGTGCTATATGTTCTTGATGAGCCATCCATTGGGCTTCATCAGCGCGACAATGACCGTTTGCTTGAAACACTGCAAAATCTGCGTGACATTGGAAACACTGTTCTGGTTGTAGAGCATGATGAAGACGCCATTCG
>JAKSCD010000006.1 GCA_022360775.1 Sneathiellales bacterium | reverse complement strand
TTCTGAAATCTGCGCTTGATCACGGTGTAAGGCTTTTGACAAAGACGTCGGTCAGCTCACTGATCCAAACACAGGGCAGAGTGACAGGTGCAGTGGTTTCCTCCGATAGTGGCAAGAGCATCATTGAAACCAAACATGGGGTCATCTTGGCATCTGGCGGATTTTCATCGGATAAAGAGATGCGCAAACATTTCTATGCCCACTCCCCCACCGGTCAGGAACATGTCAGTGTTGCTCCCCCTGAAAGCTCGGGCGATGGAATAAGACTGGCTGAAGCTGTCGGTGCGGGTCTCTTAAATTTGGGTAGCGGGGCCGGGGCATGGGTGCCTGTATCAATGGTGCCGCAACCAGATGGTTCCAAATCGCCCTATCCTCATTTTGCTGACCGTTCCAAGCCAGGTCTCATTGCAGTTTGTGCAAACGGAAAACGCTTTACCAATGAAGCATCCCCCTATTTTCATTTTATGAAAGACCTTTTTGAAGGAACACCGGAGCATCAGAGCCCTGAGGCCTGGCTGATCTGTGATCATGATTTCCAACGCCGCTATGGCCTGGGTTTCGCAAAGCCATTTCCATTTCCCCTGCGATCACATGTTTCTTCCGGTTACCTGAAGAAAGCCTCTTCTTTAAAGGGGTTAGCAATAAAATGCGGGATTGATGCAGCTAATCTCCTAAAAACCGTCAAACACTATAATTGCCATGCTGTACGAGGCAAGGACCCGGCGTTCGGACGTGGTGAGGAGCCTGTTAACCGGGCTCAAGGTGATCCCGCGATCACACCAAATCCCAGTCTGCGGCCTTTGAGAAGAGGCCCTTATTATGCAGTAAAAATACAGCCCGGTTGCCTTGGTTCATTCTCTGGACTGAAGACGAACGACCATGCTTGCGTCCTCGATGCATCGGATAAGCCTATTCGTGGTCTTTTCGCATGTGGAAGTGACGCATCCAGCCTTATGTCGGGCCACTATCCTGCGGGTGGTATTTCACTGGGACCTGCATTGGTTTTTGGCCATATCGCAGGGCGAGAAGCGGCTTTGGCCCCCGTATAATTGCAGAACCCCTAACCCTTACGGAGACAATCATGCCGACTTATGAATTTGCTACTCTGCAAACGAAAACAAGCGCCGCACCATTGGCATCGGAGGCCCTGGAATATTATCTCAAATCCTCGCAAAATCTCGGGCAACTGCTGGGATGCTGGATATCAGAAATTGGCGCATTGAACCGCATAGCACTGCTGCGGCGCTATGAGGATGACAAACTCCATGACCGGGAACGTCAAGCCCTTTTGAATAGCGGAGATCCTTTCGGATGTGGTGACCATCTTTCGCGTATTGCACTGGATCGCTGCGCCACCTTTGCGAATGTACCTGAAATAGGTCCCGGAACTTATGGTCCCTATTACGAGATCCGTACATATGAAATGGAAATGGGCGGAATGGAGCCCACGCTTGATACCTGGGCCAGGGCGGTGCCGATCCGGGCGAAACGATCCACACTGGTAACTGTCATGCGTACTGTAGAGGGCCTTCCGCGCATGATAAGCATTTGGCCTTATCCAAGCATAGAGAAACGTCAGGAATGCCGGGCCCAGGCGATCAAGGACGGTATCTGGCCACCAGCGGAAAGTTTCAAACATCTCAAAACAGATATGTTGTCGACAATTTATCTGCCGACATCCTTCTCGCCGCTCAAATAGACGGCATCGGATAAAGAAAATCAAAGGATAAGAAAAAATGGCAAGACGTTTCATTTCAACGGGAAATAAATGGGAAGAAATTCTGGGTTACTCACGCGCAGTAGTCGACGGAAACTGGCTTTTTATGGCCGGTACCGGTGGGTTCGAACCTGGGACAGGTAATGTCGCTGATTGTGTACTGGATCAAACAAAGCAATGTTTGACCAATGCTAGATATGCCTTGGAGCTGGCAGGATTTTCTCTTGAAGATACCGTCCGGATCGTCGTCTATCTGGTAGATATGAATGACTTTGAACGTGTTGCCCCCCTATTTGGCAAAGCATTTAAGACAGCGCGCCCCGCCAATACAACTGTTGCCTCCCCTGCATTGATTGACCCGCGTCTCAAGGTGGAGATAGAAATTACAGCCAGAAAACGGCCCTGAACCAATGCCAAATCCATATGAGTATATTCTCACAGATGTTTTCGCAGACCGGATTTTCGGTGGAAACCAGCTCGCTGTTTTTCCCTTTGCCAGGGACTTTTCCGATGTCTCCATGGCAGCAATATCAAGAGAGTTTAAACTTAATGAAACAGTTTTCGTTACTGGCGAGGTTCCGGGCGGGTTTACGCTTCGTATTTTCTCTCCTCATGGGGAGCTGCCTTTTGCCGGGCATCCGCTTGTTGGGGCGGCATCTGTTCTCTCTTCGAGACTATCCGACAGAGACTGTGCCAGATCTTTCGAATTACATGTACCGGCAGGCACAGTGCCTGTTGAAAGGGTACAAAACGGTGGCCAGCCGCTTTTCATGATTGAAAGCCCCCAATTGCCTTGCCGGCTTGACCAGGAAATCCCGATCTCTGAACTCGCTTCCCTTTTGGGGTTAAGGGAAAATCAGATTTCCCAAAGCCCGGACAAAGCGCAGGCTTTTTCAGCGGGCATACCGTTTTTTTTTTTTTTTCTTGTGGACCAGAGGGCGGTGAGACAGG
>JAKSCD010000147.1 GCA_022360775.1 Sneathiellales bacterium | reverse complement strand
CCAGCGGCACGGGTTACCTGACCTTTCATACTATCCGGGCCAAGGATACAGTTTTTCTTGGATGCAAACCCGCCCGCAAGCCAGGCATCGGCCAGCACAACCACGCCGGCATCATTAATAATTTTCTTGATGTCATCCATGAATTCTGAATCATTCAGCCGCATGGCGTGATCATGGTTTTTGACAAGCCCCGGCATCAATGTTGAATCAAATTCCGGATGACGGCCAGCGGCATAGGCCAGCGGAAAAGCGGAGATATCAAGCTGTCCCTTGACCATCGCTCCCCATTGCTCCTTGGGCTTATACAGGCTTTTACCCGGGTAAACCTTTACATTGATACCGACATTGGCTTTCCCGACTTCCCGGGCGATGATCTGAACCATTTCATCCCGTACATCTCCTTTGCCGCCTGGCCACTGATGTGAAGCCTTCAGTGTTTTTGCATCCGCAAGGCTTGCAGAAACAGCAGTTATACCAAGTGAGAGGGCAAGCGCTGTGCCCATAAGAACATTTTTCATCATTTCACTCCCTGTTAGTGGCCAAATCGAGTTTTTGGCACTTATTTACGCGGCAGTTCCTGTATACTCTGACCAGCGTTTATCAGGATTGTATGAAAGAAAATCCATCTTGTATACAAGAAATGATTTTACGAACACAAGAAAGCTGGTAATATATCTTTAGTAAACCGCAGGAGGAAAGCGTGGGTCTGTCGCGTGCAAGTGAACTTGTCCCCATTCTGGAACAGGAAATCGTAACGGGAGCGTTAAAGCCCGGAACACGGCTGGATGAAACTCTTCTTGCTGAACGCTTTGGTGTCTCCAGGACCCCTATTCGGGAAACCCTGACACGACTTGCGGCTGCCGGTCTTGTCGAAATCCGTCCGCGGCGCGGCGCGGTGGTTGCCACGATTACAATTCGCGATCTTATGAATATGTTCGAGGTAATGGCTAATCTTGAAGGCATCTGTGCCCGGTATGCCGCGCGTCGGATTACACCGGAAGAAAAGCTGGCTCTTGTAAAGGCGCAGGAAGAATGCGCAGCACTTGCCGGAACAGATCAATTTGACGACTATTACCAGAAAAACATGATCCTTCATGAGCTGATTTATAAAGCCAGCCACAATGATTATCTCGAAAAACAGACACGGGAGCTTCGCATGCGTCTCTCCCCTCACCGTAGATTGCAGGTTCGCATTCCTGGAAGGATTCAGTCCTCCTCCGATGAACATGGAGAACTGATCGCCGCGATTTGCGCCGGTGAAGCTGATCTGGCCGAAAAACTGACACGGGATCATGTGGCCATTCAGGGCGAGAGATTTACGGATTTTCTTGCAACCCTCCCCCCTCATTATGTACAGGCTTCTGCCTGAGACGTTAGCGTAACAAAAAGAATGATATGACAAATAACACACTCTTTAGCCTATTCGAGGCCAGGTTTCCTGCCGACAAAACTCAAACCGCATTTGAGACACCGGATGGTCGGCGCTGGTCATTTCACGACCTGATGGAACAGAGCGGGCGGTTTGCGAATTTGCTGGCAAGTACGGGCGCAAAACCAGGGGATCGTGTCGCGGTTCAGGTTAGCAAAACTGTGGAAGCCGTTTTCCTCTATCTGGGATGCTTGCGGTCCGGCCTGGTTTACCTGCCCCTGAACACGGCCTATAAAAGTGCGGAGGTGGACTATTTTCTAACGGATGCCAGCCCTGCAGTTCTGGTCTGCGATCCCAAAGATGAACAAGGGCTAAAAAGCATTGCCGAAAAAGCAAAAGTACAGAATGTCTTTACACTGGATGCAAAGGGAGAAGGCTCCCTTATGGATGCAGCAAACGATTTTCCAGCTGGTTTTGAAACAGTGGAGCGCGCTGCAGATGACCTCGCTGCCATTCTGTATACCTCCGGCACAACAGGTCGCTCAAAAGGGGCTATGCTGACGCAGGGGAACCTGGCGAGCAATGCCCTGACTCTTGCAAAAGCCTGGGCGTTTGAAGAGACAGATGTTCTTCTTCATGCATTGCCGATTTTCCATGTCCATGGCCTGTTTGTTGCGTTGCATTGCGCTTTCCTTAAAGGCAACAAGGTTATCTTTCTTGATAAATTTGATGTGGGTACTGTCATTGAAAATTTACCTAAAGCGACAGTCTTTATGGGTGTACCGACCTTCTATGTGCGTCTTTTGGGAGATCCAGGCTTAAATAAGGAAACTTGCAGAAACATGCGCCTCTTTACCGCTGGATCCGCACCGCTTCTGGAAGACACTTTCAACGAATTTACTGACCGAACAGGCCACGTGATCCTGGAGCGCTATGGCATGTCGGAAGCGGGCATGATCACCTCGAACCCCTATAGTGGGAAACGCATCGCAGGCTCGGTTGGATTTCCACTTGATAACGATGTTCGCATCGCAGATGAAGAGGGAAATATAGTGGCCGACGGAGAAATCGGTATTCTGGAAATAAAGGGCCCGAATGTCTTTAAAGGCTACTGGCAGATGCCAGAAAAAACGGCGTCGGAATTTCGTCCTGATGGATATTTCATAACGGGTGATATGACCCGAAAAGATGAAAACGGCTATTACCGGATTGTCGGTCGCTCAAAAGATCTGATTATTTCCGGTGGGTATAATGTCTATCCAAAGGAAATTGAAAGCTACCTTGATGAAATGCCCGGTGTTCTGGAAAGCGCTGTTGTCGGCCGCCCTCACCCGGATTTCGGTGAAGCCGTTGTTGCTTTTATTGTGAAAGATGGAACAGCAGACATTGATGAAAATGCAATAACTGCTTTTGTCAAAGACAAGCTGGCCAATTTCAAGGTTCCAAAACAGGTTTTCATCCTGGAAGAACTGCCGCGCAACACAATGGGAAAAGTGCAGAAAAACGAACTTCGAACCATTGCCGCAGCATAGCCTATTTCAGCGCTGAGCGGACCTTTTTAAGCGTGGATTTAACAATAATCCGGTGAAACGGGGCGATTACAAACATATAAACATCGCCCAGTTTTTCCTTTGTTTGCACAATTGATGTCAAATAGACCTTCGCCATTTCCTCTTCTTTTTCAACAAAGAGGGAAAAGGAACTGTCAAGATGACGATCATTGGCTGTAACAACAATCTCGTCATCTGATAAATGCGTGATTTTGAAAAAGCTGATATAGTCTCCGACTTGATATTCCTCCGCTTTTTTTGTCTCTGAAATCCCGTCCATTTCGTTCTTTAATCCGAAGAACCCGACGACAAAATTTCTGACCGCCATCAAGCTGTTTACCCACCAGGGCATGGGGTACATGACTTTCAGAAAAAGAGCCACAGGACGCAAATCCTGCTGAGGGTCAGCCTTTTCCATAAAGCAGTCCTGATAGCTGCCTCCGCCGTAAGGTGCCTTCAGGATAGACGATTGCGGCGGTTCAATAACAGATGTCATCGCTCTCTCCTCTCAATCCTCAAATAGAATAGCCTATTCTGGATGCGGCGTCCTGCGACATAGCGTCCTGATTTGACGAGTGATTTATTTTGTTGTATATACATCCAATGGAATTTCATTCAGAGACTCAAAAACAGGCATTAAAAGTCGGTGAACAGTGTTTTGCCGCGCGCCTTCGTAAACTCAACCGAATGGTCAGCAAATATTATGATGACTGTTTTCGCCCTTTCGGCATCACTGTCGCGCAATTTAATCTGCTGACGGCGATCTCTGCCAGAGGAGAAACAAGCCCCACTCTATTGGTGAAAACACTTTGCCTTGAAAAATCCACCGTCAGCCGGAACATTGAAAAAATGATCACCAGGGGGTGGATTTCTGCAGCGAGCGGTGAAGATAAAAGGACCCAGATCCTGACCCTCACCGATGAAGGGGCGGAACTTATGGACGTTGTCCTGCCCGCCTGGCGCGAGGCGCAGGAAAAAACAGAAAAAGCCGTCGGTGATCTGGCACAGTTGGTTACAGACGTTCAAATCTCCTAATTTTCCCCAATTAGTTGCATATACATCTTAAAGGATAAAAAATGGCGGATATACTGGAATTAACATCAGAACAGAAACTGAGTGCGGATTGGTTAAAAGCGATTTGCCTTGAAGCAGGCGCAGAAGATGTGGGCTTTGTGGAAATCAGCCGCCCCGCCCTTGATGACCAGCGTGAAGACATATTGAACGCTTTTGCTGGAACAAAGACTCTCATTTCATTCGTGATGAAGATGTCTCGCGAAAATATACGCACGCCGAAGAGATCCGCAGCCAATATCGAATTTCACAGCACCGGGGACGATGTTCTTCATACCGCCCGCGCTATCACTAAAAAACTTGAAAGCTATGGGGTCAGGGCCTTGTATCCGGCCATGGGTTTTCCCATGGAGATGGATCATTTTCCTGCGAAAACATGGATTATTTCTCATAAACCAGTGGCTGTCGCCGCCGGCCTGGGCCATATGGGTATACACCGGAATGTTATTCATCCCAAATTCGGTAATTTTATTCTCCTGGGAACGATCCTTATTGATAAAGAGGTTCAAACCAGTTCCAGCCCTATCGATTACAATCCCTGCATGGAATGTAAACTCTGCGTCGCCGCCTGCCCCGTGGGGGCCATTGGTCCGGACGGCCATTTCGATTTCGCAGCCTGTTATAACCATAACTACCATGAATTCATGGGCGGCTTTACCGCACTTACAGAAAAGATCGCGGACTCTAAAAATGCAAAAGATCTTCGAACAAAAATAACAGATTCAGAAAGTGCTTCCTGGTGGCAAAGTCTGTCCTTTGGGGCAAATTACAAAGCGGCTTACTGCCTTTCTGTTTGCCCTGCAGGAGAGGATGTCATTGGCCCCTATCTTGAAAGTAAATCCAGCTTCAAAAAAGAGATCCTTAAACCATTGATTGATAAGGAAGAAAATATTTATGTCGTCCCTGGAAGCGATGCACATAATCACGTAATAAAACGCTTCAAAAACAAAACACCAAGACTGATGAAGTCCCATTTAAGGCCGACATCTGTGGACGGCTTCATTCGCTCAATGCCCCTTGTCTTCAACAGGCATAAATCCCAGGGGATTGATCTTGTCTATCATTTTGATTTTACAGGCAAAGAACGCCTTCAGGCGACTGCAACCATCCGCAATAAAACCATCACTGTTGAAGAAGGCCTGCAAGGCGAGGCTGACTTCACCCTGCAAGCCGACAGTAGCGCCTGGCTGGCTTTTTTGAGAAAAGACAAATCCCTCCCTCTACTTTTGCTGACACGCAAATTAAAAACCAAGGGATCTATTGCCTACCTAAAGGCGTTCAGTCGCTGTTTTAGATAAGATCACGCTTCCTGGCGTTTCAGGTAAGCATTTACCTTGGCCCGGTTTCCACAGGTTGACATGGAGCACCACCGCCGGCGACCGTTGCGTGACTGGTTGATAAAGAAAAGATCGCAAGTGTCGCTCGCGCATTGACGCGTTTTAGCGACCTGGTCCGAGACCATAAATTCCGCGATATCTTTAAGGATAGGATAGAGAAGCTGTTCAGGTCCCTGCTCGGAAAGCTTTGCCTTGAGCTCCATTCCTTCTTCGGAAGGCTCAATAACGAGATGCGTTTTATAGCTTTCAAGAAGTTCGTTCAGTTCCGCCATAAATGTCGGATCGACAGGCCAGCCACTCGCCGCCTGCCCCAGAACAGAAACAAAGCGGGCCCTCACATTTCGCAGGGTTTCCATGGTCTTGGCACAGCGCTCAGGATTTTGGAAAAGGAACATATGATAACTGGAGGCTTCTTCTTCGTGTAAATGGCCCATCGACTTTAAAAAAGTCAGCAATTCTTCCATTTTTTCAAGGCCTTCGCCTTCTTTTCCAAACCGTCTGGAAGAGTTTGCAAAATCTATAGCAGTACGCCCGCCGACTGTATAAAATCCTTCAATATTTACCACGCCCGCTTTCGCAAGAGCATTTAATTTGGCCACTTTTTTCTCCGTTTCCGTGTTGTATGCCAAGCCCATTACTGGTCACACACCCGATTCAATTCGCGCAATCTGCAACAAAATATCTCTTAGGACTATAGTTAATTTTCCCACATTCACCAGCAAAATAATTTAAACCGGTTTAATAAATTATTTCAGTTATATTGCCCATAGTGTGATATGCCAATGTGGCGAAAATAAGCCATCACAAACCCTTGATATAAAACAGAAAATAAAAAACCCTCGCTCATTTCTGGGCGAGGGTTTGTTTCATTTATATGGCAAGACTATTACTGTTTTGGTTCCCAAAAATTCATGGCTTTCATTTTTGAAGCGCGTTTTTCCTCAGCAGAACCTCGCCAGTTGTAACCGATTGCCGCGCCTTCCCAGGATCCATACATAGGATTGGCAATAGTGATCCATTTACTGCTCCAGTTCCCTTTGTATTTTTCAAGAAGTGCATTGCGATCAGCAAGGGTAGCTTTTTTAACATCGACGAAGTCACCGATATTGTCTCCCAGCAGAAGAAGAACACGATAGTCTTTTGCTACATGGGCACGGCGTGTGCTTTTTTCACTGCCCCATTCCTCTTTCTCACCTCTGAGCAGAACCGTATCGATTTTTTCATTCACCGGATATCCGAGAGCCTTCAGGTTTTTGCGGGTTCCTGCTTCTCCGGGTGCTTTACGATTGGAAACATAGAAAATCTCGACACCTTTGGATTTGGCATAGGTGATGAACTCCTTGGAACCCGGAATAGGCCTGGAGATAGCCGCATCCACATAAGGTCCCCATGTCTTGGAGCTGTAGTTTTTCTTAGCCTTGATCAACCAGGCTTCATATTCCGAGTTGTCGAGTACAGTTTCATCAACGTCAAGGATAACGGCAGGCGGTTTACCCTGATAACTATCACCCTGCTCCAGCGCGGCAGTCCAGCTTTTATCCGCAAGAGCGCGATCAAGCATCATCTCAGCTAGCTTATATGTTGCCAGTGTATGAGCTTTATATTCAACAGATGTCTGTGTCCAGACAGTGGCATTCATCAGGTCATTAGGACCGGACTTATGGCCGTCAGCCTGTGCATTTACAGCTAATACCGAAAGAGCAACAGCAAGTGCTGACCCTTTAAGAGACTTGCGTAATGTCATGATAATTCTCCCCGAAGATCATTGGACTTCATATTGTCACAAAACTGTAACATATTTCTTCAGAAAGGAACTAAAGATACAAGCGCAAAATTTGTCCAAAAGGTCAATTTTCGCGTCATACGCGGAAAACGATTAGAAAAAATGCACAAGACCGAAAATAAAGAAGGCGATAAAAACTGTTTCCCCAACAACAAGAATAACGATCGGCCACCCTACTTTGGCAATTTCCTTCAAGGATGTTTTCATCCCGAGACCGGCAATTGCTGTGACCAGGCAGGCACTTGAAAAGGTTTTTAACTGGTCCGTCATTTCTGCAGGCATGGTGCTCATGCTGTTCAAAACAACAAAAATGACAAAAACAACCAAAAACCATGGTGGGATCAGCCCAGCCCGGGAGGCACGACCATTGGCGTTGTTTTTTCGAACAAATATAAGACTGAAAATCAATACGACGGGAACCAGTGTCGCAACGCGTAAGAGCTTCACAATTGTTGCAACATCTCCTGCATCATTGGAGATGTTATAGCCTGCACCGACAACCTGCGCGACATCATGAATAGTACCGCCCAAAAAGATACCTGCATCGATATCGTTAAATCCTAGCTGAGTTGTAATCAGGGGATAAAGAACCATTGCAACTGTGCTTAATGTCGTTACAGCAACAACGGTAATAATCGTGTTATTTTCAGAATATTTATTCTTTGGCATGACTGCCGACAAGGCCAGAGCTGCAGAAGCGCCACATATGGCAACGGCCCCGCCCGAGAGAAGACCTTGTGTCTTTTTAAGGCCAAGGATCTGGGCCAGCGCCCAGCCGAACAGGATAGTCGCCCCGATAGCAAGGACAACACCAATGATCGTTGTGGATCCCAAACCGACGATTTGATCAAAAGTAATTCGGGCTCCCAGTAAGGCGACACCAAGTCTCAATATCGTTTTGGACGCGACTTCAATTCCTTTGACGCATGCTCCTTCTTCTGACAGGAAATGAAAGGCCATTCCCAGTAGCAGGGCGAACAGCATTACCGGTCCGCCATAATTATTGCTCAGAAAAGTTGATGCCATCGCAATCGTAGCACAGGCCAATAGCCCGGGAAACGCTTCACGCCCCCAGTACACAGCCTTCTGGACAGCGGAATTTTCCGCTTCTTCAGAATTCATGTAAGCCCCCGCAGCTACATAGAATATGATTAATTTTTAAGGGGCTCTTAGCATAGGAGAGGAGAGATAAGCAATTTTTTTGCCGATCTGGTCTATAGAATCTCAACTAATTGGTATTATTTCCTTCGGTGTAATATTCATATTTGAACAACTACAAAATCGGTATTAGTATTAACTTGGTTATACTATGCGGATATTAAGGATAGTCTAACCTTTCGCTGTGCTAGGTGTATTTTACTATGACGGTTGCCAAACGGCTTATTTTATCGATCGTAGGATTTAGTTTTTTCGTTACTCTGTTGAGTACCGCAATACAGCTGTATATTGATTATCAGGATAATCTCGACCAAATCGAGAAAAGCTTCAAGGATATCGAACGCACGCGTCTGGCAAATCTTACCCATAATGTCTGGGTCCTGGATGAAGAACAGATCAGCCTCCATCTTCAAAGCCTTGTCAATACAGACAATATAGAGTTTGTCTCGATTTCAGACAAAGGTGAAACCCGCTGGCATTCCGGTATCATTCGTTCAGAAAAAACATTACGCCAGGAATTCGAACTGGAACTCGAAAGTAATGGCCAGAAATTTCAGCTCGGAAAACTGACAGTTGTTGCCGGATTAAATCTGGTGTTCGATCACCTGAAAGACAAGGCTGCCCTGATCCTTGCCAGTAATGCTGTTGTTATCTTCCTGATCGCCGGTTTTTTTCTGTTCGTTTTCCAGTACCAGATTTCACGGCATTTACTGTCTCTTTCAAATTTCGCCCGAAATCTTAAATTCGAGAGTAAACAGCCCCCTCTCAAGCTCACCCGAAAAAGTAATCCGGACAATCCGGATGAGCTTGATGATGTGGTCACTGCAATCAATTTAATGCTGACCAATATCAAGCAATCATTTTCGGCACTGCGTGAAAGCGAGCAATATAACAGAATGCTCTATGAGCAATCCCCTATCGGGCTTGCGCTAAACCATATCGATGGGCAATTCGTTGATGTAAATCCTGCCTACGCCCGGATCATGGGTTATTCAGCGGGCGAGCTGCAATCCATGACCTCCTGGAATATTACTCCAGCCGACCAGCATG
>JAKSCD010000007.1 GCA_022360775.1 Sneathiellales bacterium | reverse complement strand
CCGCATGGCCCGGTCAATATTGACCACATCATCGGCAATTTCCGGCACAAGATCTGCGGCATAAAGAAGAGTTCCCCCCATGATATCCCAAACCAGTTTGCCCTCAGCATCATTGCTGAAAAACACGGTCTCTGTATTCTGCTGTTCCGGGCCCAGCTCTATTTTATCAGCTGCACGCCAATCTTCCCGGGTCAGATCAAAAATCTCTTTGGTCTTGGTGCCGTCTTCTGCAATATTCAAACGATAAAAACCACCTTTGCCTTTTGCCTTACGGCCCAGCTGACCCCGCTCCAGCATCGCCTGTTCAGCGGAGGGGAAAGAGGTGAAGCCGCGACCGATATCTGCAGCGGGTAAATTCACATCCAGATTTTTACCCACCAGATCCATGATATCCAGGCCGATCAGGTCAATCAGGCCATAAAGACCGGTCGGTGGCAGCCCAACCGGTTTTGACAATAGCGCATCGACTTTTTCCATCGGCATTCCCGCTTCCAGTGCTGCCCGAGCTTTATGAAGACCGGAAAGCATGAAGAAGCAACCGATACGGTTCCCGATGAAATTCACTGTGTCTTTTGCGTAGACAACACCCTTACCAAGCTTGTTCCCGCAGAAATCCGCGAGGGCATCTGTAACATCTTCCGTTGTTTCTTCGCCCGGGATCAGTTCCATCAGACGCATGATCTTTACAGGATTGAAGAAATGCGTGACCACAATATCCTTGCGAAGACGCTCCGGCATTCCTTTCGCGATATCTTTCAGAGGAATACCGGATGTATTGGTGGAGACAACCGACCCTTCCTGGCGGAGAGGTTCCAGTTTCTCGAACAAGACGCGCTTTGTTTCTAGATCTTCAATAATCGCCTCGCAGATCCAGTCATAATCGGCAATTTTATTCAGATCCTCGTCAAAACTGCCAAGAGAAATCCTGTCTGCAGAAGCAGGATCTTCAAAAGCAGGCGGACGAATGGTTTTCATTCTTTCAAGGGACGCCTCAGCCGCTTCACGTGTTACATCCAGCAGCAAGACATTTGCGCCGGCATCAGCAGAAGCTGCCGCGATGCCCAGCCCCATGGTACCACCGCCCAGAACGGCAACAGAATTCACACTTCTTGTCATACTCTTTCCTCATGATTTTCAGCTTAAAGAGCCAGCTCATTCCTGATCAGCATCAGTTACCATTTGAGGAGAGGAAAGGGAAACAGAATTATCCCTGTTTCCGCCGGGAATCTGATTTGGTCATCACGTTAAATGTCGCATTGGACCGGGCAATCAGGCGACCGTCTGCTGTAATTCTGCATTCAGCAAAGCAGAGCCTTTTTCCGGTTTTTACAGGATTGGCATCAAATTGTATCCATTCACCTTTCTGGCCGCTTGAAATGAAATCCGTATTCAGATTAACGGTGACCAGACCGCCGACATCTTCAAACTGCATGGCACAGGACAGACCCATCGTATTGTCAGCAAGGGTTGATATGAGGCCACCATGGACAAATCCCCGACTGTTACTATGCGCCTCCCCGATATAAAGGCCGAGCCGGAAAAGCTTGCCGTCCCTGCAGGAGTAAAGAGGTTCCCACGGTTCGGTAAATCCGCTTTTTCGAAAATGGGGTTTAAAGCCTTCTGGAATATCCATGACATCTCTTCTTGTTTTTATATAGACCAGTCATTATAATTTTGTAAAAATCAAAAAGGCAAGTGAGAATCTTGAGACTTAAAACCAGACAAAGCAAAAACGGTATTTTAAAAGCAGCGGCACGGCTTTTCCGTCGCAACGGATATGCCGCCACAGGGCTAAACGAAATCCTCGCTGCAAGCGGTGCTCCCAAAGGCTCTCTTTATCATTACTTTCCAGGCGGCAAGGATGATCTGGGAGCCTCAACCGTCTATATGGCCGGAGAGATGGTGTCCAATACTTTAAGAGAGCTTGCTGCAACGGCCTCAACGCCTGAAGAGTTTGTTGAAAATTATTGCGACAGGCTTGCCCATTGGATCAGCCTTTCCAAATTTCGGGATGGCTGTCCTATCTCGACTATTCTGCTGGAAAAATCGGGGACAAATGAAGCGATCCGTAAAGCCGGACTGGAGAGTTTTTCCAATTGGAAATCTGTTTTTGAAGACGTTCTTTTGCGCTGCAATATGGATCAGAAGCAGGCAAGGGAGAAAAGCACGCTTCTCGTTTCTGCCATTCAGGGCGCCATTCTTCTCTCTCGGGTGGAGCAGTCTGTTACTCCTTTCGAGATTTTGAAAAGAAACTGTAAATCGCTTTTAAAACAATAAGTTGCCAACATTCCTCAAAAATGTGACCTTCCCCACTTTCAATCACAAACGAATTTGTAAAGTGTCTCCGACTTGTTCCATCACATGCATCAGGAGGGGATATGCATAAAACAATCCTAACGTCATTACTTCTCGGTACGATCTTCCTTTCATCAGCCGCCCAGGCAGCGTCCTGGACGGTCAATTCAGAAAGCTCGTCCGTCAGCTTTGGATCCGTCAAAAATACAACTGTCGGTGAGGTTCACACTTTTTCAGATGTATCCGGAAAGGTGGATGAAAAGGGCGTCGCAAATGTCAAAGTGGCGCTGAAAAGCCTGGAAACCAATATCGATATTCGCAATGAGCGGATGCACAAACACCTGTTTAACACCGATCAAATACCTGAAGCATCCTATAACACCACGCTCGATATGAAACAGTTTCAAAGCCTGCAGGTCGGGGAAGTACTTGCCTATGACATGGAAGGGACTATGCAAATTGGCGTTCAAAGTGTTGAAATGGATATACCTGTCACTGTAACAAGATTAGGGGACAATCAGGTTCTGGTCTCAAGCGACGGCCTGGTGATGCTGGATGCGGATGATTTTGACCTGAAAGCCGGGATTGAAAAATTGCGAAAAATCGCCAAGCTGAACAGCATTGATCTTGCTGTGCCTCTCACTTTCCGGCTGATTTTCAATAAAAATCCTTAAGTTAAAGAAGGGAGCCTGAGGCTCCCTATTTCTTCTTCAACTGTCCCTTGCAAAAAGGCACTGCCTCAAGGGAGCGCGCTTCCACGTTATTGTTGGCCTGAGCTCTAAATGTCCAATACATGCATTTACTGATGCTTTTCTTTTGTCCGAAGGCGCCTGATTTATACGTCTTTGCCAGCAGCATCTGGCTAAGCGGATGATTAACTTTCGCCGCCTCTTCCAGGGACGGAATAATCTCTTCCTGTTTTTTCAGCTTTAAATTCAGGCTAAAGATCTCATAGGCCTTTTGTGCTTCCTCAGCCTTCAATCGTCTGAACTTCTTTCCAAGTGTATGAAGCCGTTCCACTTCAGCGACAAAGCCTTCCATATTAACAGAACCATCTCGCCGCACCGGGTTAAACGTTGATCCGAAAAGCTCTCCGTCAATCACATATGCAAAAGTTGGTGTGCGTGTGATCTCGAATTTCGAGGCCAGTTTGCTGAATTTCAGGATATCTGTATGGGCAAAAACCACATCTTTCTTTGCCAGGCGCTTGCGTATTTCAGGCATCGCCTCATTCACAGTCTGGCAAGGCTTGCAGGTCTTTAAATTCAGGAAACCAAGGAATAGGGAATATTGCCTGTTACTTGTCAGAATGCGCAAAGCCTTTCCGCTTTGCACGTCGATATCAAAATTTGAGTCAGGCGACGAAGCCGTCGCCTGCATTGGCGCCAACACCAACAGACAAAGAACAACACCTAACATATTACGCAACATAGTCATGGCACACCCCTCGCCTGTCAGTCATTGAAGTCCCTAAAAAGCGTCACCTTCCGGCGGCATATCATCTTCTTCTTCCTTAACTTCAGAAGGTGCAGCCTCCAGCATTCCCAAGGCATGCTTGTACAGGTCGATCATATATTCCTGTTCCTGATAATCCGCCTTGTCCATTTTACGAAGCTTCAAAATGGCGCGCATTGCCTTCACATCAAAACCGGTTCCCTTTGCTTCTGCAAAAACCTCCTTGATATCATCTGCGAGCGCCTTCTTTTCGTCTTCAAGGCGTTCAATCCGCTCAATATAAGACCGCAGATGATCTGCAGCCACACCGCCTACGTCTGGCATCTATAACCTCTTGTTTTTAATAGAGTGGTATCAGGAAGTCAGGCCATTAATGCCCTGGGTGACTATCCTTGAATTTTGCTTTCTGTTCTTCTGTCGCTTCGGTCTGGTATCTATCTTTCCATTCTCCATAAGGCATACCATAAACAAGTTCGCGTGCAGCTTCCTTGTCCATTTCAATGCCTTTTTCCTGAGCGGCTTCCCTATACCAGTTGGAAAGACAGTTCCTGCAAAAACCGGCAAGGTTCATCATATCTATATTCTGAACATCAGTGCGGTTTTGCAAATGCTCTTTCAAGCGACGAAAGGCCGCCGCTTCCAGTTCAAGTGTGGTCTGATCAGTCATCATTTCTGTCCGAGTAAGTATTTCTTCTAGTTTAGTCCTGTCACTGTCTCTTGCAAGACCTGATCGACAACCCGGTTAAGAGCATCACGATTTTTTGCGCCTTCTTCCTGTGCCTTGCGATACACGGCAAGTTGCCGTTCAGCAGAAGTTCCCCGTTTCAGAATAGTACGGGCGTGCAGCACTTCCCTGGTGCATCCCAAAGCATCGGCATCTTCCTTGACGAGACCAATAATCTCTTCGACAAGATCTGCCGCCGGTACCTGTCCCGGAATTCCAAGATCAATAAGCTGACCTTCCACTCCAAAGCGCTGGGCAAGCCATCTATTTTCAGCAACCAGTGTCGCTGGATATATACGCCAGCGCTGGTTTTTCCGTCTCAGGCGAAACAGCATTCGAAGCAGGCAGGCATAGATTGCTGCAATACAAAGCGTATCTTCCATAAGCGAACAGACATCGGTCATACGCATTTCAAGTGTCGGAAATTTTGAAGAGGGTCGCAAATCCCACCAGATCTTGGACCCATCCTCGATGGAGCCTGCTTCAACCATCACATTCACAAGCCGTTCAAATTCACCATAACTGTCAAATCGATCCGGAATACCCGTGCGCGGCAAACTGTCAAAAACACTAAGCCGATAGGATTTCAACCCGCTCACCTCGCCTCTCCAGAAAGGAGATGAGGTGCTGAGAGCCAATAGGTGAGGAAGGAAATAGGAAATCTGGTTCATCAGATCGATCCGCATTTCAGGATCCTCAATTCCGCAATGCACATGCATGCCACAAATCATAAGACGCCGAACAACCGCTTGCAGATCCTCAGCAATCACGTCATAGCGTTCTTTTGCAGTATGTTTCAGCAAATGCCAGTCAGCGAAGGGATGAGTGGACGCCGCCATAAGCTTCAAATCATAGCTTTCCACAACCTCGGAAACTGTGGACCGAAGCTCACTCAAGGCTTCACGTCCTTCCGTAATATTCGCGCAGACACAGGTTCCGATTTCCAGTTGCGAGCGTAGAAATTCAGGTGTCACCTGATGATTGGGCAGCCTTTTCTGGCATTCCGTCAATATCTCCGAAGGCGGATCGATGGCAAGATCCCTGGTTTCCGGATCAACCAGCAGATATTCCTCTTCTATTCCGATTGTGAAACTCGGTTCCTTTACCGTCATAATCACCTCTTACCCTCGCGCCTAAGGTCGGCTCATTTCGGTGCCAGCTGTTTCTGGATTTGCCGCACGACATCCGCCATCAGGTTCGCCCATTGTTCCGCACCGTGATGGGTATCAATCAGATCCTGGCGAATTTCCACAACAACATGGGGGATATCAAGCTTTGTACCATGCTCGTTCATTGTATAACCAAACGGTTCCCGCGCTGAATAGGGCTCATTATCCCCGACCACCAGGGTCGGGTTTTTCCCAAGAATATCCAGCATAGGAACTGCCAATCTTTCATCACGGTCCCACAGAACGCCCACATGCCAGGGACGTTCGTAATCGTTCATCACCGGCGTAAAACTGTGCATGGAAAAAACAAGCAGCATCTCGTGCTGTTTTTGTTTCTCCCGGATAATCTCGGAAATCTTGTTATGATAGGGATCGAAAAAAGTCTTTATTCGCTTTTGCCGTTCTTTATCAGAAAGGCCGACATTGGCGGGAACATGAACACCATCACTCACTTCCGGTGTCGAGGCCGGATCATCAGGGTATCTGTTCGCGTCTATCAGTAATCTTGAAAATGTGGAATAGATTGCCGTTGCACCAAGTTTCTCACTCATCCTCCTGGTGACATCCTCAATGCCTATATCCCAAGCCACATGCCGTCGAAGCAACGCCGGATCCTCTATTCCCAGCAACTCATATTCTTCAGGAATTTCCCGGCTGGCATGATCTGCAACCAGGACTATATTGGTTGCACTCGCTTCTTCTGTGATGTGATAGGCGTTTGACATCTAATTATCTGATACTGACGAAAAAACAGCATCATATCCCACATTCTTCAGCAGAAGAAAAGAATTTGATCGCGCGCTCCGCTTAAATGTCTAGTGATGCCAACGCTCTTCAATGGCGCGGGCGATCCCAACAAAATCCGCTTCAGCTTCCATCATCCCGTTGGGGGCAAGCCACCAGTCTGCCATTTCATTGTTGAAATATTCTACAGGATCGGCGACGCCCACTTTTTCCAGCTCATCCATGCGGGCAAGCGCCCATTCATAGGTATATTTTTTGGGAGTGGAGGACACCGTTTCAGGAAGACGAACGGTTACAGACTTTAATTCACTATCTGCAGTAATGCGTCTCTCGGGCTCAGGGTATTTTGCAGAGCGTAGAGCAATGTTGATGATTTTATCCGAGAAAAAGAGGATTTTCGGGAAAACATGAATTCGAAATTCCGCCACAAGAAAGCCGATCCCATCTGCGACAGCGTAGAGGCAATCTTCCATTACAGAACGACATTTTACGACCAATTTCATGCGAATCCAGTTGAGATCCATACCAGTTCCAATGGAGATTATTTTTTGCAGGGGAACGGTTAATTTTGAGTTAATCTTTTAATATGAAATACAAAATCTTGTATCTATACCGAAGAAACTCCGCAATAAAATGCGTTCAGCCAACATAATTCCACCAAACGAAAGAAAACGAAAATTTTTCGAAATAAAAACAACAATTATTTTCTTTTCCCTAGGTGTTTATGCTGCTAGGCTCTATCCTTACAACAGCCAATCGCACTTTAATAATTCGGCAATAGAACAGACATATTATCCAGCCCTAATTTTCTTTTAAAATAAAAGACATATCCGGAATGCGTAGACTTAGAAAAACCAAAATTGTTGCAACTCTTGGCCCGGCCAGCTCTACCAGCGAGATAGTTGAAACGCTCTATAATGCAGGTGCAGATGTATTCCGTCTCAATTTTAGTCATGGTGAACATGCGGACCATAAGGAACGCTATGACACCATACGGGCGGTCGAAGCCCTTCAAGGTCGTCCAATAGGCATTCTCGCAGATTTGCAAGGGCCTAAAATTCGCGTTGGCGTTTTTAAAGACGGGCCGATAACGCTTGAAAAAGGCGCATCCTTTCAACTGGATCTTGAAGATGTGCCCGGCGATGCCAGCCGCGTTAATTTTCCTCACCCGCAAGTCCTCTCTTCCCTTGAAGAGGGGTCTATTTTGCTCCTGGATGATGGCAAACTGAAACTGGTTGTTAAAGAGATTTCTGATGGCAAAGCTGTCTGTGAAGTCCTTATTGGCGGCAAGCTTTCAGACCGTAAAGGGGTCAATGTTCCCAATGCAATCATCAATATGTCGCCCCTTACCGACAAGGATCGACGGGATCTTGACTATGCCCTTGAACTGGGGGTGGACTGGATTGCACTCAGTTTTGTGCAGCGGCCGGATGATATAGCGGAAATAAAAAAGCTCGTTGCGGGCCGCGCTGCGGTTATGGCGAAAATCGAAAAACCGGCAGCTGTTGAACATCTTGAAGGTATTATCGAACTGGCCGACGCCGTTATGGTAGCGCGCGGTGATCTCGGCGTTGAAATCCCCATGCAAAAAGTTCCTGCCGTTCAAAAGAAAATCATCAATGCAGCAAAAGAAGCAGGTAAACCGGTTATTGTTGCAACCCAGATGCTGGAAAGTATGATCTCCTCTCCTGTACCCACTCGTGCAGAAGCGACAGATGTCGCCAATGCCCTGTATGATGGCGCTGATGCTGTGATGCTATCTGCTGAAAGCGCGGCAGGTGAGTATCCGGTAGAAGCTGTGACCATGATGAGTGATATCGCGGTGGAGACGGAAAAGGATCCCAATTATAGCAAAATCATGGATGCCAAGCATGGGGAACTGGAAGCGACCACGGCGGATGCCATTAGCGCCGCTGCAGCGCAGGT
This sequence comes from Sneathiellales bacterium, assembly GCA_022360775.1. Taxonomy (GTDB): domain Bacteria; phylum Pseudomonadota; class Alphaproteobacteria; order Sneathiellales; family Sneathiellaceae; genus Sneathiella. Next base: position 10,685 of record JAKSCD010000007.1, on the reverse strand, counting down.
CGCCAATACCATTGGCGCCACTGCTATTGTCACCTATACAACATCAGGCTCGACTGCCCTGCGCGCTTCCCGGGAACGGGGAGAGACACCTGTGCTGGCCTTGACCCCGGCCCTTCCAACAGCGAGGCGACTGGCACTGGCCTGGGGCTTACATTGTGTTCATACAAGCGACGCCAAGAATTTCTCCGATATGGTGGAGAAAGCCTGTAACACCTGTTTTAAAGAAGGTTTCGCCCGCCCCGGTGAACGCATTGTCATTATGGCAGGTGTTCCGTTCGGCACTCCAGGTTCAACAAATATTTTGCGAATTGCCTGGGTTGGTGAAAAACCCCTGTCCGGGCTCTAGATCTGGTCTAGATTTTCTGATCCTTGATAAGAAGTCTCAGTTTCTCGATCTTTTGAGCAACTGTCGACATATGAGGATTAAGTCGAACCGCTTTTTCGAAAGCGGAAAGGGCCTGCTGATGCGCCTTTTTTAATTCATAGATCTGGCCCAATCCGGCGAAAGCCCCGAAATGGCGCGGTTCAAGTTCCAGAACCCGCGCCACATCCTGCAAGGAACCGTTCAGATCACCAACGAGAAACCTGACAAGGGCACGCTTGTTCCAGGCTTCGGCAAAGTCCGGATCAATTTCAATAACAATCGAAAAGATATGATAGGCCTGTTTGAAATTCTGGTATTGCAGGTTCTGCATTCCCTGTGACATCAGTTGATCAACAGCATCATTACCGGATGTCATCCAGATTTCCCAAATCGCTTGTTCGATTGCCTTGGCTTCCATCAGATCTTTCGCAACCGACAGCTGCTTGAAAAGGGGAGGCAATCTATGATCATCCTGACGCGCCTGCGCAGAACTCATCGCCAAAAGAAACATAAAAAAGAGATAAACGGGCAGCTTTAAATATTTCATACCCTTAATATAGGGCAATCAGGACACTAAAACTGTCTCTTTTTCTCACATTCCTGCGAGAGTTACATTATTTCTTCCGGTTTTGGACCTCCTGTGGCCCAGTCCAGCAGTTGAACAGTATGGACAACCGGTACTTTTACTTCTGCACCAATTTGCGCAATACAGCCAATATTTCCGGCGGCAACCACATTTGGTGAGACGGAAAGAACGTTTCTTCCTTTGCGTTCTCGCAATTTCGCGGAAAGTTCCGGTTGAAGAAGGTTGTAGGTTCCTGCTGATCCACAGCAAATATGGGCTTCCGGAATAGAATGAACATCAAAACCGGCTGCAGACAGCAACTCCCTGGGCGGCTCTTTAACTCTTTGTCCATGCTGCAAGGAGCAGGCAGAGTGATAGGCAACACGCAAGGACCCGGCAGCGTCAGTGAAGGAAAGCTCAAGTTTTGGCAGATATTCGGTAATATCCATCGCAAGTGCGGCGACTGCCTTTGCTTTTTCTTCAAGCGGATCACCTTCAAAAAGATGCCCGTAATCCTTGACGGTTGTTCCGCAACCGGACGTATTGATCAAAATTGCTTCCAATGATCCTTTTTCCAGTTCCTCATACCAGGCTAGGACATTTTTCCTCGCGAAAGCGAGAGCAGGATCCTCCTGCCCCATATGCAGGGGAAGCGCCCCGCAACATCCAGCTTTTTCCGGAATGACAACGGCGATGCCATGACGGATCAACAGCCGGATGGTGGCATCATTGATATCGGGTGACAGGACCTTTTGCGCGCATCCGGTCATCAGAATAACCTTCCGCTCCCGGCTTTTTCCTTCCGGTAAATGTGAAGGCAGGCTGTCCAGTGCAGAAGGGGAAGGAATACGCGCCGGGGCCATTTCCAGCATGGCACGCACCCGTCCGCGGAACAGTCCTTTTAAGGGTTTCGCAAGTGCGGCTCCCAACAAGGCGAGGCGAAACAGGTTTGGTCTTGGTAGAATAATCCCCAACACGGCTCGCAGCACTCTTTCAAACGCCGGGCGCTGGTATGTTTCCTCAATATATTGACGGGCATGGTCTACCAGATGCATGTAATCCACGCCAGACGGACAGGTTGTCATGCAGGACAGGCAAGAAAGGCAACGATCAATATGGGTTGTCGTCTCGGCGTCGGCAGGCTCCCCACTTTCAAGCATTTGCTGGATCAGGTAAATTCGGCCGCGAGGACTGTCTCTCTCGTCTCCGAGCTCAGTATAGGTGGGGCATGTTGCCGTACAAAAACCGCAATGGACGCATTTTCGCAAGATATCATTGGACTGGGAGAATTTGGGATCTGCCAGCTGGACAATTGAAAAATTGGTTTTCATACATCACCACTCATTGCATACATACGCCCGGGATTGAAAATCCCTTTGGGATCGAAACCGGCACGAACCTTTTCCATCAACAGCGTCATCACAGGATCCTGCGGCTGAAATGGAGAGATCGTATTTCTTAGGAGAATATTGCCGCGTATCAACGTGGCATGCCCACCATCCGGAAAATTCCGGACAAATGTTTCGCCGCCATTTTCCATCTCCTCTGGCACTTTCAGCCAGACAAGCCCCCCGCCCCAGTCAAAATAATATTCAATACCCGGACAGGCTTGCTTTACCTTATCAATATAGGCCGGACTGCTTGCTGGCGGAATGGAAACCTTCCAGATCGTGCCTTGTCCTAAAAAGGGTCTGACATCGCTTGTAAATTTCCAAAATTTTTCTGAGTTATGTCCATGCAGTTCATCCTGAGGGCCTTCGGCATCGAACTCCTTCCTCAAGGTGGCGCAACGATATTCCGCTGAAGGGCCCGGTCCTTCCACCCGAAGTGCCGTCACAGAGGATTGAGCGCGGCTCACATGATCAATATCTGTTTCTGCGGCTATCTTGCCGGGGAGGTAAGCCGCTGCAGAAACCTCATGACGGGAGGAAAGACCGTTGCGCATCACCTCAACAGCCTTTTTCTCCGCAAGACCAAAGATAAGGATTGTCCGTGCTTTCTCCCCTTTTGGTAAAACCTTGAAAGTCAGGTCTGTGCACAAGGCTATGGTCCCGTAACTGCCGCATACCAGTTTGCAAAGATCATATCCGGTCACGTTTTTCATGACCCGGCTTCCGGTTTGAAAGGCTTCCCCCCTTCCTGAGAAGCCTTTTACCCCAAGCAAGTGATCACGCGCAGCGCCCGCCTTGATCCGTTCAGATCCGGACAGGTTGGCTGAAAAAATACCGCCGATCGTACCCTGCCCCTCTTGCCCTCCAAGCAACGGGCCATAATCAGGAGGCTGAAACGCAAGCTTCTGTCCGGATTGCTTGAGAACAGCTTCAATATCTGAAAGCCGGGTTCCCGCCTTGGCCTGCATCACCAGTTCTGCCGGTTCATAAAGTTCAATACCGGAAAGAGAAGACAAATTAAGCTCGGCATCCGCCTGTATCGGCCGGCCGAGACTTTCTTTCGTTGAATTTCCTGCAAGGCTCAGGCTTTTCCCGCCAGCCAGGGCCCAATCCAGGGCCTCTTTGATCTGGCTTTCATTTTCTACTAGATACTTGTCCATTGCTTAAAATCTCGGCAGATCTGGAAAGGGAAGTTCGCCATTATGCACATGCATTTTTCCAAGCTCGGCACAGCGGTGCAGAATTGGAAATACTTTTCCTGGATTTAACCTTCCATCTGGATCAAAAGCGCATTTCAAACGCTGCTGCTGTTTGAGATCCTCTTCAGAGAACATTTCTGTCATCAGGTCCCGTTTTTCAATTCCGACACCATGCTCACCTGTCAGCACGCCGCCAACCTCGACACAGAGCTTCAGAATATCCGCACCGAACTGTTCACATTTTTCCAGTTCACCGGGAATATTGGCATCAAAGAGGATCAACGGATGCAGATTGCCGTCTCCTGCGTGGAATACATTGGCAACCCTAAGCCCGTAATGCTTTGATAATTCGTTCATCCGCGCCAGAACTCTGGGAAGCTGGCTGCGCGGGATAGTGCCATCCATACACATATAATCAGGCGAAATCCGTCCAACCGCAGGAAAGGCTGCTTTTCGGCCTGCCCAGAAGGTCATTCGCTCCTCATCCGACTGGCTTTGCTTGATAACTGTTGCGCCGCACTCCCCGGCAATTTGCGCAATCAATTCATTATTATGGGCAATTTCAACTTCCGGACCATCAAGTTCCACAATCAGCAATGCCTCGACATCCAGTGGATAGCCTGCGTGACAGAATTCCTCTGCAGCATGAATGGCATAACGATCCATCATCTCCATACCTGCAGGGATGATGCCCGCACCAATGATCCTGCCAACACACTCGCCAGCTTCCTCGCTCGATGGGAATCCAATAAGCTGGGCAGAAACACATTCCGGGCTTTTCAGCAAGCGGACCGTAACCTCGGTGATAACCCCCAGCAACCCTTCTGAACCTGTTACGACCCCCATCAGATCATATCCGTCAGCATCCAGGTGCTTTCCCCCGAGCCGGATGATATCACCGTCCATGGTCACCATCTCAACACCAAGTACATTATTGGTGGTGAGCCCATATTTCAGGCAATGAACACCCCCTGAATTTTCTGCGATATTTCCGCCGATCGTACAGGCAATCTGGCTGGACGGATCCGGCGCATAGTAAAAACCATCCTGTTTTACTGCATCTGTAATAGCCAGATTGGTCACGCCAGGCTGAACAACAGCGCAGCGATTGTCATAATCCACTTCCAGGATACGGCTAAATTTTCCAAGTCCCAGCAGAACGCCATCAGCAAGCGGCAAGGCTCCACCGGAAAGCGACGTCCCTGCTCCTCGCGGGACGACATTTACCTTTTCCGACTTACAGAATTTGAGAATTTCAGCAATTTCTTCCTTGGTCTCTGGAAGAACAGCAACCATGGGAAGCTGCCTGTAGGCACTGAGGCCATCGCATTCAAAAGCCCTGAGGCCCGCTTTCTCCGCGATAACACTATCGGGATTATCAACGAGCTCCCTCAGTTTCCGTATAAGATAATCTCTCTTAGCCAGGACCTCTTCATCCGGCTTTGGCATTTTAACCATAGGGCACCGCCATCTCTCTAGCTACTCTGCAACAAGTATAGCGACGAAACGGACACAAAAAAACCGCGGCTGACTTAACAGCGCGGCTTTTTTCACCATTCAGAAATTCTGAGAATTCCCGTCAGAGTCTGTAAATTAGCCCTGACGCGCTTTAAAGCGTGGATTGGTCTTATTAATCACGTAAACCCGTCCTTTACGACGAACAACGCGGCAATCGCGATGACGTTTTTTCGCGGACTTCAGCGAGTTAATGACTTTCATGGTACAGACCCCAAAAAACTGTTCTCATTTGAAGGCCGGAACATACTGGCCTGTTTTCTGTCTGTCAATGAGGAAAAAGGCCAAAATCAGCCTTTTTTCAAGGGATCAGACAATTTCCCTTGGAACACGGGCATAGACCCGGAAAACCTTAAGCACACCGGCCTCCATCGCCTTGACGCGGGCCGTCCAAAGCTCCCCTTCCCTTAAAACCCATTCATGCAGGTGTCCACTTTGTGCACCGGAACCGGTTTGGCGCGCATAATTGGCAAACGCCTTTAGGACATTTGCTTTATATTCTTCAGTACAATCTTCAGCAATACTGACCTCAAAGCCGGAATTTGACAGCATTTTGCGAATCTGCTTCACATCAATCACCACGGGCTCAATTGGCTCTTCCGCAATCCATTCTTTTAATGCCGGATCGTCCAGTGATGCACCATCCAGCATATAGTCGGACATCATAAACTGACCCTCAGGTTTCATCATTGCATGAATCTGGTTAAGGCAGCTCTGCTTGTCTTTCACACAAAAAAGCGCTTCTGATGCATACGCAACATTGGCGGAATTCAGCTTTGGGTGAAAATCCTCCAGATCGCAATGATGATATTTGATATAACGGGTCAGTCCCGCCATCTTTGTCATTTCCTTCGAGGCGGCGTAGAGCTGATCATCGGCCTCATAGGCGTCCACATAGGCTTCGTGCTGATCCACAACCCAATGGGCAAAGCCGCCAAGACCAGAGCCGATTTCGGCAACACTCAGCGTCTTATTCAATCCCATTGGGGTTGTCAGTTTGGATTTGGTTTTGTCCGGAATGCAACGAACCATGCCGTCACCAAAAAGGGTGACAACAGATTTCTGGCGACTGACCGCCCATCCTTTTACAGTTGGCGGACCTTCGTCCTCAGGTGGTTCTTCTTCCACAATTTCCAGTTTTCGCTCAGGCTGTTTAAGCTCGTACCCTTCCCACCACAGCTTCAATCTCTGCGATAAGGGTAATTTGTCGTCGCCTTCATCCTTAGCACTGCTGGCTTCAGCACTCATTCTTCAAACCTTGGCTTATTCGTCATGGACGAAAAAGCTCATAAAACTACAAACTTAAATCTAAATTTGATCATATAATGTCAGAAATACATTAACCATGTGTAAACCCAAATTTACACTCCAGCCGTCTAAATTTCACTATATTCTTCACGTAATTCACGCTTCAGGACTTTGCCAATTGTACTCCGCGGAAGATCATCGCGTAATACTACGCCGGAAACCCTTTGACTTTTACCAAGACGCTCATTAACCCAGGTTTTAAGCGTATCAGAAGTTGAATTGCTTCCTTCCGTTAAAACGACAAGAGCGAGTGGAGTTTCCCCCCATTCTTCGCTTGGGATTGCAATCACTGCGACATCCTCCACTTCCGGATGCGCATCAAGTTCTGCCTCGATATCGGCAGCATAAATATTAAAACCGCCGGAAATAATCATATCTTTTTTCCTGTCCAGCAGAAACAGGAAGCCGTCTTCATCAAAACGCCCCATATCCCCGCTTTTGAAGAAAATCTTTCCATCCGGTGACGTCCAGAGCATTTCATCCGTTAAATCCTGACGATTGTAATATCCCGTCATCATGGCATCCGAGCGTCCAACAATTTCGCCAATACGCCCCTGGTCCACTTCCTGACCTTCTTCATCAATAATACGAAGATCAACCCCCTCTCCAGCCATGCCGACCGATGCCAGCTTGTCCGGATAATCCGTTGCCGACAGAACCGTACCGATCCCGCCTTCTGTCAGGCCGTACATTTCAACCAGTTTACCAGGCCAGCGTTTCAGAGCATCCAGCTTTACACCTTCGCGAAGCGGTGCACTTGTCGAGAATTTGATTTCGAAGCAGCTAAGATCAAATTTATCGAAATCAGGGTGGGCAAGAATACGCTGATATTGTACCGGAACCAGCATGCTATGTGTCACTCGCTCAGCCTCAGCCAGTTTAAGATATTCATCCGTATTGAATTTGGGCATCAGGATCAGTTGCCCGCCGAGTGCAAGGGTCGGGAGCATGACAACAAGCGTGGTGTTGGAATAGAGGGCTGTTGACGTGAGTGTGACCGCCTCCGGCCCCATACCCAGATTTTCAAAACGAAATGTATGCTGACTGCGCATATAATGGCTTTGCTCAATCCCTTTGGGCACCCCGGTTGTTCCCGAGCTGTAAATCAGGTTAAACGGATCTTCAGGGGAAATATCAGTGATAAATTCAGCGTCAGAGGCTGTCTCGATTGCCGTATCATATGATGTCCAGCGATCATCTTCAAAATCAAAACCAAGGCAGTTTTTCCTGGAAAATCCTGAAAGCCCGCCAATGAAGGGGTCCACCAGTTCTTTGGTTGATCGGGAGATCATCAAGATCTTCGCTTCTGAATTTTTGATCATGCCTTCCAGCTGAACCGATGACGCCATACCGGATAGCGGCACAATACAACATCCAGCCTGCAGGGTTCCCAGAAATACTTCCACATATTCAACACTGCTTTTGGCAAGGACCGCAACTTTATCGCCGCGCGTTAGTCCCTGTGTTTTCAGGAAATGCGATACCTTATTGATCCGCGGCATCAACTCGTTCCAAGTCCGGACCCGACCCTCACACTTCAACGCAATCCGATCGGGATGTTTTTGCGCCATGTTCCGGATCCGCTCTGGATAAGGAATGAAAGGAATTTCGGGATCGATATCATTGTAAAGACTGTTGGCAGCGGCCTGGGAACTGGACATAAAAACTCCTGCAAATTGACTTCAGCATTCAGAAAAGCGTGCAAGGAAATCAATCATTTCTTTTTCTTTGTTTTTGAAGAGGCTTAGAATAAACCGAAGAAACAAGATTGCCAATATAGTGGATTTAATATCGGGAGAGAAATTCATGAACATGTCCTTCACGCTGGACCCGCGGCTTGAAAAGGATACAGTCGCTATTGGAAAAGTAGGCCTTTGTCAGATCCTGCTGATGAAAGACGCGCGCTTTAGCTGGATCATTATTGTGCCGGAAATTCCGGGCCTTACTGAACTCCATGAACTGCAGGGAAGCGACTACAAAGACGTTATGACTCTGGTTCATACCCTGTCTTCTGAGATGAAAGCCCGATTGTCTGCTCACAAGATGAATGTTGCTGCCCTGGGGAATATGGTGCCGCAACTTCATATCCATATCATCGCCCGCATTGAAGGCGATGCCGCCTGGCCTAGCCCTGTTTGGGGCGTTGGCACTGCCGTTCCCTATACGGACATCGCCCTTGAAAGACAGATAGAAACCTTTAATTCCATTATTATAAATATAACCGGTTAATTAAAATTAATCCATCTTCCATGAAAATCACCGCGTGCGATATCGACAGTTTCCCCGGTCGGCCACAAGGTGAGTGTCAGCGCAGCACCGGGTGTTTTTCTGTCCGCTTCCAGTCTTAACCAGGCAAGAGGAGCATCCTTTGACGCGCGAGAACCTGCTTCGTGCAACAGTTGTTCGCCCCTTTGCTGAGCAGATTCTGGAAAATACTGCCAGGCAATCGTATGATAAATCACATGCACAATATTCTGGTATTGCCTTTTCAGACGTCTCTCCAGCCACTTGATCGCATCAGACTTTTCAACGCGATCCTGCTCGCCAGAGACGAAATCAATTGCATGCGATGTGTTTTTTATTCTTTCAAACTGATCAGGCCACAAATAGGAAAGCAGTTTTTCTTTCTCGTTCCTGTCATGCACGTCAATTGGATTAAGATCACATCCTGCCCGTTCGACAACTGATAAATCCGTAAATTCAGGCAATGAGCCTTTATAATCGGGAGAGAGCGTAAGCGGCGCGTCATCACTCCCCCAGGATTTTGATCCATATTGATACCGATAATGATCCCAAAACAGGTTAAGCCCCGCACTCGCTCCAAGTTCTGATGTTACAAACTCCTTTATCCCTGTTTTCTCGGCAATAAGCTGAAAGCCGGGAAATAACATGGAGGCCCGGCGCACCTCATTTGTTTGCGGGGCACTTTCAAGATGCTGCAAGATAAAGTCCGAGTGGTCATCAACTGCTTTCACTAAAATGTCGAAGAGATGATCATCGGAAACCTGATCTGAATGCGGCGGATAGACATTAGACAGATCCACGGACTGACCAGATCTGACGAGAGCATGAAGAGCCCCTGCAAAGCGTAACGGAACTGACTCTCCATAGGGAGAAACATCTCCTGGCCAGTTTTCGATTTTTGACCAGACAGGACCGTTTGATGCATCAGGAAGAGCCTCTGCCAAAATCGCACAGAGCCTTTTCATAAAAGGGGAATCAAGAGAAGTACAGGCCTTGGATTGAACCAGGAAGGCATCCTGAATAGACGTCCTCGAAATAGCTTTTCTCCTTTTCAGTCAAACAGGTATGGCCCACAATTGCAGGCAAGAGTGAACAGAGAAAAGAGAATTAGACTTTAAGCTTTAGACTTCTTTTCTCCTGCGAAGACGGATTGATGAAACATGGCCTTGGCATGCTCGAAATGCATATCCATATCTTCATCTTCCGGCGAGAACATTTTCTTGACGACCAGGCCTCTTAGCAAAACCAGAAAAGTCGTTCTCCATGCCAGGATTTCTTCAGGGCTCTGGGAATAATCCTGAAAATAACTCAACCATTGTTCATTCCGTTCCTGGTCCAGACTACTGATGGCGTCTGCTACAATCTGCTTCAGCTCCGGATCCCTGTGCCCCTGCGTTGCAATTTCCAGGAAAACGACATAAATCCCGCTTTGATATTCCTGCCAGTAATGATCAATCAGGCGATCAAGCCGGTCTTCTTTATTCAGCCCTTCCAAATCAGCGCTCGCCACACGGACATTCAGCTGCTGGACAATATGAGTGATAACTGCCCCCAACAGATCCTTGGGACTGGAAAAATGATACTGAATAGCCCCGCGGGTCAGCCCTGCTGCTTTCGCAACCTTGGCTGTTGTAAGACTGGCACAACCGTCCGTCCGGATCAGCTCAACAGCAGCTTCCATCAAACGTGCACGTGTCTCTTCCCGTCGTTGCTGCTGTGTCCGTCTTTCGGAGCCGGGAACAGCATCCGGGTTATGTGTTTTTCCTGCCCCCTGGCCCATAAAACTTGCCTCGTTATCCAGCCGCTTCTGCGATCTTGTTCTTCTTGTTTTTTCGAGCATAGCAAAAAAAGCATTTATTTCAATAGCTTCCAATTTAGCGCAATTTAATTCTGACAAATTGTCATTTTCTTCTTGAAACATTCATTCATGAATGATAGTGTAATTTCAATAATAAGAATAAGGGGGAAACGGTCGGTGCCAAGTGTGTGACACAAACCCCCACTCTTCTTCTTTCCTAACCGATTTTTCCTCCAGCATCCCGAAACCAGACATCCAGATATGCACGAAATTTCTCACGGGCAGCTTGATCAGTTTCTAT
>JAKSCD010000397.1 GCA_022360775.1 Sneathiellales bacterium | reverse complement strand
GTGCTTTTCCCCGAGCCGTTCAGGCCAATAATGCCTATGCGCTGCTCGCTAAGCTGCAGCGATATGTCGGATAGAATATCCCGATTATCAAGCGTTACAGAGACAGCATCAAAGCAGATCATTTAGGCCTGACCGGACAAAGGTTAGCGTTGGATCAGCGGATAGGATTTCTTCACCTGAACAATAACAACAGCCGCAATCACAGCTTTAATGATATCCCCCGGGATATAGGCTGCAGAACCAATAAGTGCTTTCATTAAAGGAATTTCCGCGGCATATGCAACCCAGGGAACGCCGATCGCGTAAAGCAGGACTATACCGCCAAGGATTGCAGCAATACCGGCTTTCACATAGCTCAACTCGTTCCACATTTTCTCAATCAGATAACCAACAACAAAAGCTGCGATAATCCAGCCGATCAGGAAACCGCCACTTGGGCCCAGGAAAACACCATATCCACCACGACCACCGGACAGAAGGGGAAGTCCTGCTGCAACCAGGATCAGGAAGAGAACCATTGAAAGGCCTCCTCGCTTGGCACCGAGTAAACCGCCAGCAAGCATAACGCCCAGGCTTTGCGCTGTAATTGGTACGCCGCCCATGACAGGAATATTGATAGGCGGGAAAATAGCCAGAGCGGCCATTAATGCAGCAAACAAGGCTACGAAAACAATATCTTTGGTGTTCATAACATAAACCCACAACAATAGCGGTGAGATGCCTGCTTCATCTCTGCCTCGATATGCCAAACCGCTTTCTAACTATACAAAACAGGTGCGTTTTTTTGTTGCCCCCGCAACCTGATGGATGGGTTTTTAGCGGCCCGGCAAGGGGTCTGTCCAGCTTTAAATTCGGTAATGTTTGTATACGAGATTTACGAAAACTTAAACATTTCAACCGGACAGAGTATTACCCATTATTAAGAACGCTTTGCAATTTCCTCCAGCATCACCTCGGTTGCTCCGCCGCCCACAGACTGAACACGGGCATCGCGCACCATGCGTTCAATCGCTGCTTCTCGCATATAGCCAAAACCTCCATGAAACTGCTGGCAGTCATACATCACGCGATTGACCAGCTCCCCGCAATAGGCCTTCACCATGGACACTTCTTTCACACATTCCTCACCGGTGGAATCAAGCCAGGCACAATGATAAAGAAGCTGTTGACCCGCAGCCACTTCTGCCTGTCGCATGGAAAGGCGCTGACGTATGGCATCTTTATCCCAAAGGCTTCCTCCAAACGCTTTTCTTTCCTTGACATAATCCAGTGTGAATTCAATAGCTTTTTGAGCTTCACCAAGGGCTTGTGCCCCCAGAACAGTACGTTCGTTCTGGAAGTTTTTCATGATGGCGTAGAAACCTTTATTCACCTCACCCAATATGTTTTCATGAGGAACCCGAACATTGTCGAAAACCAGTTCTGCTGTATCGGAAGAGAGCCACCCCATTTTATCAAGTGACCGTCCAACCGAAAAACCCGGTGTTCCTTTTTCAACAATAAAAATTGTCACGCCGCGAGAGCCTTTGGCATCGGGGTCCGTTTTGGCAGCCACGAAATAGACATCCGCGTGAACGCCATTGGTAATAAACATCTTGGAGCCGTTAATAACCCAATCGCTACCGTCTTTAACTGCACGTGTTTTCATTCCGGCAACATCTGAACCTGCATCCGGTTCGGTTACTGCCACGGCCGTGATCTTTTCACCTGCAATAATATCTGGCATATAGCGATCGAGTTGATCTTTCGTTCCTGCATTCGCAAGATGCGGCGACGCCATGTCTGTGTGGACAAGCGCTGTAATGGCAAACCCGCCGTAAGTTGAACGGCCAAGCTCTTCTGCATAGACGGTTGAGGCCAGTACATTCTGGTCCGTTCCCCCATATTCTTCCGGATATTGAATGCCAAGAAAACCAAGTTCACCCATTTTTCGAATGACATCACGTGGAACCATTCCGTCTTTCTCCCACTGATCTCCGTAAGGATGAACCTCTTCTGCAATAAACCGCCGGATTTGGGATCTGAGCATGTCATGCTCTTCGGTAAAATAGATGTTTTTTTTCATGTTTTCCTCAAGCTTCTTCAGTTTCCATAGAGACCAGCAACGCCCCTTTTTCGGGTGTATCTCCAACCTGTATATGAAGATTGGAAACAGTGCCCGATGCAGGAGCTGTCAGTTTCTGCATCAGTTTCATTGCTTCAAAGATAATCAGGGTTTCGCCAGCCATCACTTCGTCCCCCTCACGAACAAGAATGTCCGTAATCAATCCCGGCATGGGCGCAAAAAGCTTGTCTCCCTCCTCTTTATTACTTTGGCTGTTTGAAAGATAAAACTCTTCGAGGGAGCAGTAGGTGTGGATCACCTGTTCCCCTTCACATCCAAAAAGGAAGGTCTGCCGATTACCCATTAGTAAGCCAGTAATCTGGATGCCGTCAGCCTCACAGGAAAACTCTGTACCCTTCAGCCTTGCATTGGTAAGGACGGTGGCGCCTTCATTCCCGATCGAAATCTCAAAAACGTTCCCAGACGCGCTTAGGGTCACTTGTTGAGATTCTGCATCTTCGGATTCAAGCAAGAAATAACTAATGGATGCGCGGCCTGCAGGAGATGTCACCCTGAAGTTATTAAGGCCGCTCCAGAGCCCCGGCTTTGTATCCTGAATATTTTTAAGATAAATCGCCACTGCTGCAGCCGAACGGATAACTTTTGACGGTTTTTTGGCGTTCCACCCTCCTTTAAAGAGTGCTGACAGGCTTTGGGTATGATGTTCCGCTTTTTTAAAGTCGGTTAAGTCAAGAATGTCTCCCAAAAAGGGCCTGTTTGTTCCAATGCCCGCAATGAAATAGTCTTTCAAAGCCCTGCTCAGCTTGCGAATTGCATCTTCCCTGGTTTTTGCGCTCACAATCACTTTTGAAAGCATACTGTCATAATAATGACTGATAGTACTTCCCTGCCTCACGCCGCTATCCACACGAATACCGTCACCGGAGGGTTCCTGATAAAGACTGATTAAACCGGTCTCCGGCATATAGTCTCTTGAGGGATCTTCGGCGGCAACCCGCGCTTCGATGGACCATCCACTACATTTGATATCCGCCTGAGTAAAGGAGAGCTGCTCCCCCCTTGCGATACGGATTTGCTGCTCGGCAAGATCGATATTCGTGATCGCTTCTGTGACAGGATGCTCAACCTGCAAACGCGTGTTCATTTCCAGGAAGTAAAATTCCTGACGCGCCGGTTCATACATATATTCAACGGTGCCTGCACTGAAATAACCGATTTTCTGACAAAGAGAGACCGCTGCTGCGCACATTTTCTCGCGGATCTCGGTCGGAAGGTTCGGCGCCGGCGCTTCTTCAATAATCTTCTGATGATTTCTTTGGATGGAGCAATCCCGCTCGAAAAGATGCACGACATTTCCAAAGGTATCCCCAAGGATCTGCACCTCAACATGCCGGGCGTTTCCAACGAAACGCTCAAGCAAGACGGCTGGATCCCCAAACGCGCTTTTTGCCTCCCGCTGGGCCAGCGCCAGTTGCTCAGAGAAATCATCAAGATCTTCAACAAGACGCATACCACGGCCACCACCGCCAGCGCTTGCTTTGATCAATAGAGGCACCCCGATCCCGTGAGCCGCTTTTTCAAGCGCGGCTTCAGACTGATCCTTTCCCTGATATCCCGGC
>JAKSCD010000008.1 GCA_022360775.1 Sneathiellales bacterium | reverse complement strand
CGATGCCGACACCGGTAACGAACAGCAGCGGGATCGCAATAACGACCGCAAGCCGCTTGCTACCCAGTTCGGCATGACCCATTTTGTTAATCCAGAGGAAGTGGAAGGCGACCTGGTTCCCTATCTTGTGGATCTCACAAAGGGCGGTGCTGACTACTCCTTCGAATGTATTGGTAATGTGCACACCATGCGACAGGCACTTGAATGCTGCCATAAAGGCTGGGGCGAGAGCATTATTATCGGTGTTGCCGGTGCCGGACAGGAAATTTCAACCCGCCCCTTCCAGCTGGTTACCGGCCGGGTGTGGAAAGGAACGGCCTTTGGCGGCGCGAAAGGCCGAACCGATGTTCCAAAAATTGTTGACTGGTATATGGATGGCAAAATCAATATCGACGACATGATCACCCATGTGATGCCGGTGGAAGAGATCAATAACGGCTTTGACCTGATGCATCATGGCGAATCCATTCGCAGCGTCGTGACCTTCGACTGATCCATGGAAACTGTTAGCGAGCAAAGATGTTTTGGCGGGGTGCAGGGATTTTATTCTCACACTTCTGCTGAAACCAAAACCGGGATGCGCTTCGCCGTTTTTCAGCCTCCCCAGGCGAAAGATAGCCCCGTCCCGGTTCTTTATTATCTGGCAGGCCTCACCTGTACCGAAGAAACAGCAACCATCAAGGCAGGCGCCCAGCGCCTCGCTGCTGAATATGGTCTGATGCTCGTCATGCCGGATACAAGTCCGCGCGGCGCCGGTATTGACGGTGAAGACGTAGATTGGGATTTTGGAACGGGCGCGGGATTTTATCTGGATGCAACAGAAGTACCGTGGTCTGAAAATTACCGCATGTATTCCTACATTACCCGGGAGCTGCCCGAACTGATCGCGGAGAACTTTCCTGTAAAGTCAGGAACTGCAGGCATTTTTGGGCATTCAATGGGCGGTCATGGGGCGCTGACCATTGCGTTAAAAAACCCGGATCAGTTTAAATCTGTTTCCGCCTTCGCTCCGATCTGCGCCCCCGGCCAGTGTCCCTGGGGCGAAAAGGCCCTCGGCAACTATTTGGGTGAGGACCGCAGTAACTGGGCGAGTTATGACGCAACTGAACTGGTGAAACAGCGCGCGACAGATCAGCATATTCTCATCGATCAGGGCGCGGACGACCAGTTCCTTGAACAGGAATTGCACCCGCATCTTTTTGAGAAGGCCTGCAAGGCTTCCGGTCAGGCACTGACCCTTCGTTTTCACGAAGGCTATGACCACAGCTATTACTTCATTCAGACTTTTATGGCGGATCACCTGACCCACCATGCAAAAATCCTGGGGAGCCTATAAGCTCCCCAGCGCCTCCTCGATTTGCTCGCGATAGGGCAAACTGGACTGCGCCCCTGCCGTCTGGCAGGTCAGTGCCGCTGTTGCCGTTGCAAATTGCAACGCATCATTCAGGCTTTTACCTTCCGAAAGGGCCGCAGCAAGCCCCCCGATAAAACTATCCCCTGCCGCTGTTGTATCGACCGGCTTTATTGGCATCGCTGGCACACGGGTGACCCAGCCCTCTTCCGCGGCAACAACACCTTCTGATCCCAGCGTTAAAACGCAGCACAGATCAAATTCCGATGACAGTTTTTCAACCAGTTCATCACCGCTCAGTTCAGCAAGGTCATGCTCGCGGGCAATAGCTGCCGCTTCAACCTCATTCACAATCAGATAATCCAGATCCTTCAGAACCTCTGCCGGGAGGGTATCCACAGGGGCGAGGTTCAACAGGGTTTTCACCCCTTTCCTTTTCGCCCGGCGAATAATCTCCCAGTTTTCCCGAGCAGGTATTTCCATCTGCAGAAGCAGAAAGCGTGCCTCCTCCAGAACGGCATCCGTGAGCTGCTCGGCTTTCACATCTTTATTGGCGCCGGACACCACCACGATGGAGTTTTCACCTTTTTCATCCACCCAGATAGACGCACAACCGGTTGGACTGGCAACAGGCTGGATCGCATCCAGAATAACCCCGTCCACACTCATCAGGGACAAGGCAGGTTGCGCGTTCGGATCCCGGCCAACACAGCCCACCATCTTAACCTGCGCGCCCGCACGGCGGGCAGCAAGCGCCTGGTTCGCCCCTTTTCCGCCTGGCACCTGCAGATAACTTTTCCCAAGAATTGTCTCCCCGGGCTCCGGCAAGGCGTTCATCTGGTACACCTGGTCAATATTGATGGATCCAAACACAACAATCATGGGTCTTTATTCCCCTTTCAGGAAAGCTAGAATTGCAGAATTAAACGCTTCCGGCTGCTCAAGTGCCGCCTGATGAGAAGCTTGCTCAATCACGGTAAGTTTTGCGCCCGGGATCTGGCTGGCGATCACCTCGGACGCCGCAACCGGTGTCCCCATATCCTGATCCCCGACGATAACAAGTGTCTCCGCTTTTACATGGGGCAGTCTTTCCTTCAGCGCAAGTTTCGAAATGCCATGACAGCAGCCGATATACCCTTTCAGTTCTGTCTCGCGAATAAGGCCGCGGGTGAAATCCAGAAGATCCGGATCAGAAGATCTGGTTTCCTCAATAAACCACCGCTCGATGGTGGGTTCCACCATTGCCTCAATACCTGATTTTTCGCCGTCCCGGATCCGTTCCACCCAAAGAGCTTCTCCGCCCTCGGGAAGCTCGCAAAGGGAAGAGGAAACCACCAGTCTGTTGAGCCGGTCAGCATGCTCCAGCGCAAAGGTCTGCGCGATCATGCCGCCAATGGACAGCCCCACCAGATGAGCTTTTTCAATATTGAAATGATCCATAATCGCTGCGATATCAGATGCCAGATCGGACAAGCTGTAGGGGCTTTCGGGTGCACTTGTTTTCCCGTGCCCCCGCATACTGTAACGCAGCACCCGAAAATCCTTCACAAGCGCCGGAACAGTTCTGTCCCAGGCGTTCAGGTTCGTTGCCAGCGAATGGCTGAGAATAACAACCGGTGCGTCTTCCGGTCCGTCAAATTCCACATGAAACTCGATAGAATTAATAGTGACAATCATGATGTCCTCCCTCCCTTTTCTATAAGGGGTTTGACCCGTCAAATCACCCTTTATCGAGACCGCCAGCAAAAACATCATCCTTCAGGCTACGGGCGGTTAGTCCGAGAAAGAAAATTCCCGGCAAGGTGATGATCAGCGTGAAGGCAGCCGCCACAGGGTCAAGCGCCCCGCCGCTGCTGACTTTCGCAAATAAAAGGGTCGCTAACGTCTCCACCTGCCCCTGCCCCATATAGAAGGTCAGTAAAAAGACATTGGTGGAAATCAGCACTGAAAAAAGGGAGGCCGCGAGAATACCTGGCAGGATCAGAGGAAGCTCCACATATCGGAAACGCTGCATTTTACTCGCCCCCAGAAGATCCGCCTGATCCAGCATTCCCCCATCAAGCTCCTGATAGACGCTTGTCAGCATGCGGATCATATAAGGAAGGATCGGGACGAGATGGGCAAGCACCACTGTGAAAAGACTACCCTGCACACCAAACTGCAGGAAAATCAGGAACATGCCGATCCCTGTGGCAATTTCCGGCACGATGAGGGGAAGCGCGAAATAAAGCTCTGCTGCATTTTTCCCGCGAAACTTTTGCCTAGCAAGAATTCTTGCCGCCGGGATCGACAATACTAGGGCGATCACCGTTACCAGCGCTGCGATCAAAACTGTATTCTGCAGCGCCGGAAGAAGGCGAGAGACCGGATCAAGGACATAATCCCAGGCCAGCGGAAGCCGCGCAGCCTCCCGCTTTTCCCACCACCAGATGCTGGGCAGCAGATCCGGCCATCCCCAGCGAAAGGAGACGGAAGCAAGTGCAAGGGGAAGGAAAGGGCCGATAAAAGCCAGCAGTAAAAAGCTTAAAAGGACTTTCTGAAGGGCGGTGAGGCGATTACTCATAACTGCCCCCATTTCCTCTGCCAGGATCGGTAAAATCCGATCAGCAACGCCAGGCAGAGCGACGATAACACTAGAATAAGGGTGGTCAGTGCCATCGCCGCAGGACGATTGGTATAATCCGGATCATCAAAAAGCCGCCAGGCTTCAACGGTTAGAGTATTGGGATAGCCCGCCCCTAAGATAAACGGCACCTCAAAACCGCCGAAGTTAAAGGCAAAGACAATGAGTGTGGCACTGAAAAGCGCAGGCGCAAGCCCTGGCAATGTCACATGAAAAAAGCGCTGCAGAGGGCCTGCCCCCAGCAGGTAAGCACTTTCGCGCTGCCGGTGATCCAGCACCAGAAGATGGGCATAGAGCATCACCGTCATAAACGGGACCTGTTTCCAGAGATACACCAGGAAAATCCCGTAACCGCTTGATGTTCCCAGCAGACGGATGAAATCCGACGGACTCCCGATCATTCCCAGGTGATAAAAAAGCCGGGCAATCAGCCCGCCATTGGAAAACAGCAGGATGACCAGGCTCACCCCGACAAGATAAGGGACCACCATGGGGATTTTATAAAGGAAAAGAAAGGCTCCCTTCCCCTTGAAGCCCTTCATCAAGGCGAGCGCGAGAAGAAGGCTGAAGATTGCGCCGATCACCGTTGGTACAATCGCATAATAGAAAGTAAGACCAAGGGAGAGGAGAAACCCCTCTTCCGTTATCACCCGTTCATAAAAACGAAAAGTGGGAAACTCGCTGACACCATAAGCCGGTGCATAGCCAAAGCTTTGCAGGATGCTTAATCCCAGTGCACCGATAAACAAAATGCCCATGGCAAAGGCCGCAGGGGCAAGCCCTGCGACAATCTTCAGCGATTTTCCTGTCCCGCCCACAATGATCCGCTTAATTTGCCTTCATGGCGTCTTTGACAATCTCGGTAAAAGGTTTTTGTGATTGCCGCTCGATATAGGCAATCCAGACTTTCTCGATCACCTTCACCAGGGATGCATTTGTATCGGCAACAGCAAGCGAGCCCAGCTCTTCTGCGCTAACCCCGTGATGGGACGGCGCCGCGTCTGCCGCTTTTGCTTTATCCGCGTCAGTCAGCTTCGAAAGATCAACCCCCAGCGGATAGCCGATTTCCTGCAGCTTGGAAATCTGCAGCTCCACCGTTGACATGATATTGGCAAGCACCAGCGCCGCTGCGGGATTAGGGGCATTTTCCGGAATAGCCAGAAAATTCTTGTTCTTGATCATGCCTGATGCCGGAAAGGCCAGGGTTTCCGTTGTTTCGGAAAAGGCTCCGCTTTCCCGTTTACTCGCCACCAGATAAAGTCCGAACTCGCATGCGAAATCCACTTCACCATTATTATAAAGCGACTGGTTCGCCGCCTGATTTTGTGGATAGACAGCTTTTCCGCCGCCCAGAAGGTTACCCTCAATCCGTTTCAGATAGTCAAAACCCGGCTTGATCAGGGCCGCAAACTCTTCAGCAGAAAAGCTCGAAAGAGGACGCTGGAACTCCTTAAATCCGTTGCCCTTCGGATTGTGGGCATACAGTACAGTCTGGACAAACGTATTGCCAATATAATGGGGCGGTTTCACATAGGTAAAACGCCCCGGATTGTCACCCAGCCATTTTTCAAGCCCTGCAAAATCCTTTGGTGCCTTTTCTCGCGTTAAACGACTGGTATCGAAATAGCAGACATATTGCTCCCCGGACCAGGGCATCTCCCGCGCTTCGGTGGGGGTGCCAAAATCCGAAAGGTTGAGCTGGGATGCCGGTACTTTCGGGTCAAATTCAAAATTCACCGATTTGGGGAGCTTGTCTGCGAAAGATCCAAACAGGGCCTTTTGCGTGGCGAGGGTGTAGAAATTATCCCCGTTAAGCCAGATCATATCCACGGTGCCTTCTCCCGGCCCTTTGCCCGCCTGTTTTTCAGTCAGGACCAGATCAACCGCTTCTCGGGTTCCGGCAATGCGGGTGGTTTTAAGGGTAATACCCTTTTCCTTCATTTTCGGAACCACATGTCTCTCGATCCAGGCGTTTAATTCCTCGCTTCCGCCCCAGTGAAACCAGTTGACCGTCCCCTCTTCTCGCGCTCTCTTTTCAACATCTTCCCAGCTCAGTTTTCCATTTAAAAACTCCTGCCTGAAATTTTCTGTATTCGCATCGGCTGCAAAGGCGGACTGCAGTGCTGTCCCGGCAAGCATCGCGCCTGCAATAACCGATAGGCTGAAAGATGTTCTGTTTTTCATAACACGTGATCCTGTTCCCTAGTGATCCTGCTCTGGAAAGCTCCAGAAATGCTGCGGCGCAATCTGAAAGGAGACATGCTCTCCCTGTTGAAAGCTCACATCGCTATTTTGGCGCGTTTTAAGGACAAATCCGTGCGCCTCGATTTCATATTGAATAAAGCCCCCGTGATACCGGGCGCTTTTGATGACGGCCCCCGGGCCCTTGTCACCTTCTCTGAAAAGACGGATATGCTCCGGGCGCACCATCCAGAGGGTGCCTTTCCCTGCCTCTGCCCCTTCAGTATTCAAAGCTTCAAAATTTCCAAAAGGAGTTTGAAGGTTGATACCCTGTATCCTGCCGGTAAATATATTCGCTGCCCCCATGAATTCAGCAACTTTTGCTGACAAGGGCCGATCGAAAATCTCCGGCGGCAGCCCTTGCTGCAAAACGGCGCCGTCCGCCATGACGGTTACCTGATCAGCCAGCATCATGGCCTCTTCCTGATCATGGGTCACGAAAATCGTGGTGATGTTAAATTCCCGCTGCAAGTCTTTGATAAACAAGGCCATATCCTCACGCAAGTTAGCGTCAAGACTGGACAAGGGCTCATCCAGAAGCAGCACATCGGGTTCCGTGATAAGGGTTCGGGCGAGCGCAACCCGTTGCTTCTGACCGCCCGAAAGCTCTTTGGGGAAGCGCTTTTCAAGACCGCCAAGGCGGGTCATTTCAAGGATCCAGGCCAGATGTTCCCTTTGTTCGGATTTGGGCTGCCCCTTCATGCGAAGACCGAAGGTAATATTTTCCTCCGCTGTCATGTGAGGAAACAGACCGTAATTCTGAAACACCATCCCCACATTACGCGCCTGACCGGAAAGAGCCGTCACCTCTCGCGCACCGAAATAAAGCTGCCCGGACTGGAGGGGAGCAAGCCCTGCGATCATGCGAAGGGTGGTTGTCTTGCCGGATCCTGACGGCCCCAGAAGCGCCATCATCTGCCCGTCGGGAATATCAAGGGAAACCGGGCCGATCTGCCCACCCCCGTCAAAGACGGTCACCCCGTTCTGCAGCCGCAATCCACTCATGGATAATTGGTACCCCTAAATCACCTCGGGCACAATCTACTGATTTTGGAAGGGAAAGGGCATAACGTTTATGTGAGGGTATTTTTTCAAGGCCGTATTCACCAAAATCAGGATTGAATAATATCAATTTATAAATTCTCATTAGTTGCACACCGTAAGGCTGCGCGATAAGATACTCACATCAGGAGTAGAAAGCGGATTTCCCAGGTGTCTTCAAGCGACAACGAAACTAAAAACAATAAAGACGACGACGAGTTGATCAGTGAGCCAGATGAATCTGGTGATTATCCAGACACTGCAGATCCGAATTTCGATCCAAATAGCATTGTTCATAAATTACTTCTTTACGGCGGCAGCTTTTTGCTCGTCTCCTCTTTTTTTATCGCAAAAGATTTGATTTTTAGTCCCGATGAGGAGATGGAGGCCGCCAAACCACTCGTCGCGGAAGCCTCAATGATGGTGGAAAAAGGGTATCATCAATCCGCAATAAAGAGCGCCAATAAAATTCTCAAGCTTGGGGAAATGAAATGGGAAGCCTATTACTATAAAGCGATCGCCCATCTTCACCGAAAAGAGCTGCAAGAGGCGTATCAAGCCACATTGAAAATGCAGGATCTGACACCCTATGGGCGGGTGACGATAAAAGGTTTTAACGCCATGAAAAACAATATTCAGGCGATCGGAGAAGATAAAAAGCACCTTCTGGAACAGACGCCGGAATTCTGCATTAATTTTGTGAAACTGGGGACCTATAGAGAAAGGCTTGATCTGGATATTTCGGGCGAAAAATGCTTCGGCAAATACGAGTTTTATAATCTCTTCAAGGGAACCCGGTTAGATGGATAATCCGGATCCGACAGCAGGGACGAACTTTACAAAAGGACTGCTAAAGTTTTTCTTCATTTGTGCTGCTATATTCGGCTCCCTGGCCTTTTATTATTATCTTGTTGCCCCGGCTATTACCCGCTTTTCTGTGAAATCTGGTATCCAGGAGGCACAAGCTGACCTGGTGGCTATCTCTGAACATATGGAAAACAAGGACTACTCGAAAGCTCTTCAAAAACTGGACAAACCATCCTTATCAGAAGTCTATCCTTGGGAAGAAGCACTCATCAGGGCCGCTATTTCTCTGGAACAAAAGGACTATGACCAGGTCAAACTCAATCTGGAACTTATGAAAATGAGAAAGCAGATTATCCACTTCCCCAATAGTGGTTTGAGCACTCACCGCCTTCCGGACCCCGGGATAATGATGAAGCTCAAGAATGTAAAACCGGGACAGAAGCATAAAATAAACCCTTTCAGGGAAGAACGTATGCTTTGTTACCCTCTGCTCCAATTCAAGAACACATCTGAAGGACAGAAATTTCTGCTCAAAAAGGTTATCTGCAATTCTGCAGAGGCATTAGGGCCATTGGGGTAAAATGGGCTGTTCTGGCCTCTCTGTAAAAAACGGTTACCCCGTTCAGAAGCCGCAATCCACTCAAGGATAATTGCTACCCCTAAACCACCTCAGGCACAATCTACCGATGTTGAAAGGGAAAAGGCATAATGTTTATGTGAAGGGGTTAATTTGGCTTCTGCCCCCTCACCCAAAGCCAGTTTGTCGGCTGCCCATCCCGGCCAAAACCCATAATTTCGGTAATTGTTTCTACTTCAAATCCGGCATTTGTAAACAGGGTCTCGAGCTGTGCGCGATCCATGGCACAGAAGCTGCGGCCCATATGATCGGTCCAGTCCTTGTCCCCTTCCTTGAAGCTTGCCATAATCACGCCTCCTTCTTTAAGCGACGCGACTACTTTTTTCAGAACAGCTGGCAAATCATCTGACGGGACATGAAGGAGGGAGGCAGAGGCCCAGATGGCATCAAACTCTTCATGGTAATCCAGATCGGCAAAATCCATTACGACAACATCTTGGCCGATCCTTTTTTCAGCCTCCGCCGCAAGTTCAGCTGACCCATCCAGTGCGGTAACCTTAAATCCCGCGTCCATAAAGGCGCGCGCATCATGGCCACCGCCGCATCCAAGCTCCAGAATATGAACGCCTTTCGGCAGGGATTTGGTAAACTGATCCCGCTGCGCCTTAAAATCTTCACCCGGTGCTTCTGCTGCATAGGCACCGGCATTTTTCGCGTAATAATCAAGAGTAGACGGAGTATCAGGCATTCAAAATCTCGGAAAGGAAACGGTCGATATTGCCTTACAAATATAAATGCACTCCCCTTTAAACAAGGGCTTAACAACAACGAGTTGCTATTCTCTGCTCGCCTTCAGAAAATTTACGCGCTACGCTCGTCATTCAGTTCACAAAAGAAAGAAAAAACATGAACGATGCAATTCCTGAAGGCTTTACCCCTATTGAACTAAAGAACGGTTATATTGGACATACCGGCCCTTTTTATTTCAAAGCCCAGGAAGACGGACATTACCGCTATGGTTTTCAGACGGATGAACGGCATGCCAATCCCAACAATGTTGTTCATGGGGCAGCGCTAACAGGCTTTGTCGATACGATTTTTGGCCGGACCATTGTTATGGAAACAGGGCGCATGTGTGCCACCATTTCACTGACAACCAATTTTGCATCCGGTGCACCGGTAGGAAGCTGGGTCGAAGCCACATCCAGGATTACCAGTACAACCAAAAGCATGGCTTTTGTTACCGCAGAGGTTTTTCAGGGAGAACAGCTTGTCATGAACTCAACAAGTGTGTTCAAGCTTTTTGGTAAACTCTAGCTTTTGTCCGCCTTTCGCTTCCCACTCCCTTTTTTCGGGGCAGGTGGTGGCTCCAGGGGAAGATCAGCAAGCGCATGAAGAGACATCTTTTGAAGTTCAGGATGAGAAAGCGGATCTTCTTCCCAATTTTCCGGCTGCGGCCTAAGGAAATCGGTAATTTTTCTTTTTATTGTTTTTAGCATAGCTGAAATATAAGGATCTTGGATCCATAAAAAATCGACTATTTCTATATTATGCTTTAGAATATCTAAATGAAAAATCTGAACCGAATTCATCTTGGTGGTCTTCGTGCGGTTGAGGCGGTTGGTCGTCTTGGAAGCCTGAAACAGGCAGCGAATGAGCTTGGGGTGACATTAGGCGCAGTAAGCCAGCAGATCCGTAAAGCGGAAGATCAGTTAGGTCGTTCCCTTTTTGACCGACATTCAAAAGGTCTGGTGCTTTCCGAAACGGGGCGCGAGATCCAGCCCCTTCTCTCCCGCGGCCTTGCCGAGCTTTCCAATGCGGTTCGCCTTGCCGAAAAAACCGAAGAGAATACCCTTACCATTTCCGTCGCGCCCGTTTTTGCCGGAAAATGGCTGGTCTGGGAACTTCCGGATTTCAACGCAAAATTCCCAAAGATAAGACTAAGGGTAGAGGCCAGTCTCAATCTGGTAACCCCGGGCCTTCAGGATGTCGATGCCTGCATCCGGGTGGGCCGCGGCCCCTGGCCCGATGTAAAGGCGGAGAAACTGATCGATCACCGGATCTTTCCCGTTTGCAGCCCATCGCTTGCTGAAAAACTGAAAACGCCTGCGGATCTTGCAAAAGTGCCGATCATCCGGGATGAAAATGCCATGTTTAGCTGGAGGGAATGGCTTGCCCCCAACGGACTGGAAGAGGTCATTTTGCCGGATGGTCCTACCTATTCAGATGGCTCCCTCTGTTTTGACGCGGCCATTGCCGGACAAGGGGTCTTCCTCGCCTGGGAGACCCTTGCCTCCTACGCCCTGAAGGCAGGGCAGGTTGTCGCGCCTTTTAAAGATCGCTACTCGACAGGGTTCGCCTATTGGCTGATTACATCGCCATCCGCCCCGCTCTCCTCCCCGGCGAAGGAATTTGAAAGCTGGCTCCGCGAAAGGCTAAACGGGCTTGCGTGAAGCAGATCAACCATGGAAATGGTACAATCGCTTACTCTTCGATCCTGATCGAAACAATTCAGGCCAGATTTCATTATCCTGCAGACAGCAGCACTTGCGAGGATGTGATGAGATTTACGCTTTATCTTGCCAACAAAACCTATTCTGGCTGGAGCCTGAGGGCATGGCTCCTTTTCAGGCATTTTCAAATCGATTTCGACGAATATGTGATCCCGCTTTACGGAAAAGAGCATCTGGATTTCAAAGTCAGACATAAACCTGTTCGGCAATTCCCGGCGTTGGAAATTGGGGCTTCAGACGCCCCTTTCATGATCTGGGACAGCCTCGCCATTACGGAATTCCTGAGCGAGACCTATCCGAAGAAAAGAATTTGGCCGGATGATAAAAGCACGCGCGCGGCAGCACGTTCTCTATGCGCTGAAATGCATTCAGGCTTTAAAGCCCTGCGCTCCACCATGCCTATGAATACCAGACGTGCCTATTTAACCTTTTTACCTGATAAGGAAACTCAGGCAGATATTGACAGGATCACCCAACTCTGGAGCTGGGCGAGAGAGACCTTTGCTTCAGAAGGGCCCTATCTCTTTGGCACTGAATTCACTGCAGCGGATGCCTTTTTTGCACCGGTCGCCTCTCGCTTCAGGACCTATTCAATAAATCCTGGCGCTCGCGAGAAGGATTATTGTGACCTTCTTCTCAGTCATCCGGCAGTGATTGACTATTATAAAGAGGCAGAGCAGGAGAAATGGATCCTCTCTCATAACGAATTTGATCGGGAATAGCCTCTTTTAAGACCCTAACCGACTCTTTTGTGTGCCTCTCCTTTTACGTCCAGGGCAGCGAGTAGGTCTTCACGTTGGTGAAGCTTTTCATCGCTTCCAGCACCCCTTCCTTATAGCCGAGACCACTATCCTTGATCCCGCCAAAAGGCTAAACGAGCTTGCATGAAGCGGGCCCAGAGAAACAAAACCACTCTCGAGAGAGCGGGCTGGCTAAAAAATTAGAATGATAGATTTACTTGATTGCGACATTATGAAAGAT
>JAKSCD010000009.1 GCA_022360775.1 Sneathiellales bacterium | reverse complement strand
ATGGTCCTCCAACGATCACATCGACGGGAGCACTGAAAGACCGCTGACCAAGACTTGCAGGATTAATGGCAAAGGCGCGAACCCCCGGGACGGACAAAAGTCCCGGGAAGATTGAAGAAACAATCTCCTGCTGGGATCTTTCCCGCTCCTCCCACGGAACGAGGCGGGAGAACATAAAGGCAGAGTTAACCGGCCCGGGTCTTGAAAAACTTCCGACCAATGCAAAAACGCTGACGGCTTCGCCATTTTTTACAAGCGGAGAAAGAAGATCCTCAATACGTCTTACATTCCGTTCCGTAAAATCCATGCTGGCCCCTTCCATAGCCTTGACCGGAATGAAGAAAAAACCACGATCCTCAGTCGGCGCAAATTCTTTTGGAAGGCGTTCGTAAAACTCATATGCGATAGCAGAAACCAGAACCCCCACCGCTATAATCAGAACCGGTAGTTTTACGGCAAATTGTAATCCGAGGCGGTAAAGCCGCGCCAGGAGATCAAAGATAAATTCCGTAGACCGATAAAAAACACCTTCCTGATTTTGCGCTACCAGGAGCTTTGAGCAGAGCATCGGCGTCAAGGTAAGGGCAACAAAGCTCGAGAACATAACAGCTGTTGCAACAGCGACACCAAACTCACGAAACAGCCTTCCTGTTGTGCCTTCGAGAAAAGAAATCGGCAAGAAGACTGCAACCAGTACAACGGTTGTTGCGATCACAGCAAAGGCAACCTGCCGGGCGCCGCGGTTAGCCGCCAGCAAGGGGGGTTCACCGAGCTCTATTCGCCGGTGGATATTCTCAAGAACAACAATCGCGTCATCAACCACCAGACCAATAGCCAGCACCAGTGCAAGCAAAGTGAGAACATTGACCGAATATCCCAGAACCGCCAGAACAGACAAGGTCGCGATAATGGAAACCGGGATAGCAACAGCCGGAATAAAAGTTGCCCTGATGGATCGCAGGAAAACAAAAATCACCAGGACTACAAGGATCATGGCAATGCCAAGGGCTATAAAAACTTCCTTGATGGACTGGCTGATAAAGATGGACTGATCATAGGAAACAATAAGAGACACCCCTTGCGGAAGCGATCCTTGAAGATTTCCAACAACTTCCTTCACCCCTTCAGCCACTTCCAGAACATTGGATCCGGACTGGCGAATAATACCAAGGCCAATGGAATTTTTTCCGTTCACCCGAAGACCGGTCCGCTCATTTTCAGCGCCGACTTCCACAGTCGCGACGTCTCCAAGGCGAACAATGCCGGTATCATCATTTCTGATAATAACCCGGCGAAACTCATCTGGTGTTTTCAGGTCCGTTTCCGTGCGGATGTTAAATTCCCGCTGGGATGATTCAATCCGGCCTGAAGGCAATCTGACATTCTGCGCCCGGATGGCATTTTCAAGATCCTGAACGGTGAGATTATGTGCTGCCACTGCTGCGGTATTAATACGAATGCGCATGGCATAGGTTCGCGCACCACCAATCCGGACGCTTGCAACACCGGCAACAGTTGATAAGGGGTCAACGAGATTACGATCCGCAAAATCAGTAAGCTCAAGGGGTCCCAGACGGTCGCTTCGCATGCTCAGCCACATAATCGGCCGGGCATCGCTTTCGGTTTTTGAAATCCGGGGGGCCTCCGCTTCCTCCGGAAGCTGGGTCACGATCCGAGAAACCCGTGCCCTTACGTCATTGGTTGCGTTTTCTATATCCCGGGAAAGTTCAAACTCCACATTGACCGAGGAAGATTCTTCGCGGCTGCTGGAATTGATCCGGCTGACCCCCGCGATACCTGCCACAGCATCCTCAATAACCTGAGTGATCTCACTTTCGATGATATCTGCGGCTGCTCCTCGATAGGTCGTACTGATAGAGACATTCGGCTTATCCACGTCCGGATATTCGCGAACGCTCAGGGACTGATAGGAAAAAAGCCCAAAAAGAACCAGTACCAGCGACATGACAATCGCCAGGACCGGACGTCTTATTGCAAGTTCCGAAAGCTTCATTGGGTTTGCTCTTTTGTTCGGCTCTTGGCAGTCGGGCCGGTGTCGGATTTTTGCTTGACTTTTTGCCCGTCACGAACCTTCTGCAACCCCTCAGTGACCACAATATCATCTTTCGTCACTCCGTCGGTGATCTGCGCCCAGCCTCTTGTCCTTTCGCCGATTTTGACCTCACGCCGAAAAGAAACATCTTCTTCCACGACATAAACAAAATGACCGGCAGCGGAAGTAACGATGGCTTCTTCAGGAACCATAATGGCATTTTCGACAAAACCGGTCTGTAGCTGTACAGAAAGAAACATTCCCGGTTTCAAGAGACCGTCAGGATTTTGCAAAAGACCACGGATACGTACAGATCGGGTAACAGGATCGATACGTGTTGATATGGTCTGAACAGTACCACCGAACTGCTTTTCAGGATAAGCAACACTGACAGCCTGAAATGTCTGATCGCTTTTCACATTGGCAAGATGAGATTCAGAAAGATCGAAATCCAGTTGCAACTGGGAAATGTTATCCAGCGTTGTAATGCGATCGCCAGGACGAACCAGCGCCCCTATACTCACTTCCTTAAAACCGAGCCTGCCGGAAAAAGGCGCCTTGAT
>JAKSCD010000010.1 GCA_022360775.1 Sneathiellales bacterium | reverse complement strand
TGCGTGCAATCTTGTTGGATGTCCGCGGCCAGATGTAATCGGACCCTAGAAGGAAAAAGCTTTTCGCACCCTTCTCCTTCACAACCCAGTCAATACCTGCAAGGATTTGCTGCGTTGCTTCCTGACCGGTGTAAATCACATTTGGTGATTGTTCCAGACCTTCATAGAAAGTCGGGTAATACAGCATCCCGTTATATTGCTCAAACACCGGAAGAACAGCCTTTCGAGAGGCAGAAGTCCAGCAACCGAACACAGCGGCAACCTTGTCTTTCACCAGAAGCTTTTTAGATTTTTCTGCAAAAGTAGGCCAGTCACTGGCGCCATCTTCCTGAATATATTTGATCTTGCGACCAAGAACGCCACCCATCGCGTTAATCTGATCTATCGCAAGTTTCTCCGCCTGTACTGATCCTGTTTCCGAGATGGCCATTGTACCTGTTACCGAGTGCAGGATCCCGACGGTTACCTCGTCATCCGTAACGGCCAGACCTGTTGAATTAACATCCGAGGCACTGGCTGTAAGGGGCATGGCCGCCATAATCGGCAATGCCGCCATACTCATTATCAGTTTGCGACGCAGGCTACTGAATAACCTGGTTTCATCTTCAATTTTTCTACCCATTTTATCCTCATCTAATTTGAAATTTTTCAAAAATGCGACCGTGATCTTGACCGATGAGGATATGCTTTAATTTTTTTTGCAATGCAGCAATGCGTCAAATGACGTATGGTAATTAACGTATATCAAAGCTATTACTTTAACAAAGAAACAGGAAAATGTGCTTTGAAACCATTCTTCAAAACATCAAAAATAATTAATTTACAACAACTTATAAAATAGTAAGTCTTAACAAAGAGAGACACACTCAAATGTAGATATTCTAATGTTGCATTATGCTGCAGAGCACAATAATATAAAATATATACTTGTAGAAAAGATGAAAAATTACCAAAGCGTAACACGAGTTCGAAGGCAATATAATCAATGGGTCAACAATCAGACACTTGAAGATTTTGCCTTGCGCTTTACCTCGAAAAAGGCCCGGAAATGGTCTGCATTTCGAGTTGGGAACACCGCTTTAGGGGCAATTTCCTTTCTCGCCCTGGAAGCCATCGGCGGGGCAATTACGCTCAGCTACGGCTTTTATAACTCTTTCCTCGCCATTCTGGTCGTAAGCGTTCTTTTATTTCTGACTGCATTACCAATTACCTATTATGCCGCCAAACATGGTCTCGATATTGATCTCCTCTCTCGCGGAGCAGGATTTGGGTATATTGGATCTACACTTACCTCACTGATATACGCCTCGTTCACGTTCATTTTTTTCGCCATCGAAGCGGCAATCATGTCTGCAGCCCTCGAAATGCTGTTTGGTATTCCCTTATCCATTGGATATCTGATAAGCGCGGTGGTTGTTATACCGCTTGTCACTCATGGCATCACATTCATCAGTCGCTTTCAGCTCTGGACACAGCCGATCTGGATCATTTTACATCTTCTGCCTTTCATTTACCTCGGGATCAGCAGCATCGAGAGTTTCCATTCCTGGACCCATTATATGGGTGAGGCAGGAGAGGCTGGCCTGAGCTTCAACCTGTTGCTGTTTGGGGCTGCCAGTTCCGTTTTGTTTTCCCTGATTGCCCAAATCGGCGAACAGGTCGATTTTTTAAGGTTTCTACCCGAGAAGACACCGGAAAACCGTGTTTCATGGTGGGCTTCCCTTTTAATGGCAGGACCGGGCTGGATTATTGTCGGGGCCCTTAAACTTCTGGCAGGTTCCTTTCTTGCCTATTTTGCAATCTCGCAAATGCTGGCCCCGCGATTTGCCATGGAGCCCAGCCACATGTATCTGGCAGCTTACCAACAGGTCTTCAACTCACCTGAAGTTGCTTTGGCCATCACCGGTATCTTTGTCATTTTATCGCAAATCAAGATTAACGTAACAAATGCTTATGCAGGATCTATTGCCTGGTCTAACTTTTTCTCACGCTTGACACACAGCCATCCCGGACGCGTTGTCTGGCTGGTTTTTAATGTAGTCATTGCCTACCTACTCATGGAAATGGGTATATATAAAGCGCTTGAGCAAATCCTTGGGATGTATGCGATTGTTGCTGTCGCCTGGGTTGGTGCACTCGTCTCCGATTTGACAGTTAACAAACCCTTTAGGCTCAGCCCCCCGATCGTTGAGTTTAAACGGGCCCATCTTTATGACATCAATCCTGTCGGGGTTGGCTCAATGTCCATTGCAACCCTTGTTGCGCTTATCTCCTATACGGGAGTTTTAGGGGATTTGGCACAGGCGCTGGCATCATTCATTGCCTTGGCCACGGCATTTGTCAGTGCCCCGATCATCGCCTATCTCACAAAAGGAAAATATTATCTAGCACGACCACCGCATCAGCATATTCATACCGAGGAGAACTGTATCGTATGCGGGAACAGGTTTGAAGCGGAAGATATGACCTATTGCCCGGTTTATGAGGGCGCAATCTGTTCACTCTGTTGTTCCCTTGATGCCCGC
>JAKSCD010000477.1 GCA_022360775.1 Sneathiellales bacterium | reverse complement strand
TTCTTGAATTTCTTTTTTTTCCAATGCTTTAACTGCTTTCTTGACAGGAAAAGAAATTATTCTAACATACGTTAGAATAATGGGAAGGGAAACGGATGACAGACTGGGTAAATATAGAAAAAGGCGATCTCGGTATTGCCAGGCTCACTTTGAACAGGGGGCCGGTCAATGCGCTGAATACCCCTTTTCTGGAAGAATTAAACACCTGTTTCAAGCTGCTTTCAAAGGACGAAGAAGTTCGTGCTGTTATTCTTGAGAGCCCGTTCAAGGTCTTCTCCGCGGGGCTTGACCTGAAGGAAACCGCGGGCTTTAGCAAGCAGGATGAAACAGATATTGTCGATGCGTTGAATGCCGCTTTTCTTGAAATGTTCCGCTTTCCAAAGCCTGTTATTGCCTCTGTCGATGGGGCTGCTATCGCTGGCGGGCTCTTCTTCCCGTTAATTGCGGATTATGTGATCGCTACGGAGACTGCGAAATTTGGCCTGAGCGAAGTTCGTGTCGGTGCCTGTTTTCCGGAAGGGCCTATGGAAATTGCACGCGCCAAACTCACGCCGGCGGGTCTCAATCTGCTGATGCTGACAGGTCATCCGGTGGGTAGTCAGCGGGCCTATGAAATTGGCGCGGTTAATGAAATTGTTGCACGGGAAGGGCTTGGAAAAGTAACCCTTACTGTAGCAGAGGATTTTGCGCGAAAACCCCCTCAGGCTTTCGCTGCGATCAAGGCACAAATTCGCAAAACCACGATCCGCTATCTGGAAGAGGTCGTGAAAAACAGGACAGATCCAACTCGGTCAGGCTGGTTTACAGAAGAAACAAAGGCAGCGATGAAAGCTGTATTAAACGGGCAGGCATAAGAAAACGGAGGCGTGGGAAAAGCGGTACTAACCGTATTTTTTTAGGGCCTCCGCCACCTCCATACGAGGGGCGGTAAGGCTTCCATCCGGATTGGCTTTCGCCGCCAGGATGTCCAGGTTATAGATCTCGTAAGGGCGTTTCTCCTGATCATCAAGCCCGGTGATGATCACGTCAAATGTATAGGAGGGTTCCTCGGCGATAAACCAGTGCACATTATCGTCCTCCTCGCCGATAGAGGATAAATCACCGCTTGTTATACGCCGGTCCACGGTGGGACGGATCGTCAAGCTATGCTCATTCCGTGAAATCTGATCATACTGGCGAAGACGGAAGGCTCCGGCCAGCGGCAAATGAGCAGAAACCATATTCGAATGGCCATGGGGTATGATGGATCTGCCCGTATCGACGGCGAATAATTTGGGAAGAAAATTCAGTCTTTTCTTTTCATTAAAGCCAAAATCGATCGTTGCTGTTGAGACGCCCAGATCAGCAAATCCGGTCCGTGCGGCCAATCGCTCAAAATCCAGGCCCTGCATAAGCTCGGCCACCGGGACGGAGGAAAGAAGCTCATTGATACCATTGCGCCAGTCATTGACCGGGATCAGCTCTCCCCGTAATGCCCCCGAAAGCGTATCAATCCTTGAGACCAGCCGCTCTGTTTCGCGGCCAATGCTTCCCGCAAAAGCCGAACGGCTCCGGGCCATCCCGATGAGGGAAGTCAGGGCACCTAGCTGGGCGACGACCGAACGTCTTGTAACATTATGGGGCATATTCGGAGGATATCATAAACAGGCGGGTCAGTGAAAGTTGCAATGACAGAGACAAGGATCCCTATGGTGTCTGCTCCAGAGAGTAGCGCGCGAGTTACTTGCTCCACCGTTCAGCCGCATAATCAAGCGCCTCTTTCACATCCAGTTGCCGTGTGGAATTTCCTGCTCTCACGAAGAAAAGAGAATTTTTCCCATCTGCCACATAAACAGGGCGGGAGGCTTTTTCTGCTGTCACCAGACAGATTTCTTTCCCGTCAATTTCGGTGAAAGTAAAATGAAGAAGCGGGCAGAGATCTCCTCCCAGTGACTTTTTGACCAGATCCGTTATCAGTCTTTCAAAACCATCCGCATTCTGGTGACGAAGCGTCGCATAATCTGCCTTGAGACCCAGGATTTCTCCATCATCAGCAACACCGATAACCAGATCCCCACCATGGGCGTTTAAAAACCCTGCGAGCGTTTTGGTGATAACCTTTTCAAGGGCGCGATTTATTCTTTGTTCCTGAATGTCCCAGCGAACTGAGGATTTGAACTCAACCCGGCCACTTTCACCGCCCTGGATAATCTCGGGGATCGTGCGCTTCTTCTCCTGCTCGTAAAAACGAAGCTCCCGAAGATGACTGAAATACTTACCGGTAAAAATACCGAAACCCACGCCCAGCAATCCTCCAAGAGAGGCAAACGAAGCCGCAAGTTCAATATGAAGCAGCTTGGGAATGAAGCCCAGCCAGAAACGAGCGCCGATAAATTCCTGTAAACTCGGTCCGCCAGCGCGTTCTGCTGCAAATTCCAGCCAGACAATCACCATTGTCAGCGGATAGATGGCAAAAACACCGATCAACGCCCCGAAAATCAGATAGGCTCCGAGGAGAGTGGGGTTCCTGAAACTGTTTGCCATATAGGGTGTTCTTTGTCCGGTGTTAGATCCTGCACGTCTTTCTAGCAGAGGAATTCAGCTTGCAGAACCGATTAAAAGGCCGCTAATCTTATTTCACTTAAAAATAAATAAGAAAAATCAAGGTCATTCGCCGTTTCTTTTTTTGAAACTGAAGCAGGGATAAACCTCGGAAGGGAGCAACAATGTCAGCTATAGCAAATGAATTACCTGAGGAAATAAAACAGGTTGTCACGGGAATAATCGCCTTTGCGGATGCAGAGGTTATCCCCCGTCACGAAAAACACCGGGAAGTGCTTGAGGACCCGCGACTGAAATTCGACGATGAGGGCCGCCTTTCAAAACCGGTTCGGCAATTGGTCCGGGAAGTGAGAATGGCCTCGGCGGATGCCGGCTATTACCATATGTGCGTGCCGGAGCATCTGGGCGGTGGTGGTCTGGGCATGCAGGCCTATTATGCAAGCTGGCAGGCGCTTTTTCATCACTGCGGCGCCCAGAACTGGATGATGCTCTATGCGTTGGCCCATTGGGCATTTGGCCCCAGCCGCCTGCTAGAGAAAGTAACAGATCGGGCGCGCGAGGAAATTCTGGCTCCCCTTATGTCGGGCGAAAAATCAATGTGCTTTGCCCTTTCCGAACCGGGTGCAGGATCTGATGCGACAATGATCAAGACCCGGGCGAAAAAAGAAGGGGAGGGGTGGCTGATCAGCGGCCGCAAGATCTGGATCTCCAATTCACCCATTGCCGATTATTGTGTGCTTTTCGCGATCACGGATCCTGAAAAGGCGGAACGGAAAAAGGGCGGGATATCTGCATTTCTGGTGCCAACAGATGCGCCAGGATTTGAAATGCAACGCGTGGTCAAGCTGTTCGGTCATATTGGTGGCGACGAAGCCGAACTTGTTTTTGAAGATCTCTATGTGGAACCCTGGCAGGTGGTAGGAGAGCTCGATAACGGCTTTTCTGCAGCGCTTTACGGGGTCTCTCTCGGGCGGATTTACAATTCAGCGCGTGGTGTAGGGCTGGGGCGCTGGGCGATCGAGATGGCGCTTGATTACGCCAATACCCGCGAGGCGTTCGGTAAAACAATTTCAGAGTATCAGGGGGTTACCTTTCCCTTGGCCGAAGCCGCAACAGAATTGCACGCCGCTCATCTTATGGGGCTCAACGCCACAGCGCTGATGGATCAGGGACAGGCGGCAGTAAAGGAGCTTTCCATGACAAAGGCCTATTCCGTTCAGGTCGGGCTTCGGGCCATTGACCGGGCCATGCAGGCCCATGGCGCGATGGGTCTTACCAATGAAGTAGGGCTCTCCGAAGCCTGGCAGTATCTGCGGATTATCAACATCGCCGATGGTTCCAATGAGATTCTGAATAAAACCATCGCCCAAAGGCTCCTGAAAGGGGATACGGATTTATAATGAAAAAGCCCGGAAACACCGGGCTTCTTTAAATCATTCGATAATGATCGATGGCCCGTCCTCGGCAAGGGTTCCCTCAATCCTGTCCTGAATTTTTGTGGCCAGTTCCTTATAGATCGCCGCATGCTCACCGTCTGGTGCGGTGGCCGTCACCGGTGTGCCTGCATCGGAGGTTTCGCGGATCTGCATATGCAAGGGGATTTCACCAAGGAAATCAACATTCAGTTCAGACGCGGTTTGTTTTGCCCCGCCATGACCGAAGATATCGCTGCGATCCCCACAGGACGGGCAGAGGAAATAACTCATATTCTCAATGATGCCAAAGACCGGAACATCCACCTTCTTGAACATGTTAAGTCCCTTTCGGGCATCCAGAAGGGCAATATCCTGCGGTGTCGAGACAATAACGGCACCAGTGAGCGGAACCCGTTGCGCCATGGTCAGCTGCGCATCTCCGGTTCCGGGAGGCATATCAACGACAAGCACATCAATCTGGCCCCATTCCACATCAAACATCATCTGCTGAAGGGCGCTCATCACCATGGGCCCTCGCCAGATCATCGGGGTGTCCTCTTCCACCAGAAATCCCATGGACATGACCTTGAGGCCCCATTTTTCCATAGGCAGAAGCTTTTTCTTGTCCGTGGTTTGCGGTTTGCCGGTGATCCCTAGCATACGCGGAAGAGAGGGGCCGTAAATATCTGCATCCAGCATGCCGACATTGAGCCCCTGCGCCGCAAGACCGAGCGCCAGATTGACCGAGCAGGTGGATCTTCCAACGCCGCCCTTGCCGGAGGCAACTGCGATAATCGACGCGACACCCGGCACATCAGGCTTTTGCGCCGGTTGCTGCGGCTGTTGCTGCTGCGGAGGTGCTTTTGACGCGCTCGGCGCAGCTGCTTTTTCAGCGGTCAGAACGGCGCTCACGGAACGCACACCATCCATACCAAAGACGGCCTGTTCGCATTCTTTACGTAACACTTCCATCTCGCCGGCATCCTTGGGGTCGATTTCAAGGGCAAATCCGACATTGCCCTCTTTTACAATCAGACCACTCACCATCCCAAGAGAAACAACATCCTTGCCCGACTTTCTTTCAATTATTTTTGAAAGAATATCCAGAACTGCCTTATCTGATACGTCGCTCATTCTTGAAAACTCCAGCTTCGACACAAAATGGGTATACATCGCAATGCAGGTACATTGCAGAAATCTGCAGGGTGTCATATAACGCTTGTTACAGAAGTTAGCAATTTCGCATTACTAATTAAAAGGAGAGGTTTTCCATGCCTTGGAGTAATCAAGGTGGTAACGGTGGAGGTTGGCAAGGCGGCGGCGGTGGAAACCGCGGACCGTGGGGACAGGGACCGAGCGGTCAACAACCCCCCAATCTTGAGGATATCATCAAAAAAGGTCAGGAACGCATCAAGGATTCTCTCCCCGGTGGCGGTGGTGGAAAGCTTGGCTTCTTCATCATTCTTCTGATTGTTGTGGTCGTCTGGCTCGCAAGTGGTATCTATAAAGTGGAACCAAACCAGCAGGGTGTTGTTCTGCGCTTCGGTAAAGAGGTTGCAACAACACAACCAGGCCTGAACTATCACCTGCCCTACCCGATTGAAACGGTTATGACACCGGATGTCACGAAGGTGAACAGTATTGAGATCGGCTTTCAGGAAACATCAAGTGGTGGACGGATCCGTAAAACATCTGAAAGCCTGATGCTGACTGGTGATGAAAATATCATCGATATCAGCTTCACCGTTTTGTGGCAGATTGATAGGGCATCGGACTTCCTGTTCAATGTTGCCGATCAGCATCTGACCATCAAGGCATCCGCTGAAAGTGTGATGCGTGAAGTAATCGGTAAATCGGACCTGACGAAAGCACTGACAACAGGACGTCTGGAAATCGAGCAGGAAGTGGCAAGTAAACTTCAATCTGTTGTCGATCTCTACGGTCTTGGTGTTGCCATTTCCGAAGTGAAACTGAACCAGTCGTTGCCACCTCAGGAAGTCGCGGACGCTTTCCGTGATGTTCAGGCCGCTGAAGCCGATAAAGAACGGGTGCAGAACGAAGCTCTGGCCTATGCCAATGACATTGTCCCCCGGGCCCGTGGTCAGGCGGAACAGCTTCGCCAGCAGGCAGAAGGTTATAAACAGCAGGTGATTGCAGAAGCGCAAGGTGAAGCCGCCCGTTTTGTTGCGATTTACGGCGAATATGCCAAAGCGCCTTTTGTGACCCGTCAGCGTATCTATCTGGAAACCCTGCAGGAAGTCTTTAAAGGGAAAAACAAGATCATTATTGATAACCAGGGCGGCGGCCAGGGTGTTGTCCCCTACCTTCCCTTAAATGAACTACAAAAGGGAGGACGTAACTAATGGGTAAATCATTCTCAACCGTTCTTGCGGTAATTGTTGTTGTTCTCGGATTTGTCCTGGCAGGCTCTGTCTTCACTGTTAATGAAACAGAACAGGTCATGGTCAAGCAGTTTGGTAAGGTCGAGAAGATTATCAGGGAACCTGGTCTGAATTTCAAAATTCCGTTCATCCAGGATATTACCTATGTCGATAAACGGGTTCTGAACGTTGTAACGCAGCGTGAAGAAGTGGTAACCAGCGACCAGAAGCGCCTTGTTGTGGATAGCTTCGCCCGGTTCCAGATTGAAGACCCGCTTCTCTTCTTCCAGTCATTTGGTGATTTGCGTTTGGCGTCCAGCCGGGTCGAGACCATTTTGAATTCGCAGCTCAAGCAGGTTCTGGGTAGCGAAATCCTCAATAAGATTGTCTCCGGTGAACGTTCCAACCTGATGAATAAAATCCGTGATCAGGTGAACGCCGAGACAGAAAAGCGCGGTATCTCTGTTGTTGATGTCCGTATTGTCCGTGCAGATCTTCCGCAGGCCAACTCCCAGAAGGTTTTTGATCGTATGCGCACCCAGCGTGAGCAGGAAGCGAAAGAAATCCGGGCGGAAGGTGCGGAAATTGCCCAGAGTACCCGGGCGAGAGCGGATCGGAACAGAACGGTTATCCTGGCGGAAGCCAAAAGGGATGCTGAAATTATCCGTGGTGACGGTGATGCTGAAAAGAACCGTATTTTTGCCGATGCCTTTGGTAAGGATAAGGACTTCTTTGCTTTTTACCGGTCCATGCAGGCATATCGCGAATCCATTGCCAATGACGATACGACAATGGTTCTCTCTCCTGACTCAGAGTTTTTCCGGTATTTTGACGGAAATGCTACTCGACCAGACGAGTAAGAGACTATAAATCTGAAAGCCTGCAGGGTTTTACCTTGCAGGCTTTTTTTATGGGGGCATGAATGTTTGAGTTACTTCTTCTGGCGCTCGCGCTGGTTCTTTTTTTTGAAGGCGCGCTTTACGCCCTGTTCCCCGACGGGATGAAGCGAATGATGATCAGTGTTCTCGATATGCCCAGTGGAAATTTGCGGGTTATGGGGCTCGTTGCAGCGGTGATCGGGGTTTTTCTGGTCTGGCTCATCAAATCGTGAAGGAAAAAAGACACAATTTATTAAAAGATTATGGTTAACTTGGCGATGTGCACATTTATGCCATAATTGATTTCCAGTTAGGATGTGAGCTAGCGGGTGATCCGTTATTGGCAAGCCCGTGTAGAAACGCTAGGTAAATCAGGAAGCCTTTATCAGGTCAGCGAATTGCTGCCTTGCTGAACGGCGACTGTACAGGACAAAAGGACGACGACGTTGTACACACCCCACGAACAGCCCGATCGCACACAGCGTGTAATTCCATCAAAATCTGAAGCCGAGGCTAAAACTCAGCAGTTTAACCGTGTCATGATTGTATTGATGGCACTGGCGCTTTTATTTGGAACCTTCTTTTCCTTCCAGGCCGCTGCGCGCGGGGCGCCGG
This sequence comes from Sneathiellales bacterium, assembly GCA_022360775.1. Classification (GTDB taxonomy): domain Bacteria; phylum Pseudomonadota; class Alphaproteobacteria; order Sneathiellales; family Sneathiellaceae; genus Sneathiella. The sequence goes on along the minus strand of JAKSCD010000477.1, from coordinate 1,485 downwards.
ACAGTTTTGCCGATCTCGCTGAAAGGCTGTCTCCGGCTGTCGTCAATATCTCGACCACACAGATTGTTAAAAATGAACGGGGCGGCGGAAATTTCCCGCAATTCCCTCCCGGCCATCCGTTTGAAGATTTCTTCAAGGATTTTGGCGGTAAAGACAGAAAAGGGAAGAAAGAGCGTAAAGCGACGTCCCTGGGCTCAGGCTTTGTGATCGATGCGGATGCCGGTCATGTTGTCACCAACAATCATGTGATTGACGGGGCAGATGAAATTTTTGTTGTCTTTCAGGACGGCGAGAAGCTTTCTGCAGAACTGGTCGGAACGGACCCTAAAACAGATCTCGCTGTTTTGAAAATCGACGCAAAGGAAAAAGACCTTAAAGAAGTTCCCTGGGGAAATAGCAATAAATCCCGCGTAGGCGACTGGGTCATGGCCATTGGTAATCCCTTTGGTCTGGGAGGCACTGTAACTGCAGGCATTATCTCCGCCCGCGGCCGCGATATTCGCTCCGGACCCTATGATGACTATATCCAGACAGATGCCTCTATCAACAAAGGCAACTCCGGCGGCCCGCTCTTTAATATGGATGGCCAGGTCATCGGTATTAACACGGCTATTTTCTCTCAGTCTGGCGGCAGTATCGGTATCGGTTTCGCCGTACCGTCAACGCTTGCCAGGAATGTTGTGGGCCAGTTGATCAAATATGGTCAGACACGCCGCGGATGGCTGGGCGTTGTGATCCAGAATGTCACTGAAGAATTGTCTGAAGGTCTTGGCCTTGATAACACGGACGGTGTCCTTGTTGCAGGCGTTGAAGAAACCGGCCCTGCTGCGAAATCCGGCATCAAGGCGGGGGATGTTATTCTGGAGTTTAATGGCGAGGATGTAAGCGAAACCCGCGAACTTTCCAGGCTCGTTGCCGAATCTGATGTGGGATCAGAAGTGGAGCTCGAACTCTGGCGCAATGGAAAACGGATCACCAAAACCGTGGAGCTGGGTGAGCTTGAAAAAGCCGAAACACAGCTTGCGAGCACCAGAAGCGATGCAAAACCGTCCAAGGCAACAATCTCGGAAGTGATGGGGATGCGCCTTGCGACTGTTACACCAAAAATCCGTCAGCAACTCAAACTGAGTGAAGAAGTTGAAGGGGTCGTTGTTGTGGCTGTTGAAGATGGTTCGGAAGCCAGCGAGAAAGACATCCGCCCGGGAGACCAGATTCTGGAGGTTCAGCTGAAACCGGTTGCTTCTGTTTCTGAAGTGAAAAAATCCCTGGATAAGGCATTGGAGACCGAAAGAAAATCTGTTCTGATGCTGATCAAGCGAGGCCTTTCCTCACGCTTTGTCGCCTTGAGCACACAAGATAAATAAAGAGGAACCCCTCTTCATGAAAAACCCGCCTTTAACGGCGGGTTTTTTTGTTTCAGCTTTCGGCTGTCCTTTGTATGGCTTCGATCAGTGTGGCTTTGTCATAGGGTTTATGTAACAGCTC
>JAKSCD010000011.1 GCA_022360775.1 Sneathiellales bacterium | reverse complement strand
TCGCATGTCGGACGACACGGGCCGCATTAGGACCTAACAGGTAATCCTGCATCTTTGGTCGGTGTGCGGACATGATAATCAGATCACAGCTTGTCTTTTCCTGCATTTCCAGGATTTCCTCATAAGCTGTTCCATGACCGACAATGACCTGCGTCTTGATGTCATCTGGAATATTCTCATCTACAAATTTATGCAAATGCTTTGCGGTTTCCTCCAGCATGGTATTTTCATGCTCTTTGGGAAAGAAGGAACCAACAATACTCATTCCAAAATCGGGGACGACTGTCATCACATGCAATGTTGATTTAAAGGCCTGAGCATATTCCACAGCCTCCGGCAGTGCTTTCGCCCAGGAATCCTCGGCCTGCAAATCAACGGCGAGCAATATATGCTTATACATTTTCAGTTCTCCCCTTAAAGCGTGACTGTTTTAGCAACAGGTGAGCCATTTCGGCGGCGCTGTAACAAGCCGATCAGAATCAGCAGGATCAAAGCCGGGATATACATCAACTCTTTGGGTGGCTGATCTGCTGGAACCAGAAGGGTCAGGATCTTTTGGTCAAAATCCAATCCGGCCTTTTGCGCAGCACTGTCGAAACCGGCATTGTCGATAATCACATTCCCGTCCTCGATCAATAACTCAAGACCGGCAGCTTCCAGCCTCTCAGCTGCAGTTTTCTCTGCACCAATCGGCAGGATTGCCGTAAAGACAAGAGGATCACCAACATCATCCTCTCCTTCAACAATCAGACGGAGTTCCGAATTATCCGGTACTTGCTCTACGACCGTCATAATCTGTGCAGGATCTGTACGCTCATGTGGAGGCACAATGAGATCCATCCAGAAACCGGGCCTGAACAACGTAAAGGCGATCAGGACAAGTAAAATGGATTCCCAGAATTTTGAACGGGACAGGAAATATCCTTGTGTTCCGGCGGTGAAGAGCAATATCGCCGCCGTTGCTATTATGAAAACAACCACCCCTTCCACAAAAGTCACATCAATCAGCAACAAATCTGTGTTGAAAATGAACAGGAAAGGCAGGATGGCGGTTCGCAAGGAATAGAAGAAGGCAACAAAACCCGTCTTGATCGGATCCCCGCCCGATACCGCCGCAGCAGCAAAGGACGCCAGCCCAACCGGCGGGGTCACATCCGCCATAATCCCGAAATAGAACACAAATAAATGCACGGCAATCAGGGGAACAATCAAACCGTTTTGCTGTCCCAGACTGACAACAACCGGCGCCAGTAGCGAGGAGACAACAATATAGTTTGCTGTTGTGGGCAGGCCCATTCCCAAAATCAGGCTCAGGATCGCGGTGAAGATAAGAATGAGCAGAATTTGTCCCTGCGAAAGGAACTCAACAAGTTCAGCCAGAACCAGTCCAACGCCCGTCTGCGACACCGTACCCACAATGATACCAGCCGCAGCAGTAGCGATACCAATACCGATCATGTTACGGGCACCGGAAATCAAACCATCAATGAGCTCATCAAATCCCTGTTTGAGTTTTCCTGCCTGGCCTTCTTTCCTGAAAAATGCAAAAAGCTGTCGCTGCGTAACCAGAATAAAGATCATGAGAGCGACGGCCCAGAAAGCAGACAATTCCGGCGATAATCTTTCAATCATCAGACACCAGATGAGAACGGCAACCGGCAGAAGGAAATGAAGACCTGCCATAACAGTGGGACCGGGTTCTGGTAAAGCTGTCACCGGCGCATTTGGATCATCCACTTCAAGATCCGGATATTTTGCGCAGATTGAAATCAGGAAAACATAAACCGCAAGAATACAGGCACCGACAATCCAGGGGGTCAGTTCTTTACCGGCAAGTTCCCGGATAAGGCTTACCGCAAAGAAGATACCAAAACTGACAATCACGATGTTACATAAGACAACCGCACCCTTAGAGAAAATCTTCGCCTTTGTTCCCTCTTCTGTCCGCGCAACAACAGCATTGAAAACGCCATATTGAAGCACCAGGACCACAGCGACCAGTAACAGTCTGTTCAGGTTCGATCCAAGAAGATTAAACAGTTCAGAGAGATAATAAAGTCCGCCGCCAATTGCCAGGACTGCTGAAAGCGTAATCCCGAATGAAAGAAGGGCAAGCTTGGCAGGCTTGACTTCACCTGCGCGGGGAAGTCCCTGCATATCCAGTTTCATAGCTTCCAGATGGACAATGTAAACCAGTGCGATATAGGAGATAACGGCCGGTACGAAGGCATGCCGGACTACGTCAAAGTAACTGATATTGACATATTCCACCATCAGAAAGGCTGCGGCACCCATTACAGGTGGCATGATCTGACCATTTACTGAAGAGGCCACCTCGACAGCTCCCCCTTTTTCAGGGGAAAAGCCCACGCGTTTCATCATCGGAATGGTAAAGGTTCCAGTTGTCACAACATTGGCGATGGACGAGCCTGAAATAAGGCCGGTCATACCGGATGCCACCACAGCTGCTTTCGCAGGGCCGCCTCTTAAATGTCCCATAAGAGAGAAGGCAACTTTAATGAAATAGTTACCGGCTCCCGCTTTATCGAGCAGGGCACCAAAAAGAACAAACAGAAAAACAAGTCCGGTGGAAACACCAAGTGCGATCCCGAACACGCCTTCTGAAGAAAGCCACTGATGGTCGGCAACAGCGCCAAAACTTGCTCCCTTCCAGGCAAGAATACCCGGTGCATAGGGGCCTAGGAACGTATATCCAAGGAAAACCATAGCAACGATCATCAAGGGTGGCCCTAATGCACGGCGCGTGGCTTCCAGCAAGACAACCACACCGATACATGCGACGATGATGTCAATCAGGATTGGATTGCCAGGCCGATCGGATAAACGTGAGCCCGTCAGTGCATCGCCAAGTGCTGTATCAAATGCGAAGAGATACAAAGTCGCCAGCGCACCGATTGCTGCAAGCGCCCAGTCGGCAAGCGGAATATGATTTCTCGGGCTTTTCTTAAACGCCGGATAGGCCAGAAACGCCAGAATAATGGAAAAAGCCAAATGGATTGGTCGTGCTTCTTTCCCGGAGAAGACGCCAAAATTGAAGATAAATGGCAATGGTGAGGCGATCCAGACCTGCCATAGTGACCAGGCCAAGGCTAAGCCCATCATCAATTTGACGATGGCTGTATTTTCTGGTGTACGGCCGCCTGTATCTGTCGATGCGACTAGATCCTCCAGCTCCTCAGCGCTTAAAGGACCGTCCTGATTGAGTTTTTCACTCATATAACCCCCTTGTTCCCCACTGCCATCCGTTATTGAAAGAAGACGGTCAGTACGAAACCCCTGTTATTCATTACAGTACAAGTACGCGTATATTACTCTGAAATAAAATAAGGGGCGAGTATAGACTCGCCCCTTGTCCAGAAGAAGGATTACATCCAGCCCTGTTCTTTATAATAGCGAACGGCACCTTCATGCAAAGGCGCAGAAAGATTGTTCACGATCATTTTCTTCGGATCAAGATTTGCAAATGCCGGATGCATTTTGCGGAAACGCTTGATGTCATCGAAAACGGCTTTCACGATCTGATAAACAACTTCAGCATCGGTTTTTGTGGACGCGACAAAAGTTGCGCCAACGCCAAAAGTTGTTGTGTCGTTGTCGGAACCTTTATACATGCCGCCTGGAATGGTGGCCATGGCATAGTAGTCATTGTCGGAAGCAAGCTTGCGGATAACATCATTATCAACATTTACCAGATTTGCTTCACAGGAAGTGGTTGCTTCCTTGATGGAACCGTTCGGGTGACCAACTGTGAAAACAATGGCGTCAATTTTGTTATCGCAAAGCGCTGCAGATTGCTCAGAAGATTTAAGCTCGGAAGCCAGGGCAAAATCACCCATTTTCCAGCCCATTTTTTCCATAACAACTTCCATGGTACCGCGCTGTCCGGAACCTGGATTACCCACATTCACACGTTTGCCTTTCAGGTCATCAAACGTCTTGATACCTGAATCGGCACGGGCAACGACTGTAAAAGGCTCTGGATGCACGGAGAAAACTGCACGCAGCTCTTTGAAAGCGCCTTTAGGGAACTGCTTTGGAGCGGTTCCGTTATAGGCATGATACTGCCAGTCAGACTGCGCAACACCCATATCCAGATCGCCGGCCTGAATGCCATTGATGTTTTTCGTGGAGCCGCCTGTTGTATGCGTACATTTGATGTCGTGTTTCTTTGTACCACGGTTCACCAGCTTGCAGATCGCGCCGCCAACCTGGTAGTAAACACCCGTTTGACCGCCTGTTCCGATTGTGATGAACTGTTCTGCCTGCACAGGAGCAGAGGTAAGCATTGCGCCTCCCAAAGCAGCTGTCGCAGCAGCAGTAACTGTAAAGAACTTTCTCATTTCATTCTCCTCAACCTGTCTTTACCGGATAATCAATTTCCGGCATTTTGAGCCGACGCTTTCCTGTAATTCAGCGTCGGTTTTCCAAAAAACAATAATCGTGTTTTTCAGAAACCCATAAACCAGCGCCCCATGTATAAACCTGGACACCGACTAATCCCTTATTTTACGCTACTTTCCGATGACAGTGGCAATGTCCCTGGCTTTTGCCAGAGGGCGGCCAATACTTTCAGCCGCACTTGCGATTTGAGCGACCAGGTCACTATTTCCGCCTGCCAGTTCACCGTTACTCAGATACATATTATTTTCAAATCCTACCCTGACGTGTCCCCCCATTGCAACCGCAGCACAAGCTGCTGCATGCTCAAGCGGACCAAATGCGCAGACAGACCAGCTAAACCCTGACTTCATGGCATTCAAAAAAGGCAGTAAATCCATCGGGCTTGAGACCTGCCCTTCCGAATATCGACCAAGAACAAATAATAAAAAGGCATTTTTCTCCGGAATCACATCTTTTTCCATCAGCCTCTGGAAACGCAAAAGATCCTTATCATCATACAAAATGTAATGAGGCAGCGTGCCATCCCTCACAATTCCGTGTAAAAAATCTTTTGCTTCTGCTTCTCCATCTTCTGGAATGATTTCACGAATAGCCAATGAGGCCGATTGCGGTTTCAACTCCCTGACAACAGCCATTTGCTGTTTTGCTGTATAGCGACCTACAGCTTCTGTTGTAACTTGTACCAGAAGGTTTTCTCCGCATCGATCTTCGATGGCTGCCATCGCGTCGCGATAGCGTCCGGTATCCAGAGAATGCGTATCATCCTCTTCGCGGACATGTAAGTGGATCATCGCTGCGCCTGCCTGCTGACATGAAAAGGCCTCTTCCGCCAGTTGCTCTGGCGTTATGGGCAATTTCGGATGGTCTTTACGGGTTTTCCTTGCGCCATTTGGTGCGACTGTAATGACAACCGGCTCTTTTTCTGAAGGATTCACAGTCATCACCCTGTAGCCACTTGATTCAACGAAACAGTGATCGCTTTTGTCAGCTTCGTCACAATTTCATCCACATGATTTTCTGTCATTATGAAGGGAGGAGCCAAAAGAACATGATCTCCGCGCCGGCCATCAATAGTGCCTCCCATCGGGTAACACATCAATCCCTCTTCCATGGCGGTTTTCTTAATCAGACCGTTCAGCTTAAGGGCAGGATCAAATGGTTCCTTACTGTCCCGATCTTTAACAAGCTCCAGTCCGATAAAGAGGCCACGTCCGCGAATATCACCAACATAAGGATTTTGCCCAAGGCTTCTTTGAAGCTCTGCCTGGAGCTGTTCTCCTCGCAGAACAACGTTGGAAAGAAGATCATTCTTCTCAACATATTTCTGCACGGCAAGTGACGCAGCACAGGCCACAGGATGTCCAAGATAAGTATGGCCATGCTGGAAAAAACCACTCCCCTGACGGATGGTGTCGAAAATATAATCTGAGGCGAGCATTGCGCCGATCGGCTGATATCCTGCTCCCAGGCCTTTCGCGGTCACCATGATATCGGCCTGGATATTTTCCTGCTCATGCGCATAAAGCGTACCTGTCCGCCCCATTCCGCACATCACCTCATCCAGGATCAGTAGCACACCATATGTATCGCAGATTTCCCTTATCCGCTTAAAATATCCGTCAACAGCGGCAACCGCGCCGAGTGTTGCCCCTACAACCGGTTCACAAATAAAGGCGCAGACTTTCTCTGTCCCAATATTAAGAATTTCCTCCTCCAGCTCGTTTGCAACGCGCTGGCCATACCCAAAATCGCTTTCCCCTTCCTTTTTACCTCGATAGAGATAGCAAGGCGAAATGAGGCTGACAGGCATTAGCAAAGGCGCATAGGGCTCCCGCCGTCATTCATTTCCTCCTGCGGAAAGCGCACCAAGTGTGTTTCCGTGGTAACTTTGCCTGCGGGAGATAAACCTTGTCCGTTTGGGCTCTCCCTTTTCCAGAAAATACTGACGCGCCAACTTCAACGCGGCCTCTACTGCCTCGGACCCGCCGGACACAAAATAGACCTTGTCAAGACGGCCAAGGGCCCGCGTTGCAAGGAATTCGGCAAGCTCTTCCATCGGTTCATTTGTAAAGAAACCTGAATGGGAAAAAGAAATCTTATCGACCTGTCGCTTGATGGCGTCATTCACTTCTTTATTGCTATGTCCAAGACAGGAAACGGCAGCACCCCCCGCATCGAAATACCGTTTTCCATCACGATCGACAATATAGGCGCCCTCCCCGTGATCCGCGATGGGATAGGTGTTGGCTGGAGCTCGGTGAAAGACATGTGTCATTGGGTATTCCTAATTATACCAATAAGTATTACTTGCACGCAGGCTTGCATCAGATTGTTCAAGCGCCTGCACTGCGCTCTCTCCCAAATGGGTGACAATCGCCGCAACGAGCGCCTGCGCAACAGATAAAGCACCGCTTAAAGATCGATAAAAGGAGGGGCTGCGATTAGCGACCAGGAAAACAAAATCAGCGTTTTTTGCAAGCGGAGAGACTGAACTGTCTGTAATGGCAATGACCTTACATCCCCGTTCCTTCGCTAAATTCGTTGTTTCAACCGTTTCACGCGTATAGGGTTCAAAAGCGATTGCGACGACCAGGTCTTTTCCGCTAATCCCTTCAATTTCCTCGCGGAACAAACCGGCACAACCCTGAACGAGTTTTGAATTTTGAAAAAACACACGTGTCGCATAATGAAAGAAACTGGCGACAGAAAAACACTTTCGCAGTCCAACGACAAAAACCCTGTCCGCATTGACGCAAGCAGCTGCCGATTTTTCCAACAGACTATCTGAGATGCTTCCATACGTCCGGTCGATATTTTCGATTTCTGCTTCT
>JAKSCD010000012.1 GCA_022360775.1 Sneathiellales bacterium | reverse complement strand
TCAGTTAATACTTGGCGATACACGGAATGACCTTCCATTAATCCATTAGCATCGGAAAGTACTTTTAAGAAAGCTTTCGCAAAAACGGAGTGGTCACCACCGCCGCCATCTAATACGGGCGCGATTCCGCCAGAAGTTAGCACCGTGCGGGCACGGGTTTCAGACATAACGCTAACCCACTCGCTTTTAACATCTGCAGGTAAATTTAAATCTAAACGAGCCATGGATGCACTAGACATGGTTCCTGCATAACAGGAATCTGCAACCACCATCACATGTTTAGCTGGCAACGCATTGATAATATCTGTAATGGCGATATTAGAAATCCAGTTTGCAGTGTTACCTGGCTCAGCATCAATAGGTAACCAGTAACCACGTTCATTAACCCGATCTAATTCACCATGACCTGCGTAATAAACTAACAAGTTATCTTTATCCGTCAGCTTTTCACGGAGTTTGTTGAATGCAGACAATAGCGCATAACGATCCGCATCAATGACGGTTGTGGTTTCATAACCGTATCGCTCTCTTAACAATTTAGCTGTCGCGTGGGCATCGTTAATGGCGGTATCTAATTTAGGGAAATGCGCATAGTTATTGTTACCAATGACTAGAGCATAATATTTACCCATATCGCCACTCACAGCAATTTGCGGTTTTTCTACCACAGGTTGCTGCGCGATAACGCGATCAGTAATAAAGGAAAAATCAACGGTGACACGACGCCCCTGATTATCCACAGCTACAATTTCAATGGGTGTATCTTCCTTGTAGATAGGTACATCAACCCAGAAAAGATTATGCTTATCCACATCTTGAGTTTGATCATTCACTTTAAAAGTAGCTAGACCCGCTGCCGCCTCTACCTTACCAATGATTTCTTGGTTGCGCGCCGAAGATCGTAGCTTCACAGTCGGACGACCACGAGTTAACGACATGGGAGGTTCAATAATTTCAATCAAAGGCGGGTCAATAATGCTGGTATCCAGTGCCGCCAATTGCAGTTCGCTGGATTGCATAGAATAAGCTTTGTCTTCTAGATCTCGAATCTTGTTAGCTTGCAGCGCCACTTCTTCTCGCTGCTTACGAAGCTCTTCCTCTAAAGCTTCAATCACCAAACGACGACGCTC
>JAKSCD010000046.1 GCA_022360775.1 Sneathiellales bacterium | reverse complement strand
CCCAGTTTGGAAAGGGTTCCGGCCGGGTGGCTGCGACAATTGGCGGGACTATTTTAGGCGCTGTTCTGGGGAGCCATGTGGCCAAACGTATGGATGAGAAGGATCATCAGGCCACCAACACTGTTCTGGAGCGGACCAGGACAGGTGAAACAAGCCGGTGGAAGAACCCGGATACAGGAACCCAGTTTAGCGTCACCCCGCAGCGTACTTTCAAATCCGCAGATAACCGGGATTGCCGTGATTATTCCATGTGGGTTTTCATCGATGGCTATGAAGAGGAAGTCAAAGGCACGGCATGCAGGACTGCTGCTGGTAAATGGGTTCCCGTCAAAAGTTGATGTCGGCGGAGGAGAAGTGAAATGTTGAAACATGACAAATGCTGGAAGGTTCCTCGATATCTGATCGCCAGATTTAGCCGAATTGCGGCCTGCTCTTTCATGATCGGATATCCGGTTCATGTCGCAAATGCCGCATCAACTGCAGGACAGTTTTCGGTTCTGGCCTCTGATCTGATCGAGGATTTGAACCAGGTTGATGTGAACAGCCTTCAGGCCCGGGACGGGTATCTGAAGCCGCGTATCGCCGTTGCACCATTGAAGGCGAAAAAGGGTGTTTTAACATCGGCTCAGGCACAAAGATTTAACAGGCGGATTGAAGCGGCACTGCTGGAAAGTGCTAAAGGTCAATTCGTTATCGTTTCGCGGAGCACATTGCCGCAAGTTCTTGAAGAAGGAACCCGTGCGCTGGAAGGGGACGACGCCCTGAAACGGTTATCAGAGCTTAACGACAACTCTCAGGCTGACATCCTTATTATCGGTGCCTCCTATAATGAGCGGGGCAGAACAGCCATCAGCTATCAGGCACTTGCTGTGGAAAGTGGCAGTTTACTTGGGGCAACGCGAACGATCCTTATTCCGGACCGGTCCAGTCCAGTAGTCTCTATATCAGACGCTCCTCTTCCGGCGAGAGATGTGCGCCGTAAGGAAGATACTGTACTTGAGGCGGAAACTCTTCTTGTGGAACTTGGGTATGAACCCGGTCCGGTGGACGGGATAATCACCAGTCAAACCCGGCAGGCTCTTTCAAATTATCAACGGGATTCTGCACTTCCCGTTAATGGCAGGCTTACGCGCGCAGTTGTTAAAAACATGCGCCGGGACAGAAGGTAGGAACACGCCATGCTGAATAGAAAACCTTCCATATCCTATGAAACCGGCCCTGAAAGTGCGATGACAGAAGTAGCCCTTGCGCTCGCCATGGGGATCTTCAGCATCATGGTTCTGACGATGATCTCGATGGGTATCGGTCCGGCTGAAACTGGTGCCGAGGCTAAAAATAAACCTGCGCGGAATATTGACGCGCTTGTCGTCTCGGGAAAAACAGAGGCCAGGGACGGGGCCGCGAGCCTGAAAAAGGATGACCTGATCATTATTTTTCATCAGGGACAGTTTTTTGATCACTCACTCAAGGTTACGTCGGCCCGGACGGTTTCCCAAAAGGCGAGAGAAGAAAATAAAAGGATTGTTCTGGCGATCGATCCATCCTCTCCCCTGGAGAAAGTCTTGAAGGCGAGGGGAGGGTTTTCCAGTGAAAACCTCATTGTGACCCAACTTGACCAGGCGTGGATTGATCGTCTTGCAGAGGGAGCAAAGCAATGAAATTTATGATTTATATTGCTTTTGCCCTGCTCGCTATCAGCATGGTGTTGATTAACCTGGGTACAGTGAATGCTGCGCCCTATTCAAGGGCTCATATAAAGCACCTTGTTGCAGAGGAAGCCATTAATTTGCGCGTCCCTGTATCCCTTGCTCTCGCGGTCGCCCATGCGGAATCCTATTTCAATGCAAAGGCAGAGAGCCGGGTCGGTGCAAGAGGCGTGATGCAAATCATGCCGGCAACCGCCCGATATGAATACGGCCTGCATCCCGATCTGCTTTGGAACCCGCGGATAAATGTGAGAGTAGGCCTTCATTTTCTCAGGCGCCTGATCCGCCAGTATGATGGCCGAGTTGATCTGGCTCTATCCTGGTATAACGGAGGGTCCGCTGTCGGGACAGGCACTCGCGCCCGGGTCATTCCAGCCACTCGTAAATATGTCAATCGTGTTCTGAAACTTCAGAAGAAATATCGCCGTGATCTGAAACGCGGCGCTCTGCCCAATATGTCGAGACCCAGCTTCTCGAATGTCATGAAAAGCTGAAAAAAAGGAGATCATTATGGGAAATGTAAAAAGAAACGGGATCCGGATCATGGTTATTGGATTAGCCGGGATCACTTTGAGCGGGTGTATGACAACCGGAAATCAGGCGAACAGCCCTGCCGATATCGCTGAATACAGGCAAGCCAGATTTCAGGAAATGACCGGGCTGCAAAATTACCAGAATTGCCGCAAGGAAGTCCTGCAACTCAGTGACCAGGCTCGCCTGCAAAAATCACCAGGTGGATATCTGACAAGTGCTCAGGTCGCAGAAAAATGTATCGCCGATGTTACTGAACACAAGCATGTGATCCCTCAAGGAGAGAGAATGAAGCTTCATAGTGTGGCTGTTCTCAATTACCTGCGCGCGGGAGATATCGCCTCAGCGAATTCCGCATTTGAACGCTTTAAAACCGCTTATCCGGAAAAGGATCTTTATTTCACTGACGGGACTTCGTTTATCAAAACCATGGAAGCTTTTCTGGAACGAACCGACAAACAGAGTTTTGGCGAGTTTGCGGCATTGAATGTCAACCGCGGTGTGAAACGAGAAATGCGCCGTATTAATCACTGGAAAACAAATTGAGGAGGGGCGGATGAAAACGCTCAGGAAAAATACAGCAAGTCTCATCGCCCTTGTTTTATTGGGAAGTGTGTCAGTGACCCTGGTTCCTCAACCGGCGGAGGCCGCTAAATGGACACCGCGGGCGAGTGAAAAACTGATCAAATTGCCAGGTGATCATCTGCGGCGCGCTGTTGAAAATGATTTTAGAAAATCGGAACTTGCATCGGCGATCAGTCAGGCAGATGAGAAGGTTGGGTATAAAAAATCCACCCTGGAGGATCTGAAGGCTGCGCTTAACAAAAATGCCGGTGCTGATGACGAGGTCCAGATGGACCTGGAATATCAGCTCATTGGTGAAAAACAGGCTTATTTGTCTTTGGCGAGGGAGCGACAGCAGCTAAAGCGGAAAAAAGCAAAAACCCGTATTCGGCTTTATGAAAAACTGTTGGCTAAGATGACCCGAAAAGAAGCATCCATGAGCCCGCAAAAAGCCCAGTTGGTGGAACAGCAGAAACAGGCGCAGAACCGTTTTCAAGGATCACTTGGCAAAATCGATACTGAATTGATGCAATCCAGTGTGACCTCGCAAAGTCGGTATGCGACGGAATATGCACAGAATATGGCGGCGATCGAAAATCTGGTTGCTGCGATCAATAACCATCCCATGAACCAGGCGCCAACCGTTGACGGTGTGCAGGTCACTCAAGCCGATTTTGTCCGCAATATGATCGCACAAAACCAGGCAGAGATAGCCCTGATTGATCAGGAGGACATGGTGCTTGGCTATATGGCCAAACTGGTCTCGCTGGATGCACTGGCCCTCGCTGAGAATATTTCGGTCGCTGAAAATGGTGCGGATATTGTTGCAGTGGAGGAGCCAAAGAGCACGATCACCTCAACAGTTGATCTCTTCATCAGTAACTAGTCTGCAAAGGAGTTGAATAATGTTTCGCAAAACAACATTTAAACTGATCCTCGCGGGGATTTTGACGTTTGGTACGCTATCCGTTGGACATGCGGGTACGCTGGAAAGCCTTGAGCGCGAAAGAGCAAATCTCCTGAATATCATGCTTTCCGGGGATATCGGAATGCAGGAGCGGCAGAGTAAACTTTCCGCTTATCAGGCGCGACTTGTTGATCTTGAACGCATGGTTCTTCGTGATAAGTCCCTGGTTGGAAAAAACACACCAATAGTCCGATCCGCTTTTGCAAATTATGATTTGACTTTCCTCGTTCATGCCTCAATCGAAAAAGATCGTTTATTGATGGATCACTGGTTTGAACAGCTTGGATTGACGGGTCAGAATATTCTCAATACCCGTGTCGGGCGGCGCTGAGATGCGGTCCTTTTCGCAGCAACTCGTACAGGGATCCCAGATCGTCAGTTACCTGCTGGGAGCCGCCGTTCTCGGGGTCACTTTTTTTGCGCTGGGATCCAGTATGTCCATCGGTGACATTGGGGAATGGTTGACCCGGGTGCTCGGTTTTGGATTTATGGGAATGCTAGGACTTCTGGTGACGATTTGCCTGTTGGCCTGGTTCAGTATCCGAAATGCTGGTCTTAACGAGCAGAAACGGGAAATCTGGGTTGAGACCGGTGTCCAGGCTGCCAATGGTGTCACCACTCTTGCGCTCACTTACACTTTGTATGGGATCAGTGTCGGGATCGGTGCTCTTGCAACCCAGAGCCTGACGCCGGAGACGGTTCAGGTTGTTATTCGGGACCTGACAGCGAATTTCAGCCTGGCTTTTATGACAACCGTCATAGGGCTTCCCGTTTCCGCCTTTTTAAGGGCGCTAATCCTTGTTGAATATAAAAGGGGGCTAAACGGTCCCTGGAAGATAGAATGAGGTGAGTAAAATGAAATTCCTTCTCTTTAATATAATCGTTGGTGCCGCTCTGGTTTACCTGTTTTCTGCAGAAAATGGTGAGTTAAATACTCTTTCTGAAAAAGCCGGGAATATGGGCCAGCAGGTTCGGCAAAAGGTAAGTGATCTTACAAGCGATCCTGCCGAAGAAAATAGGCCTTTGAAAGACGATAAACTGACAAAGGAGCCTGTTCCTGAAAGTCAGCAAAAGATGACGAATAAGTCCGAAGAGAATGCTCCAGTAGAAGTTGCGCATAAACCGGTCCAAAAGCCGCAGCCTGTTTCCACGGGAAAAACCGGCGAGCGAACCTTGCCGCCAGAGGTGATGAAAAGACGAGATGAGATCCTGAACGGCAAAAATGAGCCAGTTGAACAGTTTAGCGATAACCAGCTCAGTGAAAAAAGTGACCGCAGGGATCGCCTGCTTCGTCTTGCCGAGGACATGGAACTTTATTCACTTGAGGCGATAGCACAATGAAAAAGCCGAAACCTGTCTCGCGCGGCTCCCCTTATGCAACAGGCAGCTCGGTCGCGATAACGACCTTGCTGGCACTTACTTTATTCGCTCTCAGTAAACCGGATAAAGTGATGGAAAAGTTGAATAAGCCGGATGCAGAGCTTCAAGTTAAACCCGCTTCTGTGATCCTCGCAAATACCGCGATTTCTCTTCCAAAGCCTCCACCGGTTCAAATGCCTGAACCTGAATTGGAAGCGAAATCACCAGCTAATATAAAAACAGAAAACAACAATCGCGCTAAGAAATCAGAGGCTCAGGCAAAGCCTGCAGCGTCTATGACCGAAAAGAAGGGCCCCTTGCCGCGAGAGGTCTTGAAAAAGAAACAGGACCCTGTTTTGACAAAGAACGCAGTTCTGGAGCCAGAAGAACTCATTGAGAAAGGAAGGACAAGCCTGAAGCTTCTCGAACATGGCAAGGAGGATATGATCAATCTAGTATGGCCTGAAAATCCGGAGGAAATGGAGACGCTTTACAAAATTCTAAAATCCCGCCTTGGAATGCAGACAGTTTTAATTGATCAGAGTTTTCGAATTTACAGTATGGATGAGCAGCCGGGACAGGGAACGAGCATAGACCGGGATCGTTTCAGCACAATTATCAGATCTCCGGAAGGACAGCTTCCGAACACCGAAGCCATGGCAAAACAGCGTCTTTTTGCGCGCCACCGGAAGGCGAAAGAAGTATTAACACTTGTGAGGATTTTTCCAAGAAACAGTGACGCTCTTTTGCTTGGAGCCATAGAGCGTCTTCGTCAGAGCCGTGAAACCGCAGATCGCTTGCAAAATATCTGGATCAGTTTCAAAAACGGGAGATTGCGGTTATGGGACAACAGGAATAACGAAATCCATATCAGTCTGTAAAAATGCTGTTTGCATCGTAGCTTCCCGTGATTATTCAGCTTTACGGAGGCTTAAAAGGATCTTGGCATGCCGAGTACATGTTCTGCGACATAGCTGAGGATCAGATTTGTTGATATCGGGGCGATCTGATAAAGGCGGGTTTCACGGAATTTCCGTTCTACATCATATTCACAGGCAAACCCGAAACCTCCATGGGATTGAATGCAGGCATTGGCCGCTTCCCAGCTCGCTTTTGCTGCCAGATATTTCGCCATATTGGCTTCTGCACCGCAGGGTTTTCCGTCATCAAAAAGGGCGCAGGCCTTATATCGCATCAGGTTCGCCGCCTCGATTTCGATATAGGCTTCCGCAATCGGGAATTGTACGCCCTGATTTTGACCGATAGGACGCGAGAAGACTTCCCGTTCACTTACATAATTAACGACCCGGTCCGTAAACCAGTAGCCATCGCCGATACATTCTGCGGCAATCAGGGTTCGTTCGGCGTTCAGGCCGGTCAGGATGTATTTAAAACCCTGTCCTTCCTCGCCGATCAGATTTTCAGCAGGAATTTCAAGATCATCAAAGAAAAGCTCGTTGGTTTCATGATTGACCATATTGAGGATCGGGCGAACCTCCATTCCTTTTTTGACGGCTTCTTTAATATCCACAATAAAAATGGACAGGCCTTCAGATTTCTTTTT
Source organism: Sneathiellales bacterium (assembly GCA_022360775.1). Lineage (GTDB taxonomy): Bacteria > Pseudomonadota > Alphaproteobacteria > Sneathiellales > Sneathiellaceae > Sneathiella. The sequence goes on along the minus strand of JAKSCD010000046.1, from coordinate 3,695 downwards.
AACGTCTGCAAGTGGTGTTGTTCGGGCAAGCAGGATCATCAGATCGGAATGTTGCACCCGGCTGATCCAGACTTTCTGGCCATTAACCACATATTTATCACCTTTGCGAACGGCAGTGGTCTTGATTTTTGTCGTATCAGTCCCTGTTGTCGGTTCTGTGACCCCCATGGATTGAAGTCTCAAGTCGCCAGCGGCAATCCTGGGCAGGTATTTTTGCTTTTGTTCTTCCGATCCATGACGCAAAAGCGTATTCATATTATACATCTGACCATGACAGGCCCCTGAATTGCCGCCTGCGCGATTAATCTCCTCCATGATGACAGAGGCTTCTGTAAGACCGAGACCAGCCCCTCCATATTCTTCAGGGATAAGTGCGGCCATCCATCCGGCCTTTGTCAAGGCATCAACAAATTCTTCAGGGTAACCGCGTCTCTCATCCACTTTGCGGTGATATTCATCGGGGAATTCAGCGCATAAGGCCCTTACAGCGTCACGAATGTCTGAGAAATCTTCCTGAGAATAATGAGCCATCGGTCTTTTTTCCTGTTTTGACTTGAGCATTCCGGTTAAATCGGAATATGAAATCTAATTCAAGTATAGAAAATATGTGATTATAATCTAAAAATTAGATATAATTTCTTTTATGAATCTCAAAAAGCTTAGATATTTTCTCACCATTGTTGAAGAGGGGAGCTTTACCAGAGCGGCCAGCAAACTGAACGTGGCCCAGTCCGCTCTTTCATTGCACATCCACGCGATGGAGGATGAATTTGGTCATGCACTTCTGATAAGAGAGAAAAGAGGGGTGAAACCTACGGAAGCAGGTCTTTTGCTTTTTGAAAGAGCGAGGCGCCTTATAGCCGACGCGGAAAAGACCAGGCAGGATCTTCTTGATTTTGGGGAGCAACCCAAAGGCACGGTTCGGATTGGTTTTCCCGGCACAGTCAGCAGTGTGCTGAGTGAGCCGTTAATTGCGTCCTGCAGAAAAAAATTTCCTGAAATTAAACTTGTCATTGCGGAAGCAATGAGCGGCTTTGTAAAGGAGTGGCTGGCCAAGGGGCAGGTGGATCTTGCGCTTTTATATCTGGATATACAGGATAACATGATCTCGTCTTCCCTTATTCTGGAAGAGGAAATTGTTGTCGTGCACGCTTTTTCCGATAAGAGAGCTGAAATAGTTTCCAGTGAAGAACTGGTCAATTATCCCTTGATCCTCCCCAGTCAATCCCATGGTTTGAGAGTGATGCTCGACGGTAAAGTTCCCTTGCTGGGGGGCTCGATTTCACCGGTTATTGAAGTAGATTCCTTTTACACAATCAAACGGCTTGTTGAAAAAGGGTACGGTAGTTCGCTCCTTCCGCTTCATGCTGTCAATCAGGAAGTGCAGGAGAAAAAGCTATCTGTTTCCCATATTGAGGATCGGCATCTCTGGAGACGCATTTACCTGGCCGAACGAAGCGCAAGGACTGCAACAGCTGCTTCAAATGCTGTGATTTCACTTTTGAATATGGAGATTAACTCACTTGTACAGTCCGGTCGTTGGGCGGGCGCAAGATTGCTTCAGTAATTGCCGATACGTGCGCCGAGCTCCGCAGCAAGGCCAGTGGAAAGAGTGGACATCCCGACAATCACAATACCAGTAAATGTCTCGTCAGGTCTGTTAAGCAACAGGCTAACGCAAGCAAATGCAAACCCAATAAAACACCCAACTGCAAAACGGGGAAAGAACTGGCAAGCAAGATCGATTAGTCCATGCAATATTCTATAGGCGACTTCTTCTTTCAGCGGAGAGCTCCGTTATTCGTTATGGTCGTAATATTCTACGTTGAATTCTCTTTATGAGATGGGATGTCATAAATCAGGTTCAAGTGTGCAGGCGCTCCAAAAAAGGAGGGGCGCTCCTTTATTGACCTGAATTTATCTGCTTGATAGGCTTTGCGGGCAAAAATAAGAATAATAAAGGAAATAGAATGTCTTACACTCAGCTCCTGGAAGAGCAGAGCGGGAATGTTATGGTTCTCACTCTCAACCGTCCGGAAAAACTCAATGCCTGGACCCGACAATTAAACCGGGAACTTCAGGAAGCAATCAAGAAAGCCAACGATAACCCTGAAATCGGGGCGATCATTATCACCGGGGCAGGGCGCGGATTTTGCGCGGGCGCGGAAATACAGGAAGGTTTCAATGATCCTATTCAAGCTGGTGAAAAGCCGACACTGAATGGCGGAAAAAATCCTGGCGATTCAAAATGGGTTGAACTTCTTCGTGAATCCAAGCCGATTATTGCTGCGATTAATGGGGTTGCTGTTGGTATCGGCATCACCATGGTCTTGCCGGCCGATATTATCCTGCTGTCAGATAAAGCAAAAATAGGCATGTTCTTTGTGCGAATGGGATTGGCACCTGAGCTGGCCAGTACCCATTTTCTGGTGCAAAGGGTCGGATTTTCCAAGGCGAGTGAAATGTTTCTGACAGGAAGGCTTTATCAGGCTTCTGAACTTGAAGGAACAGGTTTTGCTAATCGGATCGTACCGCATGACGAATTACTGGACGAAGCGATGGGAGTTGCTGAGGAAATTGCGGGCAATCCGGCCCCCTCACTTAAAATGATCAAGGAACTGATTACACAGAACGGAACTTGTGATGACCTGACAGCCGTCGGGCTTCGGGAACATAAAGCGCTGGCGGCAGGGTATGAGACCGCAGAACATAAGGAAGCTGTCGCTGCCTTTATGGAAAAACGCAAACCTGATTTCAAAAAGATAGCGAGATAAATAGCTGGTGAGCCGGGGGCGACGCTCGCATCTTCAATATTAACCAATGGTGTCCGCCGATCAAAAGAATGATGAGCGTTGCTTACGATCTTGATGGAAGCATCCCCGCCACCGACCTGCATGGCATGGATATGAGCCTGAACCTGCTGCGGCAGGGCAAACTCGCTCAAATAAACGGGATTTGAGCGAGTTTGGTAATACAGGTTTTACAGAGCCTTCAAGGCCTGCCGATCAATTTTCCCTGTGCCGGTCTTGGGAAGGTTTTCTGTATAATCAATAAGCCTTGGATATTTAAAAGGCTGCAATGTTGATTTTACATAGGTGCGTAACTTGTTGCTTTGATCATCATCCGCTGCAATCCCGTCTCGGAGCCTGATGATTGCGCGTAATGTCATCCGTTTATCTTCCAGTTCATGGGCGAGCACGGCGGCTTCATGAATATCAGGATGTTCGTTCAGACAACGCTCCACTTCCAGAGGCCAGACCCATTGCCCTGAAACCTTGATCAGATCATCGACACGTCCCTGAAAATAGTAGTTTCCCTCCTGTTCGATAAAAAGATCACCGGTATGGATCCAGTCATCGCGCATGGTCTCTTTGGTCTTGTCGGGCCGGTTCCAGTATAGGGGAGCGGAAGAATCCCCTCTCACAAGCATGACGCCTTCCTGACCGGGCGCCACCAGTTCTCCCTCAGGGGTTTCCAGACGGATTTCATAACCGGGAACCGGTTTGCCCGCCGCACCGATATGATGTTCTTCAAGACTGTTGGAGAGATAGACATGCAGAAGCTCAGTGGATCCAAGCCCTTCTGTCGGGCCGTGACCAACAGCAGTCTTCCACTGGTTATAGACCTCTTCAGAGAGAATTTCTGCCGCCGACATTGACTGCCGAAGCGAAGATAAGTCCCTGGAGGCAAGGCTT
>JAKSCD010000487.1 GCA_022360775.1 Sneathiellales bacterium | reverse complement strand
TTCTGATGCCCTCCGATATCTCGGTCTTACATGACCGTTGTTGTTGTATGGTTGAATAGTTTAACGCACCTGGGCCACCTTGTCCCGGATTTCAAAAAATCCCAATAAAGATTATCCTGAACCGATCTTCCTCTGCATGTGACACCCCTGATCCAAAGATGAAGTTTAAGATCCTGGACTAGGATTTGATTGTGAATGATCTTCTACGAGAGTAAGGAGCGTCCCTTTTGCTCAAGAGGATGTTTTCTATAGGAAGAAGGAAAACACCCGGTCCATCTTTTAAAGGCTTTTCTAAAATTGGATATGTCCTGATAGCCGCACCGAAACGAAATTTCCTCAACCGACAAATCTGTATTCCTTAAATACTCGACAGCGATTGATCGTTTCGTTGTGTCGATTAAACTCTGCAAGGACACTCCCTCTTTCGCCAATTCCCTGAAGAGGGTTCGGCGGGAAAATCCGAGCTTTTCAGCAATGATTTTTGCCGTCAGATTTGTTGTCAGATCATTGAAGCATATCGCCTGGATACTCTGCTGTAACTTCGAATGCGAGCCAATGCTGGAGAGGATGTAGTCGCAATAGCTATGACACAGCATTGCTGTATCCTGATCGGCATGAACACATGGGGAATCCAGGGCTGAAGCATCAAAATGCCATTCCATTATATCTGATCCGAAATGGACAGGGCATTCAAAAACCTTTTCATAAAGGGAAGCATGTTTTGGTTTCGGATAAGGAAAATACATTTTCAGCGTCGGAAACCGGTATCCGAGCAAGAGAGACATCAGTTTCTGTTGCGAACTTCGCCAGAATTCAGCAACAAATGGAAGTGATGCACCCAATGCTCTTGGATTGTGAGATTTTAAGATACCGACGGATCCCCTGAAATGAAGCGTAATCCGTAAAACCGGTGCGGCAAGATCAAAATTGTATTTTCCAACACGAAACGCCTCTCCCAAAGTTGCACTTGTTGCCAACGCATATCCATAAACCCCAAAGTAACTGATTTTCTGGCGGCTCCCTGCCAGAAGGCCCGTCCCTGGCTGAGTGCAGAGTGCGTTGGCAGCCCTGAAGAGAGAAACGCGCTCCTGATGATTAAGCGAAGCGAAAGGAAGTTCTTTATCATCCGCTCCGAGCAATCCTGCCGAACGCAAGACTGAGCTTTTCTCGATACCCTGTGCCGAGAATTCTTCCCATAAAGCCGGAAGCCCTGACCCGAGGGAGGTGCTTTTGGCCATGGATGACCAGTTCATGTCATCGTTTATCGAAGGGTAATCCAGCAGCATTTTACTTCCATTTTGGCACGATCTAACCTGTATATTGGCACTATATCACCTTGTTCAGGAAATTTAAAGCCATAGGATAACGGCATACAGAGCTCCTTAATGGAGTATAAAAACGAGGAAATACAATGACAGAACAATCGGTTGTCGCATTTGAGGCCAATGGTCCTCTAGCGATCCTTACAATGAATAACCGCCCTCATAACCTTATTGGCCCCGCCTTGATGTCTGGCATTCTTGAAGGACTGGAAACAGCCAAGGAAGCAGGATCTCGCGCTGTTCTTCTGAAAAGCGGCTTGAGACATTTTTCTGCAGGCGCGGATCTGACGCTATTTGAATCTGCTATTGAAGGAGAAAAATCCAAAAGTGATCTTACACCGGCACTTTTCCTGGAAAAAATGGAAACATTTCCTTTACCAATTGTGGCCGCCGTTCACGGTGTATGTGTTGGCGGCGGTTTCGAACTGGCGCTGGCATGTGATTTCATTATCGCCGCCAAATCTTCAAAAATCGGATCCGTGGAGGCAACAATCGGCGTAAATCCGTTGATGGGGGCGATCCAGAGACAAACACAGAGGGCTGGTGCACTTCGCGCAAAAGAAATGGCGATGCTGGCACGGCGATATGATGCCGAAACCCTCGAACGCTGGAACCTCATTAACCGGGTTGTCGACGACGAAAAACTCGAAGAGGCAGCCATGGCAGTAGCTCTTGAGATCGCTGGCGGACCAACCCTCGCCCATACAATCACCAAGGAGATTTGCCGCATCGCTGTTAATGAAGGCGTGAAAGCTGCGGATGACATCATGTCAGAAAAACAGCTGCCTTTATGGAGCTCTGAAGATATCAAAACCGGGCTTGAATCCTTGCAAACCAACGGGCCTGGCCTCGCAATCTTTAAAGGACGCTAATCATGTCAGGACCATTAGACGGATTAAAAATTATTGATTTTTCAAGGGTTCTGGCAGGACCGCTATGTACCCGTACATTGCAGGATCTGGGAGCAAGTGTCACCAAGATAGAACCGCCAAGGTCGGACGTCACACGCTTCGCGGCCCCTGTAAATGCAAACGGTATGTCAGGATATTATGCCCAGCAAAATGCGGGCAAAAAGAATATGTCAATTGACCTGAATATCGCTGAAGCCAGGGAGATTGCCCTTAAGCTTTGTGAGGAAGCAGATATCCTTGTCGAGAATTTTCGGCCTGGCGCCCTGGAAGCCTTTGGTCTTGGATATAAGGACCTTTCTGCCCGCAACCCTCGACTGATTTATGTATCCCTCTCAGGATATGGGCAAGCCGGTCCCTGGAAAGGACGTATGGCTTACGCCCCGACAGTGCAGGCAGAATCAGGTTTTACCGATAACACGCTTCGTCATTTTGGTGAAAATCTTTCGGCGCCGCAAACCGATCCTTTATCGCATGCAGATGTTTATACAGGCCTGCAGGGAGTGATCGCGGTGCTTTCAGCCCTTCATCATCGGGATAAAACAGGCGAAGGTCAGCATGTGGATGTGTCCATGATCGCAACAATGATTGCGGTCAATGAACGGGCGCATGTGGATTTTAATGATCTGGATCTTCAGGATGAACCGGCAATTCTCGGAGCAACTGATGGTTCCTTCTTTCTTGGCCCGAACGATGAAACCTTTGTCACAGCGATGAGCCTGGTGGGAACGGCAACCTTCCGGTTTGTTGTTGCAGCAATGCGTCGCCCGGACCTGATGTCTGACCCTCGTTTTGCAACCCCGTCTGCGCGCCGGGTCAATCTGGAAGCATTGAAGGAAATCGTGCAATCCTGGATCTGGTCTTTTCAGGATATGGCAACCCTTGACGCCCAGTTTGATGAAGCCAAGGTTGCAATTGGTGAAATTCGCTCCCTTGCTGAAGTTGCTGAATCAGAATGGGCGGAATACTGGGACGCGACCCTGGAAGTTCCCGATCGAAACGGCGGTCAGTTCATACTGCCGGGGCGCCCCTGGAAATTTTCTACCGGCGAGCTTGGAAAGCCGGAACAGCCTGCCCTTCAGGGAGAGCATAATAAGGAAATATGCAAGGAACTGGGATATTCGGCAGCAAAGATCAAAAGCATGGAGGCATCCGGCGCCCTTGTCGGGAATTTTGCATCCGTACTTTCAACCATGATGCTGAAAGCAACCCAACAACAGCAAGCCTCAAAATCACCTCCCGAATAGCTTGCTGACAGGCGGGGAACCAAATTGCAGCTCCCCGCCTGGCTTCAGACAGAAATAAAACAGAATACGGACCTCACATGTCTCTAGAACTTAACCAAACACACGACCCTACCCTTACAAGCTGGGTTGAAGGCACAGATGACCCAAACACAGATTTCCCAATCCAGAACCTGCCATTTGGTGTCTATAGAAAAACCAATGAAACAGAATGGCGTTGCGGGGTGGCGATTGGTAATTCGGTCTTTGATCTGGCCGGGATTGATGCCTCGGGCACAGATAATTTGAACTGGCTTGCAGCAGCAGGCCCATCGACCTGGCATTCACTGCGCCGCCAGTTATCTGCCGCCTTGTCCGACAAGGGGAAGGAAGGCAGGATGTCGAAATTTCTAACCCAACTTTCAGAGATCGAACTGACGTTACCGGTGCAGTCCCGAGACTATACAGACTTTTTCACGTCTTACGATCATGCCCACAATACTGTTACACTCTTTCGTCCGGACAAGCCTGTCTCGGCCAATTTTAAATGGATGCCGATTGCTTATCATGGCAGGGCATCCTCTATTATGCCATCCGGATCACGCATTCAACGCCCCCTTGGTCAGCGGCTATCTCCTGACAGATCAATACCTGTCTATGAACCGTCAGCCTTTCTTGATTACGAAGTGGAGCTGGGTGTTATCGCCGGGCCAGGAAATACTGCCGGTGAGCCAATATCGATAGAAAATAGTGAAGATCATATTTTTGGTCTGGTTCTTCTAAATGACTGGTCAGCCCGGGATATACAGGGATGGGAATCAGATCCACTGGGCCCTTTTCTGTCGAAAAATTTTGCGACAACCATTTCACCATGGGTTGTCACTTTAGAAGCGTTGGCTCCCTTTCGGCATCCAGCTGTCAGCCGGCCCTCTGATGATCCGCAATGCCTGCCTCACCTCACTTCAGAGCATAACGAGTTGAGAGGTCATTTTGATATTGAAGTGGAAGCCTGGCTGACAACCAGCATGTCAGATACACCTTTCAGGCTCTCTAAAACATCCTATAAACATTCCTACTGGACACCAGCGCAGATGGTTACCCATCACAGTTCAAACGGATGCCCCCTTAATCCCGGGGACTTGCTTGGTACCGGAACCATTTCAGGTCCAACGCCAGAGGAAACAGGATGCCTTCTTGAGCGAACATATGCGAAAAGGAAACCCATCCAATTGCCGGGCGGGGAGCAACGGGCTGCCCTTGAAGATAACGATACTGTCTTTCTAAAGGCCTATTGCAAAAATCCAGATGCCCGCCGTATTGGTTTTGGTGAGGCTTCCGGACACATCGTTGCAGCGAGAAATATCATCGCTCAATAAAGAGCAGAAAATCCAAAGACGTTCCCTCATACTTACGCCCCCATAATAGTATCCCTATCATGGGGGCGTTTTTAGAATGTTGCGCGGCGAAGGGTTATGAAGCGGGGGCACTTATCTCTTCAATAGTCCGGTTTACAAGTACAGCCAGCCGTTTTTTCCGATAAGATGCTGATGCATAGCTGTCCCCTTCGAAAGTCACCCTTTCGAAATCGGCCTCTATTGCATCATTCAAAGATCCATCTCCGGTAATCAGATGCTGCTCCACATGTTCAAGACGACAAGGTATGGAAGTTGCACCCGAAACTGCCAGTCGAGCAAATCCGGGGGATATATTGAACGCAAGGCTGGCAATGCTCCAGCCGATAGCGGCATGTTTTACTTTCCGATATCCTTGAGCAGCGCCCGCACGAGGCCTTTTAAGATCAACCCTGGTCGCGAGTTCTCCTTTCTGGCAAACCTGACCGGAAGCCAATCGCTCCCCTTAATCGGCAACCTTCTTTACATTTTCTGCATTGGTCAGATGAAGCTGTGCATCCAGGACCAGGGCAGCGGCGGCCCAGTCTCCCTGTCGTTCTGCGGCACAAAGCGCTCCAACCAACGTACCGCGCGCGCGGATAGCTGGATCAGCTGCAGAGCTTGCAACATCGGCAAGCATCGGGATCGCATTTGCAATATCTTCAGATAACAGGACATTCTGCCGCACAAGAGCTTCAATTGAGATCGTTTCGGGCTCAATGATGACATCCGTCAAAGCAAGCCCGTTTATATCAACGACAAGATCAGGCTGAACACGCCTTTGCTTTAAATCTGTCATCAGGCTATGTCCTCCTGACAGGACGACGGCCTTCTCCTGTTGTATCAGATGGACAGCTTCAGAAAGTGTATCCGGCCGGGCATAGGCGAAAGGTGAAGGTATCATCGTGTCTTCTCCGCATTATCTATCGCGGCGAGAACCCGCTCAGGTGTTAATGGCATTTCAAGATCCCGAACCCCCAGGGGCCAGAGTGCATCTAGGGTCGCATTGACAATTGCTGGCGGCGCGCCGATTGCACCGCTTTCCCCGATGCCCTTTGCGCCAAGAGGGTTTGTCCAGCTGGGTGTAACAGTGTGTTCTGTCTTCATGTACGGCACAGCATCAATGCGCGGGATCGCCTGCTCCGCTGGCATACTGCCATCTTCCAGCGGCGTTCCATCTTCAAAGAGCGCCTGACCGATACCCTGTACAACGCCACCATGAACCTGCCCCCTTGCAAGCAGTGGATTAATCACAGTACCGCAGTCGTCCACTGCCAGATATTCGAGCAGGGAGATTTCCCCGGTCTCCCGATCAACACTCACTTTCGCAATATGAGCACCATAAGGTGCTGACATGGCCCGCGGATGATAAAACTCGGTTTCTTCAAGGCCAATTGACTGATCCCTTGGAACATTATGGCCTGTCCATGCTGCCCGGCTTACCTCGGCAAAGGATAGGGATTGATTTGAGTTTGAAACAACAAACACACCTTCCTGAAGGGAAACATCTTCCTCCTCTGCTTGAAGCAAGTGAGCCGCCAGTTTTTTCATTCGTTTAGCCACGCGTTCGCTTGCAACACGTACGGCACTTCCGCCGACAACTATGGACCTTGAGTTAAATGTCCCAATACCTTGGGGAACCTGGTTAGTATCTCCTTGAATTACTTCAATCTGATCTGGATCTATTCCCAACGCATCGGCAGCAATTTGTGCATAGACCGTAACATGTCCCTGTCCGTGACTGTGGGAGCCTGACATCACAACCGCCTGTCCACCAGACTGGACACGGACCAGCGCGCTTTCATAACCACCGCGATCAAAGCCAATCATCGCTTGCATCTCACTGGGGCCTACCCCGCAGGTTTCAGTATAATTCCCAATACCAATTCCCAGTAAAGCGTCTTTCTCTTCAGTTTTTTGAGCTGAAAAACCCTTGTAATCTGAAAGGTCCATCGCACGAGACAAGGTTGCCTCATACCGGCCGACATCCAGCATCCCTCCAACAATATTCCTGTGAGGCATCTGATCTTCTGTTACGAAATTTCTTTGCCTGACTTGCGCAGGATCAAGCCCAAGCTCCCGTGCAACACGGTCTATGGTTCGTTCAATAATATAGGCCGCTTCAGGGCGTCCAGCGCCACGGTAAGCATCGACCGGCGGAGTATTCGTGTAGACGCAGTCCACCGCAACATCGGCGTTCGGGATATCATAGACACCCAGAACAAACAGAGCGACATTGATTGTCGGAATACCCACCCCCATACTGGAAAGATAAGCCCCGACATTCGCCCGGCTTCGCACCCGCAATGCCGTAATTTTACCATCTGTTTCTGCAGCAACATCAATAGTTGTTATATGATCACGGCCATGGCTGGTCGCGACAGCATTTTCGCGCCTTCTCTCTAACCATTTTACGGGTTTTCCAAGGAGACGGGACGCGTAGGCGATGGCAACATCCTCGGAATAGAAGTGCATTTTCGCCCCAAACCCGCCACCGACATCCGGAGAGACAACGCGTAATTTATGTTCCGGAAAAGCCAATGCTTCAGACAGCATGCGGCGGAACATATGAGGGAGCTGCTGACCAATATAGACCGTCATACGGCCGGAAGCCGCATCAAAATCCGCATTCACCGCCCTGCATTCAAGGGGAAACGGAACCAGTCTCTGATTGCGTAAATCAAATGTCAGCTTAAGGGCGGCACCCGCTGATGCCTCATCATAATTCTCCTGGCCGCGGCGAAATGTTGTCGCGCGATTTTCAGGAATATCATCATGCAACAGGATAGCGTTCTCAGAAAGGGCGTCATCCTGGTTTAAAACATGAGGGAGTTCTTTATAGCGAACGATTACAGCGGCGGCGGCATCAACGGCTTCTTCTTCGCTCTTTGCAATAACCATGGCGACAGGTTCACCAACATATCTGACCCTTTCTGCCGCTAGAACCTGCCTGCCTTTTGAAAGCGTACCGGGAAGGATCCAGTTTGGCGTGATCGGGCCAATATCAGGCATATCTTTGGCTGAGATACAAGTGATAACCCCCGGAAGAGCTTTGGCTACTGAGAAATCGATATCCATAACATCGGCATGTGCATGAGGGCTTCTGACAAACTGGGCAAAAAGCTGGTCTGGCAGAGTGATATCCTCAACATATCGCCCTTTGCCTTTTAGTAATCTGTCATCTTCCTGACGCGGGATTGGCTTACCAACCCAGGTATCAACTTCCTTCAGCTCGCCGGAGATCAAGGGATCAGTTTTCATGAGATTTCCTCCCGACAGATGCAGCGTCCAGTACCGCTTCGATAATATGTTGATACCCGGTACAACGACATAAATTACCGCGTAGCGCCTGACGCACATCATCCTCGGTTGGATGATCGTTATGCCTCAGCAGTTCCCTGGCCGAGGCGAGCATTCCGGGGGTGCAAAAGCCACATTGCAATGCGTGAAACTTTTTAAAGGCAGATTGTAGTCGCTGACCAATGGTATCTTCTTCCATTCCCTGCGCTGTAACAATTTCTGTGCCCTCGGCTTGCACGGCAAGCATCATGCAGCTTTTGACCGTCTGACCGTTCACAAGAACCGAACATGCACCGCATCGTCCGCTTTCGCATCCGATATGAGGTGCCGTGACGTTCATCTGATTGCGAAGCGCCCGGATCAGAAGTGTTCGCGGAGAAACAGTCACAGTCTGAGGGCGGCTATCCACCGTCAGGCTAATCTCGACTGTATCCTCCGCAGATGTGATAGAACCGCCCATTTCTAGCTGTTCGCCTTGGCGAAAATTGCTGGCATTCTCAAGGCGACAGACATTTCACCCACTAATTTCAGATCACCTGTTCCAAAGGCAATTGCCGGATCAAGTGTTCCGGTATAGAGCTTGTCATAAGTATCATGGGCTGCGGACAGAACGCAGTCTGCAGCTATTTTGTCAGTAGAAACAGTCGTGCCGTCAATATGGATACTCCCAAGATCATCGATATCCATGCGAACAGTTTTCCCACCGAGAGAGTTCGCATCGATAGCCTGACGAATTCCGGATACATAGTCATCAATTGATTTCATTTTAAGCCTCGTTATGTTTGCTATTCTTATATAGTGTATATACACTACATAAATTTCTGACAAGTCTTATTTGCAATGCAAAGACCGCTGGAAATATCGTTGATTACGCTGCGAGGGTTCTCAGCGCGTCTCACAACCCCTTTACAGATTTCATGAAATAAGGTTCACACACCCATCTGAAGTAAGCTGTTAAGTGCCGGTTCAGTCCCTGGCGAAGCAGAACAAATAATGTTCCTTTTTTGAAATCAGGATTTCAGCTTATTAAGAACCAGAAGAGAGGCCATGGTATTCTCATAAACCTCTTCGCTCAATTCAGCCTCAATCCGCTCCTGTACGGCCAGCCATTTTGGGTAGGCTTCCTGCAAGATATCATGACCCGCCTTGTTCAACTCGATCCGGCGGCGCCTGCCTGGTCCTTCGGCTCCTCGTGTCACATACCCGGCATCTTCAAGCAGTTTGATATTTCGAGTTAGACTTGTTCTGTCGATGTTTAACCAGGTCCCGATCTTGGAAACAGATTCAGGCCGGATACGACCGATTGTCACCAGGAGGGTAAATTGCGTTATCGTCAATCCTGTCGGACGAAGAGCGGCGTCGAATAAACGCGTCATGGAGCGTGCGGCGCTAAGAACCCGAACACCGG
>JAKSCD010000330.1 GCA_022360775.1 Sneathiellales bacterium | reverse complement strand
TGAAGATGAAGATGACGAAGGGGAACCGCCTGTAGATTTCGAGGATATCGAGTTCTACAGAACCGTTGGACTTGCTACAGTAACAATAGATTATGTGACCGGGCGTATTGATCATCATACGGCTCGGGTTAGCTCGGATCATATATATTCAGAGCTGAGCGATATGTTTAATCCTCAGCTTCTGCGCGACGGCCGAACGAGCAGGATTTATCTCAAAACTGTCAAACACATTGAGGAAAATGATCTTCAGGAATCTCAGCAAAATCCTTACGCAAATGGAATGAAGCCGGGTTATCATATTCATCTGACTGAAGTTTTACCGGTCAATGGAGGAGACAGCTATAAACTGGGAAGGACGCATCTTGTAGGACCGGAAGTTACACAATCCGCTCAGCTGAACTGGTTTAACAAAGGTGCAGCATATTTCAGAAATGGTAAATTCAACTTACTTTCCAGGCTCGACAAAAAGTCGCTTTCCTCCAAACAGAACGTGGCTCCTGATAACAAATCCTATCCTTTTATTCCCCTTAATTCCGCGACTGTAAGATCCAACCTGCAGTCGATACTTGCGCCATTAGGCGCAATACGGATTGATCCTGTGGAACATGTAAGGATGCAAGGTCCATTGATTGAAGTGCCAAACGCACTGAATACCGGCCACCTAGGCAGCAGGGTCAAAAGATATCTGGGTGTCGGGCAATTGAGCGTTCCCTATTACGAGCGGTATTTCTGGGTCAGAGGCATTGTCTGCGAATACTGGAAAGAGCGGATCGAGACTTTTTGCCCGGACGATCTGGATAACAGAAGTGACAGGATTGACGAAGCTTTAACGGATTGCAGAATGAATTTTCGAAATTTCTGGGCAAGGGCGCGCCGTCATCTGGCGGAAATCGGTGATAGCCGAATTACGGGTTTTTATCCGGAGTCCCTCAAGATATGGGGGGCTGAGTTTGACAAAGAACATGTTGATGAGAGGATAGTTTACGAACTTCAAAACTATGTGACGAATGGTTTTTCTGAATTTGTTTTGAAATTGATACACTGCCCTCCGCACGACCATACGGTGAAGAGAACCAATCGAGAAACACCGTTTAATGCTTTCTCGGATGGGGGCGGAATTCACATTCCTGGTTTAGGTGCAGCTGAAATTGCAATGCCGCCGGATAATCTGAATATGATTTTTCTATATGATATCCTGAAGGCGGAGGGTGGTGAGAATGAAGTCCTCCCAGATTTTGACAGTCAGTTTTTCAGGGTTTCAGATGCCTTTCTTTTCAAGGATCGGGCAAATATGGACCCAGACGCTATTGCCTATAATATGGCGCCGGTTGAAGGAGGCTATCTGATGGGATATGGCGCAAGTGAAGCATCCGCAAAAGTGGCAATGTTCAATGATTATGAAATAGAACATCTACTGTCGAGGGGGGGCAACCCTTTAAGGACAATGCGGTTCAGGTTTCTCTGATTTGTGATGCAGGCCAAAGAGGCTGTTCTTTGGCGGGGCGGGGCGTTATAGTCTCGCCTTTCTTTGGCGAAATAAGAAAGGCGGGCGTATTTCTGATGCCTATAATGACTGCCAGTGACCTGGAACATTTCCTTGAAACAGATTTTCCGCAAGCCTTGCATATGGGCTGCAAGGTCCTTCATGTGGATAACAAATCCATCGAGGTCCAGATGGAGACAAAGGACCGTCATTTAAGGCCCGGAGGCACTGTTTCAGGCCCGACCATGATGGAACTGGCAGACTGCACCATGTATTTGCTGCTTCTGGCCCAGATCGGACCTGTTGCACTGGCCGTTACGACAAATCTGAATATCTCCTTCCTGAGAAAACCGACACCTGGAAATCTACGCGCATGCGGCACCTTGCTAAAAAAAGGAAAGACGCTGGCCACCGGTGATATTCTTATTTATTCAGGAGATCAGGAAGAGCCGGTTGCGCAGGTGACAACAACCTACTCCATTCCCCCAAAACCATAAGAATGACTGAAAAAAAAGCGCGCATCGCCCGGTTTGAGATCACGGCCAGGAACAAGAAGGCGGTTCACGCCTATCCGCGCTTTACCGATTTTTCTGCCCGCTTTGACCAATATCTCGAGCCACAGGAGCTCCTGAAAACCGAAGGGCTCAGTCTTTATTGTTATGATCAGGATCCGGCGAATGTTCTTTTTGTGGATGAGACCGATATTGAGATCCTGAAGGATAGCCCCTTTATTTATCAGCGGCAATATGAACGGGCGCGGCATCTTTATCGGGTGCCGCTTTCCATGCTGGAAAAACCGGATGAAGACAAAACCAAAAGGATCTTCGTCTTCTCGACAGGGCGATGCGGATCAACATTGCTGAGCAATCTGATGCGTCTGGTGCCGAACGGGATGACCCTGTCAGAGCCGGATTATTTTTACCTGCTGGTTCGCCAGTTTTATCAGCACTGGCCCGATATCAAAGATCCGGTTGAAGACCTGAAAAAGCTCGTTCCCAATCTTGTTCTGGATAAAGGGCCGGTCGGCACCCCCATACAGATTTACAAGCTTCGAAGCCAATGCGTGCTGATTGCCGATAAAATCCGCACCGCTTTTCCGGACGCACATTTTGTCTTTATGCACCGGGAGGCCGGGGGCTGGTTCACGTCGATTTCGAAAGCCTTTGGTCAAAATCTGCCTGCCTATATTGACCGGTGGAAGATGTTTCATGCGGCCTTTGAAACGCAAAAAAGAAACGGGGTTGCGTTCAGTCTCTTTGATTATGATGCGTTGCTGAAGGATCCGGTAAGCTGTTTCAATACGCTCCTGAAGGAATGTGATCTTGCGTTTCAGGCAACCGAGGATGACATACGGTCCGTCCTGGCAGAGGGATTCCCAGGCCGGTACAGCATTGGATAAAATGAAAACCAGTATGCGTAAAGGCCCGCAAAGCAAGGATCTGGATGCTTTTCTAGAGGCTGTAACCGGTCTTGACTATAAAAAAGGTTCAGAATAGGAGAATTTTGCGGTAATATAATACCGTAATTCTAAAATACCGTTTTTATTGCTTTTTTCCGGTTGACTTGGACAAAAAGCGAAATTATAACCCGCTTCAAGTTTTGGGGGGCGTTTTGCGCCCTCTATTTTGTTTTGGCACGCATAAGCGAAGGCTGAATTTATATGAAAACCTATTCTGCAAAACCGACCGAGGTTGAGAAGAAATGGCTGCTGATCGACGCTGAAGGGCTCGTTCTTGGTCGTCTCGCTTCGATCATTGCGAACCGCCTGCGCGGCAAGCATAAACCAATGTATACCCCGCATATCGATTGTGGCGACAATGTTGTTGTGATCAATGCCGAGAAAATTGCGCTGACAGGCAAGAAACTGACAGACAAGAAATTCTACTGGCACACCGGTCACCCGGGCGGCATCAAGAGCCGTACCATGGAAAAACTGCTCGGCGGTGCGCACCCTGAGCGTGTTATCGAAAAAGCTGTACAGCGCATGGTTCCAAAAGGACCCCTTGGCCGCGCGCAGCTGAAAAACCTTCGGGTTTATGCTGGTTCAGAACATCCACATGAGGCACAGAGCCCTGAAGTACTGGATGTTGCAGCCATGAATTCCAAGAATACAAGGAGTGTATAAAAATGGCTGATGAAGCGAACTCCCTTGAAGATCTGAAAGACCTGACAAGCGGCGCTGCTGCTGAAGACAGTGTTGAAGTGATTGATGCTGTTGAAGTGATCGACGCACCACTTCCAGAACCAAAGATCGATGACCTGGGCCGCTCTTATGCGACAGGTAAACGTAAAAACGCGATCGCTCGTGTCTGGGTCAAACCAGGCAGCGGCAAGATCACAGTGAACGGCCGTGACCAGGAAATTTATTTCGCCCGTCCGGTTCTTCGCATGATCCTGGCACAGGCTTTTGAAGTTGCTGATCGTGTTGACCAGTTTGATGTTGTTTGTACGGTTAAAGGTGGTGGCCTTTCCGGTCAGGCCGGTGCTGTTCGTCACGGGATCTCCAAAGCCCTGACACTTTATGAACCAGCCCTGCGCCGTCCGCTGAAAGCCGCTGGCTTCCTGACACGCGACAGCCGTGTTGTTGAACGTAAGAAATACGGCCGCGCGAAAGCCCGTCGTAGCTTCCAGTTCTCAAAACGTTAATCGCGTTTACGAACCGATTTCAAAGGCCGCTTTTCGAAGCGGCCTTTTTTGTTGGAAAATGGACAAGGGCAGTGTCATGTCTTCACGATTTAGTCGATATGTCTGCTCTCAGAAGTCACAAAGATATGGCTCATTCTGATGTCAGGAAGTTGCTTTATAAGCTTTTGAACTCCAGGATCAGAAACTGCAGCGCGAAGGGCCTCAATATTCTCCCACCTGCTTATTTCCATCCAGAGTTTTGAGCTGGCAGCTCCGGGATGTAAATCTGCTTCAATAAAGCCGGGTTTGTTTTTCATGACTGCAACAATCTCTCTCCATTTTTTTTGAAGATTGTCAGCATCCCTTTCATTTTTGATAACAAATCCCTGCACCGATAGTATCTCCCCTTCAGAGGGCCAGGAAAGTTGCCTGCCAAAATCGTTATGGCCAGGGCCACTAAAGAATTTCCCGGGACCTTCAACGCATGCTGAAAGCAGGAGAAGCGCGGTGACAGCGAAAGCAACTCTAGCGTTCATCTGGTGTCCTTTCCGCCCACGGGAAAAGCCTGGTAATCCAGAAAGTCATTCCTGAAGCAATTGCAAATGCAGTTATTGTTCCCGCGAAAAACATGTCCCAGCTTTCAGGCCGGATTACAGCAAGGGCAATAATCAGAGAAAGCATCGGTAGATCGAGAAAATGCGCCAGGGTCGGGAGCAGCTTTTGCCGGGTTTCCCGAAGTTCATTGCTGAGACATTTCTCTTTTTCCGACAATACAGACAGGCGTTTCAAGCGAATAAAATGAAGGCGGGTCAGGGTATTGCCCTCTATAAATTCAAACAGGAAAAGGCCGACCATCCCAACGAGCCAGGGGTGATCCAGAAATCCGAGACCATCATAATAAAGTGCGATCAGTATCCCGCCGGACGCAAGAAGGAGGAGGGCCCCGGGAACAACCAGACCATCATAGAAGAGCGCAACAAATCGGGCACATTCTGCGTAAAGTGAAAGATCCTGCACTTGCCGGGATCTCAAATCTGCGAGCCAGACGCCGAGCAGTCCGGCCCCCATGAGAATAGCCCCCAGGATATGTGCATATCTGAGTAAAAGAAAGGGATCGAGTGTCATGCGGATTTCTCCCTTACACTGGATTTGGCTGGACGTTTTCTTGTCAAGGCGAGACCGTCCCGGATATTAAGCCCCATCAGCGTGAGATTAACGGCGCCCGCAGCAAGTTCCAGCAGCTGGACATAATAGAACCAGCTATCGAATTGAAGGGCGTTTGCCTTGATCGAGAGAAAGATCGCAGAGGGGACTAAAATAAATAGTCCATTGATGACAATGAAGGGCATTCGCCCGCGTTTTGCTGCGATTTTAGGGTGAGGCGATTTTCCGCCAAGTTTAAAGCCTGTCCCCCCAACCGCCATCATAACAGGAACAAAACCGATAAGAGCGTAGGCAATGGCTGTCTTGACCTGAACGACAATCGATTGCGAAAGAAACAGTTCTGTAATGATGGTTGATGACCAGAAGGTGGCTATCGTAAAAAAGGCAAGAAAACCGGTAACGGCGTGAATTCTGGAAATACTCTTTCGCTGCATATCGACATCCCTTTAGTGCGGAGTTGTTCTTAAAACAGGCTCAGGAAAACAAATCCGAATTGAAGTTACGCCATGACAAACAGCGACCAATTTGGTGTTATGATGTCAATGTGGCGTAATGGATAGGTAGTGTTTTGACATCATGATGTCAATAAGGTATATTAATTTCAAAAAGGACATATTGTGACAAATTCCAAGGAAGATATATTGACAGACCTGATTCTGGATCTGTTCAAGCTGAATAGTCAGTTATTAACCGCTGGCGATCGTCTGGTTGCGGACCTTGGATTGACAAGTGCGCGCTGGCAGGTTCTTGGAAGCATTGTTGCAGCCGAACAACCCCAGCCGGTTGCCTGGCTGGCACGGGATATGGAAGCGCACAGGCAGAATGTGCAGCGGATTGTCAATGATCTTGAAAAAAACGGCTTTGTCCGCTTTGAGCCCAACCCCCATCACAAACGAGCTCATCTTGTGGTGCTCACGGAGAAGGGCAGGGATGTCTTTGACGCCGCCATGCGCCTGCAATCCCCCTGGGCGAAGGGCCTTGCAGACGGATTGTCACTGGAGGAGCTGAGAGCAGGCGGAGAGGTGTTGAAGCAGCTACGTCAGAAACTGCAAAATGATGAAGATTAAAAAGTGTAATTTTTGCAATATATCTGCCCATATCGCGTCGCGCTTACCATTTATCCAGTGGACCTCAACCCCTCAATAAATTGTCGAATAAGGGTCTCTTGTTCGCTGGTTGCGGTTTTCGTTTTTCCGTGAAAATCGATAAGAGCGGCCTCTGCGAGCAGGGCGTTGAGCAGTCTGGCGGCAAGATCGATGGAAGGCACTGTAACTTCATTGGCCGCCACCGCTTTTTCAAGGCTTTGCTTCATCAGGGAGAGGCTTGATGCTTCTTCAAGATCCCGGGCCCGTTCCCAACCCAGAACCTGAGGTCCCTGATCCAGGAGGATCGGGGCAATATCAGGCTTACGGGCCACCTGCAGCCAGGCTGTACATGCTGAAATGAGCCCTTCAATCGGGGATGACGCCTGCCTTCCACCGAGAACGGCATGATCAATGGCTTCTTTCGAGACGGCAATAAAAACCGCCTCAAACAGGGCACGTTTATCCTTGAAGTGATGATACATCGCCCCGCGGGAGAGGTTCGTCATTTTCAGGATCGTGTTGGTGTGGGTTTCTTCATATCCATTTTTTGCAAAATACGCGCGGGCGGTCGTGATGAGTTTTGTGCGCGTCGCGGCGCGTCTTTCTGCTTGTGTGGCCATGGAAACAGTTTACAGGCACGGTGTCGGTTTGTATAGTCACGAAAAACAGACACAATGTCGGTATTTAAAAAAGGAGAACCCGGATGCCTGATTACCCGAATGCACTAGACCAGCTGCTTGCAGCCTGGAACGAGCAAGACCCTTCCGTTGCCAATGAGTATCTCAAGCAGGCCCTCAGCCCGGATGTCCGGTTTGTTGATCCAACCGCTGATGTCCGGGGGCTGGAAGGATTTGAGGCCAACATGCAGCATGTAAAGACCAAGATCCCCGGGGCCGTGTATACACGAACAAGCGGCGTTGATTGTCATCATGGTTTCCACCGGTATCACTGGGCCATTCATCTGGAGGGCAAGCTTGTTATCGAGGGATTTGACGTGACTGAGGTGGACACATCGGGGCGCGTCTTGCAGGTGATCGGCTTCTTCGGTGAAATGCCGCAATTGTAGTGCCGGCGCAGAATATGATAATCTTGCCTTTGTCACGACAGTGACGTGGTGTCAGGTCATTCCCTGGCCTTAAGCTCCTCAGGTTTCAAAAGAGGTGGATTATTCAATGACGATCAAAGACCGAAGATTGCAGAAAGCCTGGTCACAGGAATATCTTGCGCAAGTCTCGGGTTTGAGCGTTCGGACAATCCAGCGGGTTGAAAGCGGTCATAAAGCAGGGCTGGATACGTTACAAAGCCTTGCTGCCGCCTTCGATATTGATGTTGCTGAACTTCAGGAGGAGGGGACGATGATCAAGGAAAATGCGAAAGCTGACACAGCATCTGTGCACGAGAGTGAGAGATCTCATCTGCAAACCGAGTATATTCATAATATCAAGGGCTTTCACATGAACTGGGTGACTTTTATGGTGGTTATTCCCTGCCTGTTTGCCCTTGATCATTTTGTCACGCCAGGTCCCTACTGGGTGCAGTGGGTGATCGGAAGCTGGGGGGGTGCCATCATATTACACGCCATCCTGCTCTATTTCTATTTCGGTGTCTTTGGAAAAGAATGGGAAAAGAAAGCGCTAAAACGGCTAGAGAAGTAAAGCCTTAGCGGTGTCTTTTCCAGACCGGGAATGGTTCATTTCTGGCCGCAGAGGAATCACCCTTGAAATCAAATCAGGGTTGAACTCCTTTTTTGGTCGGAATTTTTTTCAAAAGATATATCAGGAAACAGACCAGAGCCGAAAAACCGGCGGCCAAAAAAAGCTGGCAGAAATGATTTTCTGTTGCTTGTAAAACAGTTAGCCCCGAACACAATTTCGTGACCTGCTCGCGCGCCTGTATGCGCCGAACGTAAAGGCGGTTTTAAGTCCCACTTATCCTAGACATGTTATTTTTTTACCGCCATTATGAACGCTAATTAAACAAATAAAGATATAGGGGTGTCTTATGCACAAGCTGATAGCTTTGGGTACAGTATCGGCCATGGTTCTTACATTAAGTGCGTGTCAAACAACAGATTCAGATAAAAAAGTGATTGGCGGCGGTATTGGCGCCGTTGTCGGCGGCTTGCTTGGTAATCAGGTTGGAAAAGGGAGCGGTCGGGTGATTGCGACGATCGGCGGGGCCGCCCTTGGCGCCTGGGTCGGGTATGAAATCGCCAAGCATCTTTCCGAAGAAGACCAGAAAACAATGGCCCAGAGCTCTCACTCGGCAGCAGCATCCGGAAACAAGGTGACGTGGAATAACCCGAAAACAGGGGTGTCAGGGGTCTCCGAAGTGAAACAGACCAGGCAAACCACCAAACCTGTGAAAGTCAAGGTGCTTAAAGGGAAAGTGACAGAAACGCCGCCGATTGAATTTGAAAATGCGGTCTACCGCGTTGCCGAAAATTCCAATGTGCGCGGCGGGCCGGGAACAGATTATGTGAAGGTCGGATCCCTCAGGCAAAATAATCAGGTCACAGTCCTTGGAAAGGTCATTGGCAAAGACTGGTATCTGATCTCTGAAAAAGGGGCGGGCAGCGGATATGTTCATGCCTCGCTTCTGAAGAAAGATACGAAAGCTCCGGCGCCGGCTGTTACAACCGTTGCTGCGGCTCCTTCCGATGTTGTTGAAGTTACAATTCCGTCAGGTCAGACTTGTCGAATCGTTACGCAAAAAGTGAAACTGGCTGATGGTAAGGAAGAAGCTGATGAAGTCACCGTATGCAAAGGGCCGGACGGCTGGGAACTGGTCTAGTCTTTTGAAGCTTTCCTGTCTCTTTACTGTCTGTCTTGCTGTTCTGGTGCTGTCAGCTCCAGTTCAGGCGAAAGGAAATGACAAGCTCCGGCTGATCATGAAGGACAAGAAAGTCATCGTCTATCAGCTGAAGGAATGGGCCAAATGCGCGGATACGGTCAAATTCCTGACCATCGCGTCGGATCCGGCAATTTACAAAGGGGACAGGGTTCACCTTCAAAAAATTGCCGGCGGCGTTCGCGCTGTGACCAGCCTGACTTGTCGCCGGATGAAATCCATGTCAATCGTTGGCTTTGTCGGTAAAAAGGTCGCCTATACAGGCATCGCCAGCGCAGCGGGTGGCTGGCGCCTCAAGACAGTTCAGCTTAAAAAGAAAACAAAACCGTCATCAGGGGGCAGCAAGCCGGTTGCCAAAGCGAACCCGCGACCTTCAAGCAAATCAGCCCCAGCGCCGATTTCACCGTCGCAGGACAAGAATTTCTTTGCGGCCCTGGCTCAGGCGGAAGAGCCGGATGGGACTTCCGGGCCAGGCGCGCCTGATACCGGTAATTCCCGCAAGAGCGATGGAGGAGATCAGGTCGCGGCTTTGCCACCGGATGATATCAGTGACCAGCAGCGCCGTGACGGTATCGCCTATCGGAAACTTTCCGGCGATCTTTCGCAGCTGATGGATATGTCTGACAAGGAGATGCTGAAAACCTGCACCAGGATTTCCAGGATCACAAAGAAGCCGGGAGATGCAGATCTGCTCGCGCTCAGGGTATGCCGTGCGCTGGCCTATTCCGCCGGTCAATATGATTTGGCTGACAGAATTGAAGGGAGGCTCAAAAGATGACTGGATATAAAATATCGTGCAAAAAAAGGCCTGCTTTCGCCACCGGGCTTTTTGCGATTGCTCTCGCAGGTTTTCTCCTATCCGGTTTATCTTCTGAATATGCAGAGGCGAAAACGTCAGATTCTGTCCTGGCAGCAACCGCAATGGAGCATTACAAAAATGCAGAGAAACGACGCAAGGGCGAAAATTTCTTCCGCATGACACTCGTTGTAGATCAGATCCTGGCGAACCATCCGAAAAGTATAACCGCGCTCAGACTTCGCAAGAACAAGTTCAAGGGTGTTGATCTTGAAGAGGTGCGGGAAATTGCTGATGAATGGGCTGATGATAATCCGTCAAAGGCGAAGAAAATCAAGGCCGCCTTTACAAGCGGCGGCGGTGCTGTTGATGAAGATAACAAGGCTCCCAAGGAAAGAAAACCGTCTCCGAAACCTAAAAAGGCCGAGCCTGCGGCACCTGCGGCAAAAGAAGAGCCGGTCGTTGCAAAAAAACCGGATCTTCAGCCTGTCGGGCCTGAGCGTACTGTCAAATATACCCAAAAAGACGTTATCAGAATGCTGAAGGATTCCACGGTTCTTATTCTGGTTATGAAGACCAATAAAGGGAAATTGCAGGTCTCCAGTATGGGCAGCGGGTTTTTCATCAATGACAGCCAGATTATGACAAATGCTCATGTGGTGCGCGGGGCGGAACAGATTGTTCTGGCGAGCCGGAAGATGGGGATCGGCGTTGGAACTGTATATCGGGTTGGCATGACATCGAAAGGATTGGGTGTGGATGCTGCCATCATTAATGCTACAGGTATCAAGCCCTTGAAAACACTGCCTTTTGCGCGCAGCGTTATTGAGGGGGATAATGTCGCGATCGGGGGCTTCCCTGGAATTATCAGAAATACGGACCGGACTTTTGCCCGTCTTCTGCATTTCATTGATGAACGGGTTGTCCCGTCAAAAGAAGATGTGCCTTCACCGCGATTTTCCTTCGGTGCCATTGAGGGGATTTTCATAAACCAGAAGGGGAATGAAGACATTCAGCACGGCGTTGAAACAACGGGCGGAAATAGTGGCTCACCGATTGTGAATTCCTGCGGTCATGTTGTCGGACTGCATTATTCGGGCGTGAGCCTGAAGAGAGATAACTCCAAATTCAATTATGCCCACTCCCACAGGGAAGTGGAGAAATTCCTGAAAAACAACCGCGTTCCCTATGAACGTGCGCAAGCTGAATGTGATCAGGGATAAAGATATAAAGCAACAATGGAAAGACGGTAGGATGAGGGGTAGAGAATGTCTGACCTGCTAGGAAAATCAAAATACGCATCTGGTTTAAAAAGCTGGGTAATGGGGATCGCCGCAATAGCCGCAGGCCTTCTTGCATCCGTTACTTCTGTGCAGGCCGAGCAGGCAAATCTTGGCATCATGTCTGGCGGGGTAAACGGCACCTATGTACGTATTGCGCAAAACATGTCCGATGCCCTGGACAGCGGTGACCTGCGGATCATCACCATGCTTGGAAAAGGGTCCCGCCAGAATATCAAGGACCTGATTGAACTGGATGGAACAGATCTGGCAATTGTTCAAAGTGACGTCCTGAGAGAAGTTGCCAACTCAAAATCCATTCCCGGGGCGACCGGTTCTATCCGTTATATCACCAAGCTTTACAACGAGGAAATTCACATCCTGGCCAAAAAGCCTGTTAAAAGCCTGAAATTCCTTGAAGGGGCTTCTGTTGGTGTCGGGCGGCAGGGAAGCGGTACAGAGATGACTGCGTCCATTTTGTTTGGTGGTCTTGGTATCGAGATTGATCCGATTAATGTCTCAGGCCAGGAGGCTCTTGAAGCACTTGAAGAGGACCTGATCGAAGCGGCCGTGTTTGTTGTCGGCAAGCCGAGCAACCTGCTTAAAAACATTGGCGCAAATTCCGGATATAAGCTGCTGGACATTACGCTGCCAAAAAGTGTCGACTTTCCCTATTTTGAAACAGAACTTACTCATAAGGATTATCCTGGGCTGGTGGGAAAAGGGGATGAGGTTTCCACAGTCGCTGTGGGGGCAATCCTCGCTGTCTTTAACTGGCGGGAAGGCTCTCGCCGGTACAAGCTTCTGGAGAAATTCACAGATCAGCTTTTCAGTTCCATCGAGGTGCTGAAAAGTGGACCATACCATCCAAAATGGGGCAATATTGATATTGCCGTGGAAGTTCCATCCTGGAAACGGTTTAAACCAGCAGGTCAGTGGCTGGAGAAAAACGGGAACTAGGATCCGCGCAGATTTTCTTGCGATAATTCGGATACGGAGCGGGCACCCATAAGGCGCATGTCCCGCTCTATTTCCGTTTTCATCAGTTCAAGGGCCCGTTCAACACCGGCCTGACCGGCAGCAGCCAGCGGATAGAGATAGCCTCTGCCGATACCGACAGCTTTCGCCCCCATGGAAAGGGCTTTCAGGACATGGGTTCCGCGCTGAACACCGCCATCCATCAGGATATCGAGTTTATCGCCGGCTTTATTCAGAACCTCATCCAGCTGGTCAAATGCCGTGCGCGAGCCATCCAGCTGCCGTCCGCCATGATTGGACAGCACCACACCCGTACAGCCGATGGAAGCGGCGGTTGCGGCGTCTTCCGCAGAAATTACCCCTTTCAGGCAAAATTCCCCGTCCCATTCCCGGACCATTTCTGCAACATCATCCCAGTTCATGGCCGGGTCCAGCATTTCCGTGAAATAGCGGCCAATGGACAGTGCCCCGCCGCTCATATCAATATGCTCATCCAGTTGCGGCAGGGTGAATTTTTCATGAGTGAGGTAATTCAGCCCCCAGGCGGGTTTAAGGGCAAACTGGATCATGCCGCCCAAAGTGAGTTTAAAGGGGATGGAAAAGCCGGTCCGGAGATCTCTTTCCCTGTTGCCGCCCGTGATGCTGTCAACGGTCAGCATCATGACATTGACCCCGGCTTCCTTGGCCCGTTGCATCATGGCCCGGTTAAGGCCGCGATCCTTGTGAAAATAGAACTGATAGGCTTGCGGATTATCATATTGCTGCCGGAGTTCCTCAAGACTTACTGTTCCAAGAGAGGAAACCCCGAACATCGTTCCGTATTTTGCCGCCGCAGCCGCCACCGCGCGCTCTCCCTGATGATGGAAAAGGCGCTGCAAGGCGGTCGGCGAGCAATAGATGGGAAGGGCCAGTTTTTGTCCCAAAGCGGTAACAGAAAGATCAACTTCGCGAACGCCTTTTAGAACGCTGGGAACAAGATCAACCTTTGAGAAGCTTTCCGTGTTTTTGCGGTAAGTAACCTCATCATCGGCGGCACCATCAATATAGTTGAAAATCGGACCTGGAAGCCGACGGCGCGCCAGTTCCCGAAAATCATGAAAGTTATGACAATCCTGTAGCCGCATCCGATGCCTCCTGTTGACGGTGGGGATGGGTTCAATTACCTTATTGGTCTCAAGTGGTCAAGTTTGTTTACCATTTAAGAGCGCGCTGGTAGGATCCTTGGAAGAGGGACAAGAGTAAATCCATGAAAACATCATCACAGTCTTCCCCGGAAACCCTGTATGAACCTGTGAAGGGGGATCCGCTCGCGGAAAAAGCCGCGCGATATATTGAGGAGCTCATTCTCGATGGATTGCTGCAGGAAGAGAGCCGCCTGCCCGGTGAGAGGGATCTTGCTACCAAATTAGGGATCTCCCGCCCTAAACTGAGAGAAGCCCTTCAGCTTCTTGAAGAGCGGGGATTGGTCGAGATTATTTCAGGGGAGGGGCTTTATGTTGCGAAACTGTCAGGTCCGTTGATGCTGCCAGCGCTTGTCTCCCTTTATACGCGGCATCCAGCGGCCCTGGAAGATCATCTGGAATTCCGCCGTCACCAGGAAGGGTTTGCAGCCCGCCTTGCAGCGAAACGCGCAACATCGGCCGATCACGAGCGCCTCGGTATACTGGTCGCAAAAATGAGAGAAGCTGATGCTGCGAAAAATGAAGAGGAAGCATCGGAGCTCGATTCCCGTTTTCACATGAGCATTGTCGAAGCCGGTTATAACCGGACGCTTATCCATACCATGCGGAGTTTGTATGAACTGAACCGATCCTCGATTTTCCTGAACCGCCAGGAATTATTCGAGAGGCCTGATATTGCAGCCAGCCTTCTGGCGCAGCATGAAGCGCTTGCTGCGGCAATTTTGGACGGAGATGCTGTGAAGGCAGAACAGCTCGCCATGGATCATGTTGATTATGTATGGAAAGCCTTGAAAGAAGCGCTTGAACGAAAGAAGCGGGAAGCGATTTCGGATAAAAGGCAGCCACTCTAATCCGTCATTACCCCATATGATGTACCGTGCTCTAAATTTTCTTCTTGCAAATGATTATTAATTGCATATATAATTTTTAACACGAACAGGAGATCACTCATGGAACAATATGCACTGATCAAGACAGTAACTTTTGCCATCCTGCATGTCGGTGTGGCGTTCCTCGTTGGCTATCTGCTTACCGGCAGTATTCTAGTAGGTGGCCTTATCGCATTGGTGGAACCTGTTTGTAATACAGCCGTTTTCTATTTGCATGAGCGGGTCTGGACCGCTTTTTCGCGGAAGGGGGTGCCCATGGCAGGTTGATTTCATCGCGTATTCTCTAGCTCAGATAAAAAGGTGCCGGCAGGCACCTTTTTTTTGGTTTTTGCGAGCTGCCGAACACGTTACTCTCTCCTTAAACAGGGAGAAAATAATGAGTAAAGTTTTTACGCCAGGCGCGCCTTATGATCCAGTTCCATTGCCGGACAGGCGAATTTTTTCGAAAGAGGAAATGAAAAGCAGAAGCCTTGCTTTTTATGAGGAGATCAAAATGCGGCACACGACGCGGGAGTTTTCAGATCAGGCGGTCCCGCGAGAGGTCATCGAGAATTGCCTGAAAGCGGCCGGAACCGCACCAAGCGGTGCCAATCATCAACCCTGGCATTTTTGTGTTGTTGAAAATCCTGCGATCAAAAAGAAGGTACGCGAAGCTGCTGAGGAGGAAGAACGTGCCTTCTATGGAGGGAAGGCCGCCGAGGAATGGCTTGCAGCACTTGAGCCGCTTGGGACAGATACCAATAAACCCTTTCTTGAAACAGCACCCTATCTGATTGTGGTCTTCGCCGAGCGTTTTGGTCGTCTCGAAGACGGGGAAACCTACAAAAACTATTATGTGAACGAGTCTGTCGGCATCGCCACCGGGTTTTTAATCAATGCGCTGCATAATGTCGGGCTGGCCACTTTAACCCATACCCCCAATCCAATGAAATTCCTGAACGATGTGTGCGGACGTCCGGACAATGAAAAGGCGTTTCTTATTCTTGTGGCAGGACATCCTGCGGAGGATGCTGTTATCCCGTCCAAATCACAAATCAAGAAAAGCCTGAAGGAAATGTCGAGTTTTCTCTGATGATGCAGAAAAAGAGGATCGCACTCGCCGGTTTCGCGCTTGAATCTGTTTCTTTCCTTCCGGTTTTGACAGAAAAGAAGGATTTCGATCAGGCGGTTTGCAGGGGGCAGGAGATGCTGAAGATCCTGCGCGGGACAGAAACTGTCGGCGGTGGCTTTCTGGATATCCTTGAGAAAGAGGGGGTAGATCCTGTTCCGCTTCTTTATGTGGATTGCCCTGCCGGCGGGCCCGCATCGGATGAGGCATTTGACATTTATTGCAAGGAGATATGCGACAGACTTGAGCGGGAAAGAACAATTATCGACGGGATTTTACTCTATCTGCATGGCGCAATGACCACAATAAGCCGGACAGATCCGGATAGTGACATGCTGCGGGCCATTCGACGGGTTGTTGGCCCTGAACTCCCCCTTTATGTTGCTTTTGACCTGCATGCGAATTTATCCCTTGATACACGGGAATTATGCTCCGGTTTTTGCGGGTTTCATTATTCACCGCATACGGATATGGCTGAAACTGGCCGGCGAACAGCGAGGCTTCTTCTGGGAGAGTTATCAGGAGACTTACGCCCGGCTCTGGCCATGAAAAAAGTCCCGCTCGTATTACCAAGCCTGTTTACAGCAACAGGTGTTGCCCCGCTTTCTGATCTTGTTGCCTGGGGATTGGAAAAGGAACAGGAAGAAGGTGTTTTGGACATCTCGCTCTTTTGCGGTTTTGCCTATGCAGATGTGCCTGAGCTTGGCGTTTCCGTCGTTGTGATCACCAATGAGGATTTAAAAAAAGCGGAAGCGATTTCTGCAGAACTGGAAAAGAAAATACTGGCGGTGGCCGATGCCTTGTTCCATGCAGAGGCGATAACTTCCCGTCAACACGCGTTTCAGCAGGCCGTCCGAGCGCGTAAGGAATTTGGCAAACCGGTTACCCTTCTGGAGCATGCGGATCGTTTTAACGATTCTACCTGGTTGCTGCACGAAGCACTGAAAGCAAAGGGGGAGCTAAAAATCTTTGTTCCCTATCTATGGGATCCGGAGGCTGTAAAAAAATGCAGTGCACTGTCTGCCGGGATGAATCTCTCGCTGGATGTCGGTGGATGGACTTCGGAAAAAGCAGGCGGGCCGGTTTCTGTCGAAGCGGAGATCCTTTGGGTCGGACGGAAAAATTATATCGGGACCGGGCCGATGCGACGAGGCAGGCCCATTGAGCTTGGTGAGGTTGCCATGCTGAAAATACAGAATGTCGTGGTTATCCTCACAAGTCTTTCTGTCACAGCAATTGATGAGGATTGTTTCTTACAATTTGGGCTCTCACTTGAGGAGTTTGACATCATCATTCTTCGGTCCAAAACGCATTTCAGAGCGGTTTATGAAGAGAAGACGACAATCCTGATGGTGGATACACCCGACTGGGGAACTGCAAATTTATCGACATTGCCGTATCAGAATATTCCTCCTGCGGTGCACGAAAGAATTGTGTTTCAACAGGCCCAACTTATACAAAAGGCTTAGGGGTAGGAAAATTTAATATCATTAAAGTTCTCATTCTTTTATGAAATACACTTTAAGGTAGCAATTATAACCTCTGAAAAAAGAACAAAGAGGTTAAAAATACGACAGGGCGACCTCGAGAGATTTGAATGCGTGAGTTTAAAATCTGCCATTTTGTCTCTCACATTGGCTTAATTTGTTCTGGTACAAATCGCTTTACTGTTGATTGAGCAAATTTTATGCATTATGTCTTAAGTCACTCGTTATTGGGGTGAGGGGTTGTATGATCGATTTTCGGGAAGTCGACTGGTTGACTGATGAGGCGTCGGAGTTTGCCAGATACTGGCGCAGTCTTCCTGCAAAGGAAGGTGTTCCAAGGCAAGCTGATTTCAATCCAGCGGATATCAGGCATCTGTTACCAGGAATTGCAATCTATGAGTTGAGCAATGACGAAGAGGTTATCTGTCGCCTGATGGGAACAGCACTTGTGGACAAGATCGGCCGGGATTATACAGACCAGAATCTTCAGGGGCTTTGGGGCCCGGAAGAGCTTGAAAAACTCTTGAAAACCTTCCGGAAAATGCTGCGTGAGCCTTGCGGTATGATTGGCAAGACTCTGGGGCACACAGAATCAGGAATTGTTTTCGGGAGCATTTCTGTCGGCTTTCCTGCAACAAACAGGGACGGGATAAGAAACCGGCTTATTTTCCAGACAAATAACTTTGAACCGACAAAAGCGCGGATCGCGCGCGAAGACCAGGTCAGCAAGGTACAGGTCGACAGCGAAATATTTATTTCTCTCGCCTAAAGAGAGAATTTCTCGGTTTTCAGGATTTCCTCGGTCACCAAAAAGAGCTGGCTTGCATGATATCCATCCATGAGGGCGTGATGCGCCTGAACATTGAGTGGCATTGTCCAGTTTTCCCCGTTCCGGGTGAACTTGCCCCAGGCGATGCGGGGTATGGCATCGTCCGGGCCATTATGGGGATGGGTGAGCGCCGAAAAATGAAGCCAGGGGGCGCAGGTTAAATAGGTCCACATATCTGACGGGCTATTTTCCTGTAAACTCTTTTGCTGCTTTGCTTTTTCTATAGCCTGAAGACAGTTCCGATTGAAAGTTTCCCAGTTGTGTGAAAACAGGATTTCGCAAAAAGCGAACTGGTTTTCATGAATGGGAACAGTGATTGAGGGGTGGGTCACGTCATACTGGTAGACCTCGTCGCCGCTGAACCGATACCTGAATTCCTCAATAGAATTGACAGCTTTCATAATGGCAAAAAGAACACTGTTGAAAGTGGAGATTCCGTGCGGTTTTACCTCTGTCATAAATCGGGTGATATCAATATCGGCGGTCACAGACATGTGGGGATGGCTGACAGATCTGAAAAAGGAATAAACGGAGGATCGTTGCCAGCGACTGATATCGATTTCAGTTTTCATGAGGTCTCTAGTTTTCTGTAATGAAATCCCAAAGCTCCTGCGCCGGAATAAACGCGCCGAGGGCCATGACGGCGGAGCCTGCAAATTTTGTAAGCAGCGTGCCATTACCGGAATTGTTATTCAGCCTTGCAGCGAGGGCACCTGAGAAAATTCCGACACTGCCCATAATCAGAAGGGCCACCAGTTGAAAGAGAACGCCAAAGAGAAGGAACTGAAAGGTTGCATGCTCCGAACTGGTATCGACAAATTGCGGCAGAAAGGCGAGGAAGAAGAGGGCGACTTTCGGGTTGAGGATATTCATCAGGATGGTCTGGCGAAAAATACGCGAAAGACGGAAAGAATCGGTATCACCGGAAAGACTAACCGGACCTGAACGGGCAATCTGCCACCCGATATAAATAATATAGGCTGCACCTGCATATTTGATGATGCTGAACAGCACAGGTGAGGACGCAAGGATGGCTGAAAGGCCAAAAGCAGCAAGCGCAATATGGACGAAAATACCTGTAACAAGACCGAAAGCGGCAACCAATCCGGCCTTCCAACCCTGTGCAAGGCCGCGCATTGCCACATAAACGATGTCAGGACCCGGTGCGACGGTCAAAAGGAAGGCTGTCGATAAAAATAGAAGGATTGCAGATATTTCAGGCATTTAACGTCTCCAACTGTTGCAAAAGTCTAATCTTCGAAAATAAAACATGCAAGAAATACAAAACTTCCCTTTGCAATATTGTCGCAACATTCCTATGTCATAAGCTTGTCGATTTATTTTTGAAGATAATGGATACCCAATACTACCCTAAATCGACATATCGGGTATCCGGGAGACTAAGACTATGGCTACAGGCACCGTGAAATGGTTTAATGCAACTAAAGGATATGGGTTCATTGAACCTGAAGCCGGTGGACCAGATGCATTTGTACATATTTCAGCAGTTGAGAAAGCTGGCCTGACTTCCTTGCAGGAAAATCAGAAAATTGAATATGAACTCGTACCGGGCCGCAATGGAAAAACTTCTGCTGAGCAATTAAAACTGCTCTGATAGATTTAGAAATTTGATATCGAAAGAGGCGGCTTTGGCCGCCTTTTTTATTGCGCTTTTTTTAAATCACATTGCCGCAGAGTTTATATGTGAGATTTTTCTTGAGCCAAACCATTCGTTATGCGTAATATTTTTTTAATTAATAAACCAAAAACGAGATGTTGGCGTTTCAAACCTTCCTAGGAGGGGTGTTTCCCGGTTTTCTCAAGGGTGGAAATCGTTTTAGGTAAGGAGAAAAGTAGAAGTTTTTCAAATTCTTACACGTGAGATGACGTGATCTCAGACAGGGAGTGGCAGATGATTAAAAAAACTAAATCTCAAATTTCGGCGGAAAAAACAGTAATTGCAGCAAAAGCGCATAGCAGAAGGAATGTGTTGAAAAGTGCAGCTTTACTGGGATCCGCAGCGGCATTGGGACCATGGGTCGTCGAGGATGCGTTTTCCTCCTCCGGCAGTATCAATATAATGATGTGGTCCGATTATCTGCCGAAATCCTTCAGGGAAAAATTTAAAGCCAAGACAGGTATCTCCATCAAGCATACGCCCTATGGTTCGAATGAAGAACTGCTCAATAAACTGAAAGCAACCAAGGGACGGGGCTTTGATCTGATCAGCCCGACAAATGACCGGGGGAGCCAGTGGCAGGATCTGGGACTGCTTGGAACAATTGATATGAACAAGGTCGATACCGGTTCAATCCTTCCTTCCATGCTCGGTATTTCAGAGAAATTCTCCTGGGATGGCAAGCCCAGACATCTTCCCTTCCTTTGGGGCACCGAGGCGATGGCCTATCGCACTGATAAATACACCACAGATTACGGCAAGCTTTCCTACGGTGATCTCTGGTCACCCGAAATGAAAGGCAAGGTCATGGGGCGGCCGCATTCCATGATGGCAGGTATTGGCCGCTATCTTGAGGGAACAGGGGATCTTCCTCCTTTCATCGAGGCGTATGAGACTGAAGAAAAGATGCGCAAAATCTGGGATAAGATCACAAAATTTGCTGTCGAGCATAAACCGTGGATCAAGCAGTTCTGGAATGATGCGGATGGCCAGATCAACGGGTTCATGCAGAACGGTGTGGTTATGGGGCAAACCTGGGACGGACCGCCGCTGCGATTGTTCAAGGAAGGAAAGCCGGTTCGCTTTATGGCGCCGAAGGAAGGGGCCTTCACCTGGGTTGACGGACTTGCAATTCCTGTGGGCGCGCGCAATACAGATGCGATTTACGAATTTATCAAATTTGCGAATATGCCGGAAATGGGCGGATTGCTCGCCAATGAAACCGGATATAATTCCGTTGCGGCTGGCGCCTCAAACCATCTGACAGAAGACAGTAAAAAAGCGTTTGCCTCTGCCTATCCCGGCGATGCACTTGATAAATTGTGGCCATGGCCTGCAACCCCATCCTGGTATGCTGAAATCCGGAACCAGTATCGCGACAAATTTGTTGCGGCATAAGGCAAAGCAGCGCGAGCGTTGCTTGTGAACAGGGGGCTTGGGTCCCGAAGGCCAAAGGTCTTCGGGACATTTCCGGAGTATTTCAATGAGTGCAGATGTAGAACTGGATCACCTGACCATACGGTTTGGTGACTTCACCGCCGTAAATGATGCGCATCTTAAAATAGAAGGGGGAGAGTTTTTCAGCTTTCTTGGGCCTTCCGGATGCGGCAAAACGACAATATTGCGAGCCATATCCGGCTTTAACGATCCCACGGAAGGCAAGGTCCGGATCGGCGGAAAGGATATGAGAGGGATTGGGCCTAACAAGCGGCAAACCGCCCTTATCTTTCAAAATCTTGCTCTTTTTCCCTTGATGACAGTCGCAGAAAATATTGCCTTTGGCCTGGAGGTTCGCGGGCTCAACAAGCTCGCCCGCCGGGATAAGGCCAATCAGCTTCTGGACCTGATTGCCTTGAAAGGGCAGGGAGACAAGCTGGTATCGGAACTGTCCGGCGGGCAACGCCAGAGAGTTGCGATCGCGCGGGCACTTGCTGTTGAACCGGAAGTTCTTCTGCTTGATGAGCCTTTATCCGCCCTTGATTTGAAATTGCGCCAGCATATGCGCACCGAACTTCGCGAAATTCAAAAACGCGTCGGGATTACCTTCATCTATATCACCCATGACCAGGGTGAAGCGCTGACCATGTCTGACCGGATTGCCGTTATGAGTGCAGGGCGTATTCAGCAGGTTGGAGATGGAAACAGTGTCTATGATCATCCGCAAACGGCCTTTGTTGCCTCTTTCGTCGGGGAGAATAACCCCCTGATGGGAAAAGTCCTGTCCGTGAGCACAGAATTTGTCACAATGGATTGCGGGATAGCCAAGGTCAGGGCCCGAAATCTTGGAAAATTAAAAGTGGGTGAGGAGGCTTATGCCTTCGTCAGGCCCGAGAATCTGAAGCTTTCGGTGGGCGCTGGTGAGGGAGAGGGATCGCTCCCTTCCGAGAACTCCTTTACTGCCCCTGTTCTTGCGGAAGCATTTGAAGGATCTGTCAAGCTGATCTCCTTACGCGGTCCGTCAAAGAAACCTATTATTGCATCTATTCCCAATACAGGGGACGGGCAGCATTTTTCTCAAGGTCTGCTCACCACTGTAAATTTTGATGCTGAGCAGGCTGTTGCGTTGCCCATCGGGGATCTGGCGGATGAATGATTTTTTAATCGTCTTCACGGCCGTTCTGCTGGCACTCCTGCTGCAGCCTCTCATCCAGCGAAAGGCGGGACATCTCTGGTCTGCGGTCTCGGCTGTAAATTTTGTTCGCAAAAATGGCGCTTTTCTTTCTCTTTACCTGATCCTTGCTGTTGTTGCCTGGATGGTCTTTATGATCATTTTACCGCAGCTTTATATGGTTGATTTTTCCTTCAGGAATAACTTGCCGCTCGCGGAGGTTGGTGGTCCCAAAGATGTTCACACTCTTAAAAATTATGAATATCTGATTTTTGGCCGCGAGACAGATGAGGAGCTTTTAAACTGGCTGCATCTGTCTGTCTTTTTGAAAACCATGCTGGCCAGTATTTTTGTCACGCTGCTGGATCTCGCGCTTTGCTATCCGATTGCCTATTATATGGCCCAGGTTGCAAAGGGAGGGCAGGCACGGCTTCTGGTTCTCGCCCTGATCGTCCCTTTCTGGGTTAATGAAATTCTGCGGGCCTTCGCCTTTCGGATCCTGTTCGGCACCGGGGGTGTGATCAACAGCTTCCTGATTTATCTCGGGATCTGGGATGAGCCTTTTGATTTTTTAAGGGCGGATGTCGGGCTTTATGCAGGGTTAAGCTATGCTTATATCCTGCTGATGATTTTCCCGATCTACAATGCCATTGAAAGCCTTGATCATAATCAGATTGAAGCCGCCCGTGATCTTGGAGCGCCCTGGTGGCGTATTCACTGGCGTGTGGTTATTCCTCATGCGAAACCCGGTATCGCGTCTGCCTGCACAATGGTCTTTATGCTCTCCGCCGGTGCGCTTGCAGCCCCGCAAATCCTGGGAGGGCCCAGTAGTCTCTGGTTCACGCAGGTAATTTATCAATGGTTCAACACAGGCGGTAACTGGCCGCAAGGATCCGCCTATGCCTTCGTGCTTCTGATTGCCTGTATCGCCTTTGTGATGACGGTTATGAAGATCTTTAAAGTGACCCTTGGGGAGATTACAAAATGACCTCAAGAACTGTTATGCGCTTTATGATCGGCTTTTATATTCTGCTTTTCTTTGGATATCTGTTCGGGCCGCTTCTTCTTATGGGAGTGACCGCCTTTAATGCGACATCCTTCCCGCAAGTAACCCCCTGGGAAGGGTTCACAACAGCCTGGTTTGTCCAGCTCTTGCAGGATGATCAGATGATTGATGGCCTGACCAACAGTCTCTGGATCGGGTTGGGAGTGGTCTGTATTTCTGTTCCCATCGGGCTTGCGGCCGCTTTGATGATGACGCAGATTTATGAACGGGTGCGCCCCTATTATTATATGGTTGTGGTGTCACCGGTTCTGACGCCCGGTGTAATTCTCGGTATCTCGACACTGGTTTTCTGGGACCGGATGGGGACAGCAGTTAATGCTGAATATGAAAGCCTGTTTTACAACGGGATGTGGCTGACTATTGTCGGGCAGTCCACCTTTATTTCGGCTTATTGCATGCTGGTTTTCCTCGCCCGTCTCGCCCGGTTTGATAAAACCCAGGAAGAGGCAGCCCTTGATCTTGGGGCAACTCATGTCCAGGTGTTCTGGAAAATCCTGATCCCGTTTCTAAGGCCTGCTATTTTCTCGGCAGCAGTGCTGGCTTTCCTGACATCGTTCGAAAATTACAATACGACCGTGTTTACTATTCAGGCGGAAAGCACTTTAACAACTGTGCTTGCCGGTAAAGTGCGGATGGGAACCCAGCCCGATCTCAGTGCCCTTGCGGTGATTATCATTGCCGTTACCCTTACAGGAGCACTGGTGCATGAATTTCTGAAGCAAAAAGAGAGAATGGCCCAGCTTCGACAGGAAAAAGCCGCAAAAGCGGCTGAGCAGGAACTGAGCGCAACGATGGGGCTTTAATTTCAGGCAGCAATTCGTATAGTGCAGGATATTCTCAATTTCTTGCGCAAATGTATCATGTCTGAAATTTCCTATCGTAAAGCCAAAGACTCCGACGCCGAAGGCCTGATTGCCCTGATCGATAAATGCTATCAGGAATATGAAGGCTGTATCCTGGATGTGGATGCAGAGGAGCCACAGCTTCGCGCCATTGCGAGCTATTTTGATGAAAAAAACGGTGAATTCTGGGTTGCCGAAAAGGGCGGTGTTCTGATCGGATCTATCGGGTATACGCTTGAAGGCCGTGATGCGGAAATAAAGCATCTTTATGTGGATGGAGATATTCGCAGGCAGGGCCTTGCCAGTACGCTGTGCAATTTTGTGGATGAAGCGCTTGAAAATCGCGCCGAATGCACCCGAATTATCCTCTGGACGGATACCCGTTTTACCAATGCCCATCGTCTTTATGAAAAGCGGGGGTTTGTCGGGGGAAAAGAAACCCGAACCCTGAATGATCTTTCGAATACCACAGAATATTATTACGAGAAACCTTTGCGCCACTCCTGATTTGGTGTAAGACATCATTCCCTTCAGGGATGAACTGGAACAGGAAAATGGACTACCCGATCAAAAATGCGGAAGAATTGACTGTAGCTGACCTTGGTATCACGCTGGATACCGAAGGACGTTTTGAGCTGCAGATCAAAGACTATACGCATCGCTTGAACGGGGATGAGCTGATTGAAGAAATGAACGATCAGCTGGATGTGCGTGGTTCTGTTCGAAATGCGCTCTTGAGAAAAGCACAGAAGGAAATTCTGTCTGGATTGAAGCGAGGCCGACTCCGAATGGACGAGGAGGCCCGCGAAAATTTTGACCTCAATGTTTTGATCTGGTTTGCAGACAAGGCATTACGGGGCGAACACCAATCCTATTTAAAGACATAATTTCGAAAGGGACCGGGATCGTGTAAAGCCCGGCATTTAAAAATGACAACATCATCCAAAGTAATTAAGGCCGGTATTCTTGGCGCGAGTGGCTATACCGGTGCAGAAGCCATGCGGTTGCTTCTTCGGCATCCCGGGGTTGAGCTCACCCTGCTCACTGCGGACAGAAAAGCAGGGCAGCCGGTGGAGGAGGTCTATCCTCATCTGGGCGGATATGGCCTGCCGGACATGATCTCCGTTGCAGACGCCAACTGGGAAGATGTCGATGTGGTTTTCTGCGGCTTGCCGCATGGAACAACACAGGAAATAATTGCGTCATTGCCTGCAAAAGTGAAAGTCATCGATCTGTCTGCTGATTTCAGGTTGCGCGATGCGGACACCTATGCCGAATGGTACGGCCATGAGCATCGGGCAATGGATCTGCAAAAAGAAGCGGTATACGGTCTTACAGAACTGAACCGGGAGGATGTGACATCAGCCCGGCTGGTCGCCTGTCCCGGCTGCTATCCAACGGCAGTATTGCTTGCCTTGCTGCCCCTTGTTGCGCATGGTCTTATTGATCCCGATGACATCGTTATCGATGCCAAATCAGGCATTACCGGCGCAGGCAGAGGGCTGAAGCAAAATACGCTCTTTAGTGAAGCAGGTGAAGGATTAAGCCCCTATAGTGTTGCAAAACACCGGCATGCCCCGGAAATCGAACAGGAAATCGCCAAATCGGCAAATGTACCGGCGAACGATATTCGGGTGAATTTTGTGCCTCACCTGATCCCGATGAGCCGGGGAGAGCTGGTGACATGCCATCTGAAACTGGCAAACGGGAAGACGGTAGACGATCTTAGGGATGCCTTTAACGGGCAATATGAAAATGAACCTTTCGTACGGCTTTTAAAACCCGGTGCACTTCCCCAGACACAAATGGTTCGGGGATCGAACCTGTGCGTTTTGAACGCGCTGGAAGACCGGATCCCGGGCCGCGCAACCGTTATTGCCGCCATCGATAATCTGGTAAAGGGTTCCAGTGGTCAGGCTGTACAGAATATGAACTTGATGTTCGGGTTTGAGGAAACGCTTGGCCTGGAACAGGCGCCTCTATTCCCGTAAGGGAGAAAATAATGACAAAAAAGAATATCCTGCCTTTCAAGGGAACAACACCAAAACTGCATGAAAGCGTCTTCGTGGCGCCTTCTGCAGATGTCATCGGTGATGTGGAAATCGATGAAGGCTCCAGTATCTGGTTTAACTGTGTTGTCCGCGGGGATGTGAATTACATCCGTATCGGCAAACGCAGCAATATCCAGGATGGCACGGTGATCCATGTGTCCAACGGAACCCACCCGACTATTATCGGGGATGATGTCCTGGTGGGCCATAACTGCATCATTCATGGCTGTACATTGGAAAATGGAAGTTTTGTCGGAATGGGAGCTACCGTTCTTGACGGAGCGGTTGTTGAAAGCGGGGGCATGG
The DNA here is from genome assembly GCA_022360775.1 of Sneathiellales bacterium. Taxonomy (GTDB): domain Bacteria; phylum Pseudomonadota; class Alphaproteobacteria; order Sneathiellales; family Sneathiellaceae; genus Sneathiella. Next base: position 3,158 of record JAKSCD010000330.1, on the reverse strand, counting down.
TTGCCGCTGGAGCCCTTCTCACACCCAACAAGCGCGTGCCTTCCGGGCAACTTTGGGGAGGGACGCCTGCTAAATATATCCGTGATCTGACGGAAGAGCAGCAGAAGAACCTCACCAGCGGCGCCAATCATTATGCTGGACTGGCACAGGTCTACAAATCAGAAATTGAAGACTAGCCGTTATTCCGTATTGCCGGATTTGGCTTTGATTTTCACATAGCTTCCCGGTGCTTCTTCAATGGGCTTCAGCTTGCCTTTTGCAGGATCTCGTGCCGGAACCTTCGCGCCTGACTTTTTCGACAGCCATTTATGCCAGTGCGGCCACCAGGAGCCCGGATGTTCTTCAGCCTCCTTGAGCCAGTCAGCAGCCTTGTCATATTTCTTCTTCGAGCTGCTGGTCCAATGCTGGTATTTTTTGGCATCAGGATGATTGATCACGCCTGCAATATGTCCCGAACCGGCCAGCATGAATTCTGCAGGGCCCGAGACCATTTTCGTCAATTTGAAAACGGATTCATACGGGGCGATGTGATCTTCCCGGCTTGCCTGCACAAAGATGGGAATATTGATTTTTCCAAGATCTATTTCCTGTCCACCCAAAGTCAGGCCGCCAGGTTCCTGAAGGAGATTTCGCTGATACATATTGCGCAGATAAAAACTGTGCATTTTCGGTGGCATATTCGTTGTATCTGAATTCCAGAACAACAAATCAAAAGGCATCGGGTCCTTGCCCATCAGATAGTTATTGATCACAAATGACCAGATCAGGTCATTGGAGCGAAGCATATTGAAGGTTGTCGCCATATTCTTCCCCTCCAGGAAGCCGGCGGCCTTCATTTTACGCTCGATCATCAGGATTTGCTCTTCATCTGTGAACAGCAGGAGCTCCCCGGCATCCTCGAAATCCGTTTGCGCGGCAAAGAAAGTGCAGGCCGTTATCCGGTTCTCTCCGATCGCGGCCAGATAGGCGAGGGTGGCAGACATGAGAGTTCCGCCAATACAATATCCAATGGCAGAAACCTCTTTTTCACCAATTGTCTCTTCAATCGCGTCAAGGGCGGCAAGAATGCCTTCGGACATATAGCTTTCAAAGGTTTTTTCGATATGTCGTTCATCCGGATTGATCCAGGAGATAACAAAAACCGTGTATCCCTTATCGACGCACCATTTGATGAAGGAGTTTTCCTGCTTGAGATCCAGAATATAGAATTTATTGATCCAGGGCGGGGTAATCAGCAGCGGCTTTTTATAAACCTTTTCAGTCGTTGGTTCATATTGAAGAAGCTGCATCATGTCGTTTTGAAAAACAACCTTGCCCGGGGTGACAGCAATATTCTTTCCAACTTCGAAAACATTATCGGGAACCATGCGGGGATTGAGCTGTCCGCCGCCCTGTTTCATATCGTTGATCATGTTTTCAAGGCCATGGATCAGGTTCTCACCTTTCGTTTCCATGGTTTTTTTCAACACATCCGGATTGGACCAGAAGAAATTGGTAGGGGACATGGCGTCCGTATATTGCCGGGTATAGAAATCAACCTTGTGCCGTGCCCGATCATCCAGACCATCCACATCGGCAACCGTGTCATTAATCCATTTTGACGTCAGCAAATAGGTCTGTTTGATATAGTCGAAAATCTGATTCTGGTTCCATTCATCTGAACGGAAGCGTTTGTCACCTTTTTCCGGTTCGATCACCGCTTTCGTTGCTTCAGATCCTTTTTCTGCCATGGATCGCCAGATATCCATATAGCCCTGCCAGAGAGCGACCTGTGCATTGATCATCTTGGCGGGGTCTGCAGCCATCCGATTGGCAAGATCAAGGAAGGCGCCACCGATATTTAAAGGATCGGGATCAAATTCAGCATTTTTCTGACTATTGAAAAATTCTGTTATCAGATCCTGGCTCTTCTGCGTGATGGTCGCGAAATTTTCAGCAAACTCTTTGGAGTTTTCAACGAGTTCAGCTGGTGTCGGAGTATCTTGGTCTTTCGTCATTGCCTTGCCCCTGGTTGCGCTTGTCGCCTGCTAACCTTTAGACCAGTTTATCAAATGCTGGATCTGGTACATCTAAAAAAAGGAATTTATGAGGCTTTTTCTTGGCACTGTGTCGAAATGATTGCGGAATTCTCCCCTATGTGCTTTAAGTTATTCAGAAATAGTTGGAAATAACCGGGAAGCAGATTGATGCCCCGGTCAGGGCCGTGCCCGAAAGAAGAAAAGCAGGTTACAGGCGATAGAAAATGGTGAATATGCAGATCTCCACTTCGTTACCATTGGAGACCCTGAAAAAAGGGACTTCAAAAATTGCAATCGTAACATCCATGCTGTTGGTCGCCGGTTGTTCAACACCGGACTGGGTCAATCCGGGCAACTGGTTTGAGGGGGAAGGGGATGCCGCCCGTCCTGAACAAATTGAACAGCCCGAAACAGAATATCCAAAACTGGGTGATGTCCCGGAAGAAGCCGGAAAAACTGTTTCCATTCAGGAAGCAAAAACAATTGAAGAAGGGTTGAAGGCGGATCGCCAGAACGCTGAATATACGGATGAAAAACTGCGAGCAGATACCGCACAGCAGGTTGCGCCCCGTCCGCCAGCACCAGCGTCTCAATCTGTCGCGCCTGTTCAACCAGCAACTGCAGCGACGGTTCAACCTGGTCCTGCTGTTACCGCCGCACCGTCTCCGCAAGTAAATTCAGCGGAGATAGCAAAGCCTGTACCCGTACCGGCACCTGCAACGGTTAGCCCGATCGCAAGGTCAACAGCACCTGGGCAGCCAGGGGTCAAGTTGATGCCCGATGGGGCACCAGTGACATCTCAGACCCAGGCCTATGCCCAAATTGCACCTGGAACCGGTACAACCGTTATCAGCGGTACCGGTGTTAATAGTGTTTACCAGCAACAATTGAACGCCTCTGCGGCGACAACAACAACACTGCCTGCGAACACACAGTTCCAGTCTTATCCGGTGCGACCGCTTAATACAAATGCAGTTGCTGTCCCAAAAGTCGTTCGCGATGCCTACAACCAGCCGGTTGCAGTAGGATATGGTAACGCTGTACAGGGTCGGACAGGTGCCCCCGCATATGGCAGCCAGGCTGCAAATGTGAAACCGGATGCGGTGATCTATTTTGAAACAGGATCTTCGCGTATCGGTG
>JAKSCD010000415.1 GCA_022360775.1 Sneathiellales bacterium | reverse complement strand
TAGTGAGAGTAGAAGTAAGATGAAACATTACGAAGAACTCACAGGTGGTGAAGGTAGGCGGGTATTCTATAGAGCGGAACGTTTTCGCGCATCGGTAGTGATGCAGGACATCTCTGCAGTTGTTGATGTCAATGACAAGTCCTTTGAAGTTTATGACTTGAGCATGAGCGGGCTCAGTTTTGTCAGCCCCGATGAAGCTGAATGGTCGGGGGATCTTGACCAGGATGTACCGGTTAAGCTGAAGCTGGGGCCCAATGAAATTTTCCAGGGTAAAGGGAAGATCTGTCGTGTAGAGCCTCATGACGGAAACCAGAAAATAGCGCTTGAACTGACAAAGGGATATCTGGATATCCAGAGCATTCTGGAACATCATGATGATCTTGCCCTGCAGCATCATATCAAAGCCGGCCTGAAAGATCTTTCGACAGATGTTTCGGAAGGCTTCAAATCCGTGATTTCCGACGCAATTTATCTGCTTCGATCCACACGGGAAACACTGGAAAAAGTCGAAAATGATCTTCCTGCAGATACACCGAGACGCGAACAGCGTATCCAGGAAGTCATCCTGGAATGTGAGCAACAGGTTCACATCCGGTGGAAAGAGATTTCCCGTCGCGGCATGGTCGAGTTAAATGCAATCCGATCCAATCCGGAGGCGGTTAAAGCGGCAAAACACTATACAGAAAAAACACTGACCCCGGAGCTCACCTCTGGAATGAGCTGGTGGCGAGCCTACGCAAAGCCCCTTGGATATCCCGGGGATTTCGAGGTAATGAACTTCGCCTATAATCTGTCCCTGCTCGGCGATACAGCCTATGAGAAGCTCTGTCATAAGCTGGGAACTTCAACCGGTGAATTCATTGCAACCCGAATGACAATGGTCAAACAGAAACTGGCTGAGCTTTCTTTGAAAGCCAATACAAAAGGCCTGGAGACTTTTCGAGTTGCCAGTCTGGGATGCGGACCTGCTCAGGAAGCGGCAAATTTCCTGAAAGGACATGCACTTCCAATGTCAGTCCATTTTACACTGATTGACCAGGACCATGGTGCTCTCGATTACGCCTATAAAAACTGCTATCCGGAAGTGGTTCGGCTGGATAATCGTGCTTCTGTTGAATGTCTTCATGCAACCTTCATAGAGTTTCTGGCAGCGGGTAATCTGTTTAAAAAGCTTGAGGCGCAGGATGTTATCTATGCGGTTGGCCTTGTGGACTATCTTTCGGACAAGCGCGCCCAGCGGATGGTGAGTGATCTCTACAAAAACCTCAAGCCTGGCGGAACCTTGATGATCGGCAGTATGAAGGATTCAGATACCAGTCTTGAATGGCAGGTTGAATTTATTACCGATTGGCAGCTGGAATATCGCAGCGAAGAAGAGATGCTGGCGATGGCCAGAAAGCTGCCTGATAATGCGACAAGAAAAGTTGTGGCCGATTCCACCGGACATTGTCACATCCTGTTTGTCACAAAGCCCGAATAATCAGGCGCGCGCATGGAGGAGAGGCTCCTCCTCTGCGGGTGGCAGATACCGGTACCGCTCCGGCGGGAAATAAATATGCGCTATTGTTCCCTGGCCCAGCTCACTTTCCAGAGTGATGCTACCGCCATGGAGTTGCATAACATTCTTTGAAAGCGGAAGACCAAGGCCCGTACCTTCATAATTTCTTGCAAGGCTGCTTTCAATCTGAACGAAGGGCGCAAACACTTTCTCGATATTCTTCGCTTCAATACCGATACCGGTATCTTCAATGCGAACATCAAGCCCCCCATCTTCAAACTGCTTAAAGCTAATCGCGATAGAGCCACCCTTGGGGGTGAATTTTACAGCATTAGACAACACATTAAGGAAAACCTGCGCCAGAAGACGACTGTCCGCGTTCACGATCTGATCACCGGGTGGAATATCAAATGCTATTCGAACACCGTTTTCAGCGGCTTTATCCCGAATGATACGAAGCGTCGAATTTATGACATTGACGAGAGACAGTTCCTGCTCCTGCAAAGTCAGTTTTCCAGCTTCAGCTTTGGACAGATCCAGAATATCATTGATAATGGCCAATAGGTGCTGACCACTGGTTTTGATGTCTTCTGAATATTCTTTATATTGCGGCGTCCCCAATGGACCAAACATCTCTTTTTCGAGTATTTCCGAAAACCCGATAATGGCGTTCAAGGGTGTCCTGAGCTCGTGGCTCATAATAGCAAGAAACTCGGATTTAGCGTGGTTTGCAGATTGGGCTTCATCGGCGAGAATGATAGAACGGGCCCGTTCCTTTTCAAGCAACTGCATGTTGATGAAATCCCTGCGCCGGGCAAGTTCCTGAATATAGCTCGCGAAAATATTCATCAGCGCAGCAACAACCAGGAAGAAGTTGTTCTCCAGCACAATATTCATCGGGGCTGGATTGATCACAAGCACCGTCAGTTCATAGAGCGCGACCAGAATAAGCGTCACTGACAGGGCATAGAGAAATCTAACCGGCGGGACACAGCAACAATAGATCATGACCGGTACAAGGCCGGCAAAATAGGTTTCGCCGCCAACCGGGTCAGCCAGGGCAATCATTGCAATCACGCCGCCGCCTGAAACCAGCATGCAAAAAGCAGCTATGAGCTGGGCGTAGCGGGATGTGGCAACAAGAAAAGTAGCAAAAGCAGCAGCGATGAAGATCGGAACGACAATCCCGAAGCGGATTACACGTGCTTCAAACAGGACTTCCGGGATGACAAAGGGATCTAGAAAACCAAAGGCGATGTAAATAAAAACGGCACCGATCAGGGCAAGCCTCATGATTGGCAAAGCTTTACTCAGCTCTGCCTCATGATGTTTTCTTTCTTCCTCGCGATCGGCAAATCGCAAGGTGAAATAGTTCATTTTTGTTTTGCCGCTACCGAAATAGTCGGCAAGCCGATCAGTAAACATACCTAATAAGTCAGCCCCATTTTCGCGACTAGGAGTCTGTACCCTTTGCGCCGAATTAGACCCTATTGACCAAAGGTAAATAGAATCTTAACAAATTTTATCCGTTACTCTCGGATTAATTTCGTTTTCTTTCCTTTCTCTTCCAAAAACGATGAAATCAGAAATAAAATTTATGATGACCCGAGTAAAACCGATTTCAATACTCTGGGTTTAAAGAGCGATTGTGGCGGGTCAACAAAATGCATGACATTATAAAACTGCTTGGCAACTTCCGGATCGTCTGACGACATAATTCGATCCTTCACCCAACGGCTCGCAGTAAAGCCAAATGGCTTCTGCCCGGTTGTCGAGGGATATTTAAGATCCTCGCCAATGGCAAGTCCCCAGGAGATATTGAGAATTCCTGCGATATCAGAAAAATAATCATCTCGCACAGAAGCGTTTTCCAATACACCCACTACACCATTGTTTTTAAATATTTTTTCCAGAATTTTTGCTTCCTGGGCTGCCGCGGCAATCCCTTGACCAAAAAACGGGTTGGCACTGCAGATGACATCACCAATGACCAGCATGTTATCCGGAAGAGGGTTTGATTTTTCAAAATGACGGCGAATGCCGGCTTTAAACTTGAAAGGCCTGATCTTATCGATTAACCGTGCTGACCTGATCGCGTCATAGACATCCGGCTGGGATAATGACCGCATAAACTCGATATACCCTTCCGGATCCAAGGGCGGATGATCCCCGTTATAGCCTGCGGCTGTCACAAGCCATCTGTTGCCTTCAACGGGAACAATAGCTGCCGCGCGGGTTTCATCCGGCGCTTTTGGATAAATCAGCACAACTTTCCAATCCGGGCTGATCTCTTCCGGAATTTCAAAAAAAGCGCTCGCATAGGCGAAATCCACACCAACAACTGATTCGGGAGGCAAGTCACGGGAAGCCGCCTCAAGAAACTGTTTGAGCGGTGAGCCACGTCCCATTGCATCCAGATAGAAATCAGCTTCAAGGGAGTGCGTCTTGCCATCCCTTTTACTGGCGAGCGTTAGAAACGAGACTTTATTTTGCTCCTTATGAATGTCGAGATTTTCAATCGCTGTTTCATAGAGAAAGCGTATATTTGGGATTTTAGCAACAAACCCCCGAAGAAGTTCCTCCAGAAAAGGGCGTGATTGAAAGAAGGATACCATTCCCCCTTCAAAAGACGGCATCCAGCGACCGGCAAGATACCAGCGAACATCTTCGCCAAGTGTAGCGGTTACAGATCCCTTCTCCAGCAAGGCGTCCTTAAAACCTGGAAACAGTTCTTCCAGGATCTGTTCCCCCCGATTGAGGAGAACGTGGATATGATGTCCCTGGGGAACTCCTTTTCTTGGTCCCGTATCAGCGGGCTTTGCATCCCGTTCGACAATAAT
>JAKSCD010000013.1 GCA_022360775.1 Sneathiellales bacterium | reverse complement strand
CGATCCGGTGGATCTTTTCGCAACTGTTCGGGCCGTCGCTTCAGATGTCAGTCAGATGATGGGCGAAACCGCCATGCCCCTTGGTAATTGTGTCTGGCTGGAAGTGGATGGTGTGCATCTGGTCCTAAGTGATATACGCAGCCAGACTTTTCATCCCTCTGCCTTTACGGATCTTGGGATCGATCTCGATCAGATGAAAACCGTTGTTGTGAAATCATCCCAGCATTTCTATGCGGGTTTTGCTCCCATAGCCTCCGAGATTATCCAGATATCAGGACCCGGGGCCATTCCGCCTGATTACACCTCCATCCCCTATACAAAAAGGGATGATAACTTCTGGCCCAAAACCGAGGATCCTTTTAATGAGTAACGCACTTATCAATGACAGAGACCGGTTCTCGGCCAATCACTCGGAAGAGCGCTATATTGTCAACGGACGGGACTGGGGCGGGTTACGCATCGGCGAGAACGGCCCTGCCCTTGTTTTGATCCCAGGCACCCTTGGGCGGTCTGATATTTTCTGGCAACAGATAGAGGCCCTTAAAGGCCGTGCCAGGATCCTGTCTCTTTCCTATCCCGAAAGTGGCGGCGTCAAGGTATGGGGGGAAGATATCGCAAACCTGATCAAACGGTTTGAACTTGAGGGCGCGGTTATTCTCGGCTCCTCCCTCGGCGGTTATATGGCGCAATATGTAGCGGGCACCTATCCGGAACTGGTGAGCGGGATAGTCGCAGCCAATACCCTTTCCGATACCACTGGCATGGAAGAGCGGATGCCTTATGCGCTTGATCTGATGAATGTGCCTATTGATCAACTGCGCAAAGGCTTCACCGCGGGCTTGTCGCAGTGGTGTGACGGTATTTCCCCATATCAAAGCCTTGCTGAGCTTTTACTGCTGGAAGTGAACGGACGTATCCCGGAAATGGAAATGCGCGCACGGTTAAATGCGCTTAAAACCGCTCCGCCTCTTCCTGATCAAACCTTGCCAACGAAAGCCCGCTTTTCTATTGAAAGCGAGGATGATCATCTGATTTTTGAAGATATGCGCGAACGGGTTCGAAAAACTGTCAAACCTTCCCGGTCCTTCATTTTTAAAGAAGCGAGTCATTTTCCCTATGTCACCCGACCACAGGAATATACCAGAATTCTTGAGGAAGTACTTGAATTAAAATCAGAAAATCCGTTTGAACAAGAGGGAACAGAGGTTCATTTATGATCCAGATCAGCGCTGATGAGATCAACAAACACCTTCCCATGGACAAGGCGATCAAGATTGTCCGGGATGTCATGATCCGGGTTTCGGATGGAAAGGCGGAACTCCCCCTTCGGACCGTGATGGATATTGACGGGACCAATAAACTCGGTGTCATGCCGGGTGCCTTGAAAGATCCCTCTCTTTATGGGGTCAAGGTCTTAAGTCTGTTTCCAGGCAATCCTGCAAAGGGGCTCTCGTCTCATATTGGTGCTGTCCTGATGTTTGATACGGAAACAGGTAAGCCTGCGGCATTTCTTGATGCCGATGCGATCACAGCCATAAGGACAGCGGCGGCAACGGCGGCGGCAACAAATGCCCTGGCGCGAAAGGATGCCAGTTCCCTTACGATTATCGGAACCGGGGAGCAGGCTGAGACGCATCTTAAGGCAATCAATGAGGTTCGCGCGCTTCGGTCTGTAACCTTTGTAGGACGAAGCAAGGAAAAAGCAGAAAAACTGATCCGCCATCTTGAAGGAGACTATCCGGATATTCGCTTTAGCGCCTCTGACCATACACAAAGTGCCGTAGCGGATGCCGATATTGTCTGCACTGTTACCTCATCAGCAACCATTGTCCTGCAAGGGAGCTGGATCAAACCGGGAACTCATGTCAATGCGGTTGGCGCATCGGTGCCTGTCATGCAGGAGATCGATGAGGAACTGGTGCTCAAATCCCGCCTCTATGTGGATTACAAACCTTCCGCCCTTGCCCAGGCAAAGGAAATCATTACTGCCCTTGAAACCGGTGCAATGAATGAAAGCCATATCCTTGGTGAAATCGGCAGCCTTTATAAAGGAGGGCTTGCTGGACGCGATAGCGATGAGGAAATTACGCTTTACCGGTCCCTTGGCATTGCAGCACAGGATCTTACCTGTGCAGATTTCGTAATGAAATCAGTACAGAGCTAAACTATTTGAAATATTTAACCGGTTAATAAAATTTAACAGGATAACATTTTTCAGATCAAGACGCTGGTTTCGGGGGTTGCCTAGCCCCCAGATCTGCAGCTAACGCTGCCCGCATCTGCGGAACAATAAAGAAATTTAAAAGAACCGCACAAAGCTTTGAAGTAAAACGCATTTTATCCTCCCTTATCTTTTTCTAAAGATAAGTCGTGAAAACAGGGTGAGCAGTTCAAAATTTCCAAAAAAAGGGCGCTAAAAAGCGCCCTTCCCTGAAATTCCCTGATACAGCCTAGGCAACTTTAGCTGTTTGCGTAAGAGCTTCTTCCGCGGCAACAGCGGCATCAAGTTTTTCGCCGTTCATCAGCAAATATTCGAAAGCGGCAAGAGAAGCTTTTGAGCCCTCACCCATGGCGATGACAATCTGCTTGTAGGGAACTGTTGTCACATCACCGCAAGCATAAATCCCTTCTTCAGAGGTCTGGCATTTTTCATTCACGACAATCTCACCAAAGGATGTCCGATCAACAAGATCGCCCAGGAAGTCAGAGTTTGGCACAAGACCGATTTGCACAAACACCCCTTCCAGATCCAGCGCGTGGCTTTCATTACTGTCCCGGTCTGTATAATTGATACCGTCAACCTTCCCGCCTTCTGCACGAATGGAATTAGTTGCCACATTTTTTAGAATATTAATATTCTCCCGGGCTTCCGCCTGATTAATAAGTACCTGATCTGCCTTCAATTCAGGCAGGAATTCAAACACCGTCACAGATTTTACAATACCGGCCAGGTCGAGGGCAGCCTCGATACCGGAATTGCCGCCACCGATAACAGCAACATCCTTGCCTTTATAGAAAGGACCGTCGCAATGGGGGCAATAGGCCACACCATTTCCGATATTCTCTTTCTCGCCCGGAACACCCAGCTCACGCCATTTGGCGCCGGTCGCAATGATCAGGGTTTTCGCCTTGATCACTTCACCTGAGGACAAGGTCACCGATTTCAACTCACCCTTGGTCACATTGGTGACTTTCAGATGCTCCTTAATCGTGATGTCATAATCATCCATATGAGACTGCAAGGCACCGGAAAGTTCAGTTCCTGTTGTCTTTGGTACTGAAATCAGATTTTCAATGCCCATGGTGTCTTTAACCTGACCGCCAATCCGATCCGCGATCATAGTCACTTTGAGACCTTTCCGCGCACCGTAGATTGCGGAGCTTACACCTGCGGGACCACCGCCGATAATCACCATATCCTGCACGGGAAGCTGATTGTCGGCATTCGCCGCAGCAATACCCGGCTCCAGTGCCATCAGCTTATCGATCAGTTCCGCAGCTGTTACTTTGCCGTTGGCGAACAACTCGCCGTTCAGGTAAACGCTGGGAACCCCCTGGATATCCCGTTCTTTAATCAGTCCCTGATAGAGGCCGCCATCAATGGTTTCCGATTTGATATTCGGATTGAGCAACGCAAACTGATTGAGAGCCTGCACCACATCCGGGCAATTATGGCAGCTGAGGCTGACAAAAACCTCGAAATGTAAGTCTCCCTGAACATTGGCAACCATTGATTTCAGGCTATCATCCAGCTTAAGGGGCGTGCCGCCTGCTTGCAAAACGGCAAGGATCAGCGAGTTAAATTCATGTCCGCCTGGGATACCAGAAAACTGTATGCCCGTATCCGCGCTGTCAGCTTCAAGAAGGAAACTGATGGGGCTACGGAGGAGGCCATCTGTCTCCCGCTCTTCAAAGGAAAGATGATCAGAGACACCGGCAATATCCTCCAGAAATTTCTTAAGCTCATCCCGCTTGGAATGCGTCCCGGTTTGCAGGACAAAAGTGACCGTCTTACTCAAATTTGCGGTATAGCTTTTTAGCGATGCCAGAATATCTTTTGTCAGCATGGAATAATCCTTTCAGAAACGGGATAAGCGAACGATTTTGAGGGGAGAAAGATGGGCTTCCCATAAGAGAAGCCCACCGGAAGGGCATTAGATCTTGCCAACAAGATCCAGGGAAGGTGCGAGAGTTTCTTCACCTTCTTCCCAGGCAGCCGGGCAAACTTCACCTGGGTGAGCTGCAACATACTGGGCTGCTTTCAGTTTACGAAGGAGGTCTTGAGCGTTACGGCCGATACCCTCAGCAGTGATTTCCATTGCCTGGATCACACCGTCAGGATCGACAATAAATGTACCGCGATCAGCAAGGCCCTGGCCTTCACGCATTACGTCGAAATTACGTGTGATTTCGCCAGTTGGATCACCGATCATAGTGTATTTGATTTTACCGATTGTATCGGAAGAATCGTGCCATGCCTTATGTGTAAAATGTGTATCTGTAGAAACAGAGTAAATCTCAGCACCGCGTTCCTGGAATTCTGCGTAATTGTCAGCAATGTCACCCAGCTCGGTCGGGCAAACAAATGTGAAATCTGCAGGATAGAAGAAGAAAATGGACCATTTTCCTTCGAGGTCTTTATCAGAAACATCGATGAATTCTCCGTCTTTAAATGCTGCCGCGGAGAAAGGTTTAATCTGGGTGTTGATAAGCGCCACTATGGCCTCCTTTATTAATGAAACCCCCGAGCTTTTTGCCCTTTGGTATTTGCAACATAGTCGGTCCCTCTTGATATAAAAATTTAAAATTTTTAATATCTATGTTCTATTTTTTAAAATATATAAATCACTCGTGGAAGTGCTCAATGATTACACTCAAACAGCTCCGATATGCCCTTGCTGCGGAAAAAACGCTCCACTTCAGAAAAGCGGCAAGCCTTTGTAATGTAAGTCAATCTGCGTTCAGTATTGGATTGAGCGAACTGGAGAAACATCTGGGTATCCAGATTTTCGAGCGCGATACGAAAAAAGTCCTGATTACCCCCAGCGGCCAGGAAGTCCTGGAAATTGCCCGAACGATCCTCTTGCAGGTGGAAGATCTGAATCAAATGAAGGATCGGGAAAAAGGTCCCTTTACCTATCCCATTACAGTGGGAGTGATCCCCACTATTGCGCCTTTTCTGCTGCCCAAACTTTTCCCGCTTCTGGAAAAAGCCTATCCGAATGCAGAATTGAATATTGTTGAAGAACAATCCGAAGAGCTGGTGGACCTGGTCAGGAAGGGAGAAGTCGATACAGCAATCCTCGCCCTGCCCTTTCCGTTGGATGGCTTAATGAGCTTTGAATTCTGGGAAGAGGATTTCTACTGGGTCGCCCTGAAAGGAGAACCCTATACCGATTTGAATGAAATCAGCCGGGACGAGGTTTCTGACAGTAACCTGATGCTTTTAAAAAACGGACATTGCCTGAAAGAGCATATTCTGGACGCCTGCAAACTCACGGAAACAACCGCCAACCACGGTTTCGGAGCCGCCAGTCTGAACACCCTTGTTCAAATGGTGCTTGGAAAACTGGGAACTACACTGATCCCTGAAATGGCGAAAGATCAGCTCACCTCACAGAACAAGGATCTTTCCGCTATTCATCTGAACGAGCCAGGTCCGCACCGCAGAATTGCTTTTATCATTCGCCCCAATTACACCCGCCTTTCCATCATAGAAGCCTTGAAGGAAATCTGTAAAAAGGCATTGGGATCAAAGAAGTAGCCGGTTTTTATAAGGTGCAGAGATAATCATCCAGCTCTTTCCCCTTTTCGCGAGGGAAGGATTGATCAGTAATCTCCAGCCGGTCCAGCCGATCAATACGGAAATTCCTGAAATCCTTCCTGAGCTCACACCAGGCCGTCAGCAACCAGACATCATCAAAAGCCGATATCCCGAGAGGACGGATGGTTCTGGCGCTTCTGGATCCCTTCAGGTCCAGATAGTCAATCTCTGTATATCGTCTTTTGCGGATCGCCCGGCGAAGCGGACTGAAATAAAGAAGAGGAAGGTCATTTTGTGAATAGGCTTTTAGCGGAGCATTAAAAACTTCATCTTTTCGATCCTTTCCAAGCCCTGCATTGATCTTGGAAAGAACTTTTGCTGCAGCCTGTGCCGTAATTGCGTCTCCGCGAACGCTCACCAGCCTCATCCCCAGAATAAGCGCATCCATTTCGTCATCATCAAAATGCAGTGGCGGCAGGAAATATCCGCTTTCAATCTGATAGCCAATTCCCCCTTCTCCGCGAACAGGAGCCCCCATGGATTGCAGCATGCCCATATCCCGATAAATTGTGCGCAACGATACCTCGAATTTTTCAGCAAGACTTTCCGCTGAAACAGGTCTGCGCGCGAGGCGGAGATGATCAAGAATAGAAAACAGTCTTTGTATTCGCATCATTTGACCCTGACATAAATTGTCAGTGAGATCCAGTACAACATCATCTTATAGAACAAAAGGGGTACACACAAGATGACCACAAACACACTTGCACATAGTATTGGCTTCGCTCGCTATGAAAAAAAGGACGATGCATCAACAGAGGAACTGATCAAGGCCTGCCTGAACTGGCGACGCGAGTTTTTATCCACTAAAGACGGTATTCTTCGCCATATCTTCCTTGGTAACCTGAAGGGTGAATTTGCAGATCTTATTCTTGCAAGAGATCCCGGGTCTTTTCAGAAAATGGCAGAGACTCATAACGATGCGCCAAGTTCGCAGAAATTTATGGATCTTCTGAAACCGGAAACCGTTCGCCTGACGGCCAATCAGGTTCTCGGTACAGGTATCGAGATCCCGGAGGATTTTTCCTGTGTGGAATTTGGAACCTTCTCACCAGCTCAGAATGTTAGCTTTTCAGAGGATGCATTGATCAATATTTCCCGGCAGATCGAGGATGAATATCTTTCTAAATTCGAAGAGACACGGGCACATGTCATTGCAAAAATTGATGACAGTACCTACTCGGAAATTTCTTTTGTCCTGAGCCTCGGCACGGCCAAGGAAATCTGCGAAGGTTATCTGCAGAACCCGACCTGCCAGCAACTTCTTTGCCTGTTCAATCCGGAAAGCGTGGATCTCGACTTCTGGTATGTGCTTGCATAAATATCCAAATCCGTTTCCCGGGACGAGAGGAGACAGTCCCGGGAAACGCGCGCCCCAATTGAGTTCAGGCTAGAAACTGTAACTGAGGAATATTCCACCGGAAAACTGGTCTTCTTCTTTCACAATTGGACTGTCCGCTGCATCTTCAAGCAGACGGGAATATCCTATTTGTGCATTAATTGCCCAGTTTTCAGAAAAAGGATATCGAGCCCCGAATTCCAAATCGGCTGATTTAAATCCGGCTCCGGCAGAATAGCGCGAATATCCGGATGACGCGGCCTGCCTGTTATTAATACCGAAATAATCCTTCATATAGTTATCATCCGCCCAGGTTGTGGATAAACCCATATGAAACATCAATCCTTTCGGACTACCATTTTCAAACTGACCTGGGGTTTTACCCATAAGGCTTGCGAAAGGCACCCTGCTTTGAATACCTATTTCAACAAGGGTACCATCAGTCCCTCCCAGATGTTTAGAAACATCCAGATAAGGACTAACAGGGCCAAGATCATATTCCACACTGAAATTCGCGGATGCGGCATCGTCTATATCTCCCAGCCCCTTCAAGGCATTGCTGTCATCTTCCTGACGGCCCATCTCATAGCCAATACTGGCACTGACCGTCAGGTCGTTCTTGTTATAAAGATGCACCCCGAGCCCATCCCCTGGATTAAGGAACACGCGTTCTTTCCAGGTGATGTCGACAAGGGGAAAAGGCATAACCTCCGTTTCATCAGATCCTTCATACGCAGGACTAACAAACGCTCCGAGCCCGAGATTGATCTCCCAGTCTTTTTTTTCCTCTGCATTAACAGAAGTGATCACGCTGAAAGAAAGCGGCATAAGCAACGCCCATCTGTATCGCCTGACAACCTGACTGCTCATTTTAAAAACTCCACTTGAAACTATTGAGGGGTAAAATTTGTCAATTGCCTGTCACAGGGGTATGCCGTGAACAGCCAAAATCTGTATAAAAATTTGTCATTCAACCAGAAGATCCATCAGATCATCTGCTTCGCTGCTGTTTAGTTCTGCAATTTCTCCAAGTGTCTTTTGCCCGGTAACCTGCTGAAGCCCTGTTTTTTCAAGGATGTCCACAATTTCCTCGACAGGTTTTCCAATTACAGGGGCAATGATCTCGATCGAAGAATTGCTAAATGCCTTGGCAAGCCCTTCTTCCCCCTGGTCCGGCAAGGTAAAGGTGAGAACCAGCAAGATTGCAGCCAGGGAAGCCACCCAGGCCATCACATGCTGGGCTTTGAAATCCTGAAAATATCGTTTGAAAGGCGTAAAGTGGTTCCCGATATGGAAAAATATACCCGTTGCAAAGACAAGCCCGAGCCATTCATGGGCAAACTTCAATTTGAGTTCAAGACCTGCAAACATAGCAAGCCCGGAAAGAGAAACAAAAAGGCCTGAGCCGATGACGAGAGGTGTAGACCAGGTTCTCGTTTTCCTTAGATTCATGAAAGCCTCGATACAAATAGGGGGACTGACATCGGACCTCGTGAGAAAAGATAAAAAAGGTCCTTTTTATGGAGTGGCATCATGATGGGAAAAATTAAGCAGACTTTGTCAGCAAGTCCCTCATTTGTATCAAAATGTATCAACAGAGAAACACAACACAGTTCGATACAATTTAACTCTTTTCAAGGGGAAGAAGGCGCGCCATCTTTCTGCTCATGAAAAATGATTACCCACATATCCTTGTCGTTGATGATCATGCGAACATTCGCGAACCGCTGGCGAAGTATCTGGAGCAAAACGGCTATCGCGTCACTGCCGCAGCCAGCGGCGCGCAGGCCTATGAGATCCTCAACAAGTCCGCGATCGAACTCGTTGTCCTGGATATCCTGATGCCGGGTGAAAATGGACTGGATGTGTGCAGACGTATTCGGGAAACACGGGATATCCCGGTTATTCTTCTCACCGCAGTTGCCGATGACATGGATAAAATCATCGGACTGGAGGTCGGCGCAGATGACTATGTTACAAAGCCTTTTAATCCCAGAGAATTACTGGCACGCATTAAAGTTGTTTTACGGCGGACCAACAGTCTTCCAAAACAGTATTCAGACATTCCTGCTGATCATATTTCATTCGGTGAATGGACATTGAATACCGGTAATCACAGCCTTACCCGAAAGGGGCAACAGACAGAAATTCAGCTCAGTACCGTCGAGTTCAGGTTATTGTCAGTATTCCTGAACCATCCCAAAATCGTTTTGTCTCGCGATCAGCTGCTGGACCTCGCCAGTGGCCGGGCAGCCGATGTCTTTGATCGTTCCATCGATAATCAGGTCAGCCGTTTGAGAAAAAAACTGGAACAGGACCCCAAATCTCCCCGCATTATTAAAACTGTATGGGCAAGCGGATATATGTTTACAGAGGATGTGATCAAAACATGAAAACCTGGCGAAAAACCATTGCTGGTCGGCTGACACTGGTCACCCTTGTTGCGGTTCTCCTGTCCCAGTGCCTTATTTTTCTGATGTTTTACACCAAGATCGGCACGCGTATTGATGAATATGAAGATCGAAGTGTAAGGCAGGTTATTCTTCACATTTACCAGACCCTGAAACAAGCCAGTCCTGCGGAACGTGCCAGACTTGTGAAGCTCACCCATAGCCCGGAGGCCGCTTTTAGCGTCTCAACACACCCTGTCGGGTCGACGTTACTGCCGCAGGATAAAATCGATGAAATTTTTGGTCCCTTAAACGAAGAGCTTACAATCTATTATGAAGAGGTTAAACCCAGAGTCTCAAAGGTCATCGACTTCTGGTTTTCTCTCAATGAAGATTACTGCTTTATGGATGTCGATCCCCTTCTCGAAAATACGGATTGTCCTCACAGAATCCTCTCCTTCCAGATTGACAGTGGCAGTTGGCTGATCGCCAAAGTGGAAGCTTCTCCTGATACCTTACTGGTTTATACATTGCTGATATTCTCTTCATTCGTGACCTTCATTGGCATTATGATTTTCGTCTATATTGCTATTCGAAAGATCACCGCACCGCTGGAAGAACTAACAGTAACAGCGGAAAAATTCGGCAAGGGAGAAATGACCAAACCCCTCAAAGTAAAAGGTCCTTACGAGCTCGCAACAACAGTAAACAGCTTTAATCTGATGCAGGAACGGATCAGCCGGTTCATGCAGGATCGAACGAAAATGCTCGCGGCCATCAGTCATGATCTTCGTACCCCGATCACAGCCATGCGGATCCAGGCGGAATTTATAGCCCCTGAAGAGCCAAGGGAAAAAATCATCGCGACCCTTGATGAGATGCAAAAAATGGTGGAAAGCAGCCTGACATTTTCAAAGCAGGAAATTCTGGAAGAGGAAAGTGTAGAAATAGACCTGGTTCATACTCTGAGAACTCTTTCAGAGGAAGTATCAAGCTGCCGATTTAAATCTCCGCTCACCAACCTTCACTATCGTTGCCGGGGGACCAGTATCAAGCGAGCGATCCGAAATCTCATCGTTAATTCAAATACGTATGGAGTGGATCCGGTTCTTTCTCTTGAATGTGAAGCCTCGCAGATCGAAATAAAGGTGCGGGATCACGGGCCTGGCGTGCCGGAAAGTAAACTCAAGGACATTTTCAACCCCTTTACCCGCCTGGATGAAGCACGCAATACCCAATCAGGAAGCGTTGGTCTTGGGCTGGCCATTTGCAAAACCATTATTCAGAAGCATGGCGGAAGTGTCCTCGCCAAAAATGCACATCCCGGCCTCGAGATTCAGGTAATCCTGCCTTTGGGTGACAGCACGTGAGTTAAACCTGATCCTCTCGAAAAGTCTTTGCGAGAATTGGGCCCGTAAAGTGCTTTATTAAACTTCTGCGCGACCTTGATTTTCCCTCTCGTATATTTCAAAATTCGTAAAAAGGTTGAATACCGCATTTTCCGAGGGGTCCCATGGTTTCAAAAGCACTACGTCTGCTTCCTTTTCTTGCGCTTCTGTTGCTGACCGGTTGTTTTGTTGAGTCAGGCAAGCCCGTTTTTGACAAAACGGACACTATGGGACTGCCGAAAGGTAAATTTTATCTCAAGCTCGAAGAAGGGCCAACCTTCGCCGGTAGCAATATATTTATTGAGGTCGCGCGAAAAGGGGACCATTTCTCCGGCATTGAATATATCCAGGAAAAGAATGCAAAAAGCAGCAAGGATAAATCCAGCCATCTCATGAAATTGAGGCTCGCCCAACTGCCAGGCCATCCGGATTTATTCATACTGCAAATGAGCAAGACGAATTACAACTATTATTATGTGGCCAAAAAGGAAGGTAACCAGCTCTGGGTCAATGATCTGAAAGTGAGTAAGGAGGATTTGAAAAGGGCAAGTAAGGCAGGACTGGAAGGGATAAAGACATCCAAGGT
>JAKSCD010000375.1 GCA_022360775.1 Sneathiellales bacterium | reverse complement strand
GAAGGATTGTATGAAAAGTATCGACTGGCTGATGGAGCTCTTGAAAAACAACCAGAAGATTACGGCGAGGTTATAAGTCCTGAAAATATACGCACAATAAAAACACTATTCAGGCGGTTTCCTGTCCTTCGGACTCTGCCGGTCTTTCTGGAGGAGAAGCCTCGCCCATAATGGCTAGAGCGATCACTGCGAAAACGTTACAAAACGTCGATTAAAGATCCTCAGTAAAGTTACCCAAATAGTCCTGCGCTCCATGGAGGATACGCAGGAGTTCAATACCTTTCTCCACGTCAATTGATTTAAAAATGAAGATATAGTTCTTATAAGGAAATACCTGCACATTTGGGAGGTTAGGTAATTTATTCAGTCCGATTTCGGGAAAATCTGACAATTTCGCTATTTGCCTCGTGAGCTCTTCTATAAAACTCACCGCTCTTGCCGGAGCTTCCTCCGCTATATAATCATAAATGCTATCAAGATCGTCAATGGCGGCTTGCCGCCAGACTATCTTACCCAACTACTTACCGCCCCATTCGCGGTGCTTTTTTGCCAAAAACCCATCAACATCAAAATCATCGACAATAGTTGAGTTCAGACCTTCTATAGCGGCCTGTTCCAAGCGTTTTATGACGGCGGCCCTCTGTTCTTCCTGATCAACCAATAACCTTAACCCAGCCCGCATGACCTCACTTACGCTTTGATAGCGTCCTGATTTCATAAGCTCGTCAATATCTTGTTGCTGTCGTTCCGTCAGGGAAATACTGGGGTTTCTTGCCATACAAATCACTCCTTGCTTGCGCAGTCGATATTGTAGCATAAATTGCTACAAAATAAATCTATATCGTTGTTTCATCCCCCGATAGCGAGTCTTTTTCTGGAGGAGAAGCCTCGCCCATAATGGCTAGAGCGATCACTGCGAAGACAGAAAAAACCAGACCAAGTATTCCCCAGATTTTAGGGTTTCTGCCTCTGTTTTTCGCCATAAAGGCACAGAGGAATGCAAAGATTGCCCCTATTACCCATCCTATAATCAGATATAGCATGTCTCTGTCCCTTCTATTCGATATCCATTCCCGCCAAATGCTGCCTTTTCAAAATACGGACGATAAGAACAATATCATTTTCGGTTCTAAAATAAATTGAATGCGCACGATAAACACTTCGCCTGTATCCATCATATATATGATCTACTGCGGGAAACTGAAGTGGAGCGGTCGCTATTTTAAAAAAATGCGCGACAAGATCATTATAGTATTTATCTGCATGATTTTCACCAAATTGAAAAAACCATAGCTATAGATGTCTCTCAAATCCTCTTTTGCTTTTTGACTAAGCTTATAGCTCACCATCACGCCGCAACTCGTCTTTTATTTCGGCCAGAATTTCTTCAGCAGATTGATCCGTAAATCCGCTTTTTTCAGCCTCTAACAATTTCGAGCGTATAATTTTTATTTCTTCGGGAGTATCCATCTCTCGGAGTTGACGTTCCCTTATCAGATCGCGGACAACTTCGCTTTCATTACCATATTGGCCTTTTTCAATTTGCGCTTTAATCCATTCATTTTGTTGATCTGTAACGGATATGCTCTTTTTTACAATTGCCATTTTGCTACCTATTATTCCAATATTCCTACTAAGTAGTATAAAATATATTACATATTTTTCAAGAATGAGACCTTGAAGATAAAGGGTCGCCTCATAATCACCACTCCTTCCTTCGTGATCAAAAGCATCCAATAATCTCTCTTTAGTTAAGAAAAATTCTCTAAAATATGCCGTAGATGCGCTTATCCTCTCGTCGAGAGCCGATAAGATATCTCTCACACCTGTTTCCCTTTCTTTTCGAGGCTCTTCAATGAAACTTCTTTCCCAGTCCCACTCCCCCTATGCTCGCAAAGTTGTTGTCATGATACATGAGTTGGGGTTATCAGAAATTCAAATTGAGCATCAGGAAACCAGCCCGACAAACCCGAACCCAATCGTTAGCTCCCTGAACCCGCTTGGCAAGGTTCCCGTACTCCTGACTGATGGCGGGGCTATCTATGATTCCAGTGTTATCTGCGACTATTTATGCGCTTCAAAACAGGATACGGCATTGCTTCCCTCCTCCCTTGAGGCGCGAACCAGAGCCTTGCAGTTTCAGGCACTTGCGGATGGTTTATGTGATATCGGAATCGCTGCCCGCTGGGAGATGGTGCGACGGCCGGAGAATTTACGCTACCCTCGGCTTCGGGACGGTTTACTGGACAAGCTCGACAAGAGTTACACATATCTGGAGGAAAACACCCCTTCCAGCACTGAAATCACCGTCGGAACCATTGCCCTTGCCTGCGCCCTGGACTGGCTGGCTTTTAGAGGATTTACAATTGATTGCCAGAACCATCCCAGGCTGACAACATGGCTGGATGAATTTATCAGGCGCCCGTCCATGAAAGCGAGCGTTTTCGAAGGGGAAACTGCAGACTAGTCTTCAGGATTGTTCCGAGGAAACGATCTTTGCGGAGCACCTTTATTCGCCGCAAAGATCATAGCTTTTTAACAGCCTGAACGGCGCGCCTGCGCCCGGATCACCAAACAGGCATAGCCTGTCGAGGACAAACGGGGTTTGGCGAAGGGTTTGTGTCGCCTCCAAAAGGCGGGGTTCCAGAAGATCCAGAATATTGGTTTCCAGCCCATCTGTTAAAGTCAGGTGAAAACGGAATTCGTCCAGAACATAAGGGTAGCCCCATTTTTGAAGATAGAGTTCCTGCTGATCGCTGAGACCGCGGGCACGGCGCCTGTTGAGTTCCTCTTCCCTTGCAGGTTTTCGAAACTGGTCGAGTTCCTGAACACAGGATGCTGCAATCACGCTGACACTCGCCTCTTCCCGTTCGGGGCAAAGAGCGAGGAAAGAACCGATCCGTTTCACCATTAACCGGAGCGGGTTTGAGCGCGGCATCCTGGCCGCCAGTTCGGTAATGGCCTGATCCAGCTCCCCCACTTCCTTTTCAGGCGTCAAGGCAAAAGGCGGCTTTAACGTCCCGTGAAAGCCGTATCGCGTTGGTGAGCGGGTATAGTTTTTGATATGCTGCAGGGCCAATCCACCAAGATCCGGGCGCGGAAGAATAAGACCATTTGCAGGATCTCTTCCAAGCCAGGCATTTCCAAAAAGCGCGAGCGGACTTTCAGAGGCTGGCGCATAATAAATCGCGTATCTTTCAAATTCTTCAAAGGCTACAGTCATTTAACGTCATATTTGCGGCAAAAGGCGCGCGCGTCCAGGGTCCTGAAATCCGTCAGGCGTTCTTTTAATTCAGCATCTGTCCAGTCCCACCAGCAGATCCGTTCCATGGCATCAGCAATTTCAAGGGAAAATCGAGGACGCAAAGGCGTGGCCGGTATTCCTGTCATAATGGTGTAAGGCGGAACATCCCTGGTGACAACGGCATTTGATCCAATAACAGACCCGTTGCCGATTTTCACACCACTTTGGATAACAACACCGTGACCGATCCAGACATCATGGCCAATGGT
>JAKSCD010000076.1 GCA_022360775.1 Sneathiellales bacterium | reverse complement strand
GCCGCAAGCTGCTCGGCCTGGCGTTTGGAAGAACCTTTTGCGGTTTCACGAAAATCTTTCACGGTAACCTCAACCGTAAAAGTGCGGTTATGGTCCGGTCCTTCTTCTGCAATGACAGTATAAACCGGCGGTACATTGCCCCCTTTGGCTGCCCACTCCTGCAAAGCAGATTTCGGATCCTTGCTCTCTGCCTTTTGGTGATCAAATCGCGGCCACCAGTTCTTCTCGATAAAAGCCCTGGCAGTTTTCATGCCCCCGTCAAGATAGAGTGCGGCGATCAGCGCTTCGACAACATCCTCAAGCAGCGAGGGATTATTTCTCCCCCCCGAAGACGCGAGATCTTCCGACAGAAGAATGTGTTCCTGCAAGGCAATCTCTAGCGCGATTTCCGCTAAAGTTTCTTTTCGAACCTGCGCGTTAAAACGCCGGGACAATTCGCCGGCTTCCGCTGTTTTAAACCGGGTGAACAACTCTTCACTGATAACCAGCCCCAGCACACGATCCCCCAGAAATTCCAGACGATCATAATCACGTTTCAAACCCTTGGCTTTCTGTCGGCCTTTTGTCAGGGAGCTATGGGTCAGGGCTTCAGTGAGAAGGCTTTCATCCCGAAACCGATAGCCCAGGGCCTTCTGCAGTTTTTCAAGGCTTGTATCTTCGCCAGCCATCAGTTCAGCATTGTCGGCACACGATCCCAGCGCGTCGCAAATGGAACTTTCCAGATTTCAAGGAAGCTGACGCCGCGTTCCAGAGAATAGAAAATGACTTCTGCCCGGCCCACAAGATTTTCTACAGGAATATAGCCGACCTGGGATAAGAAACGGCTGTCCGTGGAGTTATCCCTATTGTCCCCCATGCCAAAGACATGGCCTTCAGGAACTTTATAGACATCAGTGTTATCTGCAGTCCCGTTTCGCTGGATATCAAGGGTCATATAGGAGACGCCGTTGGGCAGGGTTTCGCGATATTGCGTAAAACTGCGTGGTTTTCCGCTCGTGTCCCGACCGACATAATTATCCACTTTTTCCCGTTTCACTGCTTTGCCATTGAGATAGAGAATGCCTCCGCGCATCTGAATGGTATCACCCGGCAAACCAATGATCCGCTTGATGTAATCGGTTTTTTCACCAATGGGCTTTTTAAACACGGCGACATCACCGCGTTTGGGCATATCTTCCAGAATACGACCATCAAAGGGGCCTGCACTGAAGGGAAAAGAATGTTTGCTGTAACCGTAGGAATATTTGGAGACAAATAGATAATCCCCGACTTCCAGTGTTGGCAGCATGGATTCAGACGGAATTTTAAAAGGCTCAAAAGCAAAGGACCGAATAACCATAGCAATCAGGACAGCATAGATAACCGTTTTCACGGTTTCGCCAAACCAGCCCTCGTCTTTCGCCACATCTTCTTTCATGAAATAACCCGTCTATTCATATGTTGCCCTTCAATTACACGAAGTTCGTTTTCCTGCAACTGAAATCGCTAAAATTCTGTGTTCGATTTTATTTGGAGATCATAACAGCTTCAATCAAGACATAAGCTTGTGCCTGGGGAGGCTCATCGGTGATTGTGAGATGAATAACAGCTTCCATCCCCTCTGGTGTGATGGATTGAAGCTGTTTAAGTGCCCCGCCTGTGAGTTTCATGGTGGGTTTGCCGCTTGGTAAATTCACAACCCCCATGTCCCGCCAGAAAACCCCTTTTCTAAAACCGGTCCCCAGCGCTTTGGAGCAGGCTTCTTTTGCGGCATACCGTTTGGCATAGGATTCAACCCTATTCAGGCGCCTGTCAGACTTGGTTTTTTCAAGTTCTGTGTAAATCCGGTTTAAAAAACGCTCGCCAAAACGGTCGATCGTTTTTTCAATCCGCCGGATATCGATAATATCATTGCCCACACCAATAATCATTTGGTTATCCACTTATCTCGGCACGGGCGACATCCATCAGGCGGCGCATTTCACGGATTGCGGGTTCCAGTCCGGCAAAAATCGCCTCACCGATCAGGAAATGCCCTATATTTAGTTCAACAACATTTGGAATTCTGGCAATAGGAGCAACCGTATCATAGGTCAAGCCGTGACCGCAGTGACATTCCAGTCCCAATTCCTCGGCAACTTGTGCAGCATTAACGATCTTATCAAGCTCTTTTGCCTTCAAGTCGCCTGAAGTGGCATCACAATAAGGCCCCACATGAAATTCGATAATATCTGCCTGCAACCTTGCCGCAGCCTCAAGCTGACGGATATCCGGTTCGATAAACAGGGAGACGCGGATATCTTTTGCCCGAAGTTCGGAGACATATTGCTGAAGCATGTTATGCCCGCCTGCAGCGTCCAGTCCGCCTTCTGTCGTTTTCTCTTCACGTTTTTCAGGAACCAGACAACTCGCATGCGGTTTATGGGTCAATGCAATATCAAGCATCTCGTCGGTCGCCGCCATTTCAAAATTGAGCGGAATGGTGAGATGCTTGGCAAGAAGCGTAATATCCTCGTCCGCAATATGCCTGCGATCTTCGCGAAGATGTGCCGTGATACCATCCGCGCCCGCTTTTTCTGCAAGCTTGGCAGCGCGCAAGGGATCGGGGTGGATCCCTCCCCTCGCATTTCGAATAGTTGCTACATGGTCAATATTGACACCGAGTCTCAGATGCTCCATTTCAGCCTCGATTTTCCAGAGTTTCATTGCCGATTTGCAAAGCTGCATCGCGCTGGGAACGCGCAGCCGACAGAGCATCCGCTCTGCGCTCATGAAACTTACGAATTAGCGCCCGTAATGGATAGAAAAAAATGATCCAGGAAATAATAAAATAGGGAATACTGCCGACAAGCATTGGAAACAGGACCACATTGAAGACATCAGCCACGCTCTGCCAACCGTCATTCATCAGGTTCGAAAAGAAATGCTCTATGGTATTGGCGGCAAATGCTCCCTCTTCATGGCTGTCCCGGCCGAGCATCCAGTATCCTGTATGATAGATCCCCGCCCAGATAAAAGGAAAGGTCCATGGATTTCCGACCGCCGTTCCAATGGCCGATGCGATGATATTGGCCCGAAAACTCCAGGCCAGCAATCCGCCAAGAATAAAGTGCAGTCCGACAAAAGGTGTAAAGGAAATAGCGGCGCCAAAGGCAAATCCTGCGGCAAGGCTGTAAGGCGTACCGGGAAGGCGTGCAAGGCGATAGCCAAGATATTTTGTAGATCGCTTAAATCCAATGGATGGCCAGAAGAAATTCGCAACTTTTTTATGAATTCTGGGTTTTTGGTCCCGCTTGAACATGGATGAAACCCTTTACTTCAGATTCCGGCTGCCTGGTTTGATCGCAGGAATGGATGCCAGTTCCGGCGGCAGATTATCAGGCTCAAAGGTCTGAACCTCCATCTGCATCAGCGAGAAAAGCGGAACGCCCACATCCGCAGTTCCGTTCGACCGGTCTATCAGGCAGGTCGCACCAACAACCTCACCGCCAGCAGCCCGGATAACATCAATGCATTCGCGGCTGGATTTGCCAGTTGTGACAATATCTTCTGACATGATCACACGGGCTCCTTTTTGAAGCTCAAATCCGCGGCGGAAGGTAAATTCACCATCCACCCGTTCGGTAAACATGCCCGGGACCTTGAGCTGGCGTGCCATTTCATAACCCACAACCACACCGCCCATGGCAGGTGCGACCACAATATCAACACTTCCCTTGCCCAGGCTTGCATATACCTTTTCCGCCAGGGCCCGGCACAGAAGTGCGGCCCTGTCCGGATGCATCAGAACTTTTGCACACTGAAGATAGCGATTTGAATGAAGCCCCGAGCTTAACAGGAAATGACCTTCCAGCAGGGCATCCGTTTCGCGAAAATGGCTTAATACGTCTTCAGGTGTCATAAACTCGTTCTTTCCCTAGTTCACGGCGCGTTCCACCGAGCTGATAACCGGATCAGCCCTGAGCGCGGCCATAATGTTTGTCAAATGCTTGACATTCCTTACCTGGACATCAATTCGCATTTCAAAAAAGTCCTGGCTTCTGTTTGATATCACCAGATTGTTAATATTCCCGTTATTTGCTGCGATCGTTGACGTTACACTGGATAACGCCCCCGCTTCATTCGCCATGACAACGGTCATACGGCCAACCTGCAGCTCTTCCCCTTCTGTATCCCAGGAAACATCTAGCCAGCGTTCCGGGACTTCGGAAAACTGCTCCAGCGTATCACATTGGATGGTATGGATTGTGACACCTTTCCCGGTTGTCACAATGCCAACGATCCTGTCGCCCGGAAGCGGGTGACAGCAACCGGCCAGATGCATGGCCATTCCGGGAATAAGCCCCTTGATCGGTACTGCGTGATCATTTTTGCTTTTGCGAGGAGCCTTTGTCTTGGGAAGGGTAACCTCGGCAGTTTTTTCGGTTTCTTTTTTCTCACCAGGAAAGACTATTTCGAGGATCTGCCTGCTTGTATGAGTGCCGTCACCAACTGAATAATAAACATCGTCCAGGCTGTCGACATTCCACACTTTCTGCACCGGGTTCAGCGCTTTTTCAGTAAACGGCTTTCCATCGGTGCGAAAGGCTTTTTCAATGATGGAGCGCCCGAGCTCAATATATTGATCCCGCTGCTGATGACGGATAAAACGCCGAATAGCGGAACGCGCCTTGCCACTGACAACGAAACTCTCCCAGGTGGGCGACGGTGTCTGGTTTTTGGACCTCAGGATCTCCACCTGGTCCCCATTTCGAAGAACAGTCCGCAAGGGGGCCATGCGTCCATTGATTTTAGAGCCGACACAGGTATCCCCAACGCGGGTATGAACCGCATAGGCGAAATCCACAGGACTGCTGCCTGCCGGCAAGGAAATCAGATCCCCTTTGGGAGAGAAGCAGAAGACCTGGTCCTGATACATGTTAAGCTTTGTATGTTCCAGAAACTCATCCGGATCAGACGCTTCTTCCAGGATTTCAAGAAGTTCCCTCAACCAGCGATATTGCTGGCCTTCCTTAACAGCATCTCCGATTTGCTGCTTATACTGCCAATGAGCCGCGACACCATATTCATTGGTTTCATGCATTTCATTTGTTCTGATCTGCACTTCAATACGCTGCCGCTCAGGCCCGATGATTGTTGTATGTAATGAACGATAATTGTTGCGCTTCGGTGTCGAGATATAATCCTTGAAACGCCCGGGAACCATGGAGTATTTGGCGTGCAGAAGACCAAGAACGTGATAGCATTGCTCAACCGTGGAAACAATGACCCTGAAGGCAATAATGTCGGAGAGCTGTTCGAAGGTGACATTATTCTTTTCCATCTTGCGCCAGATGGAGTATGGCCGTTTTTCACGGCCTGAAACCTCTGCCTGCAGGCCTGCTTCCTGAGTGTCCTGTTTCAGGGTCTCCACGATATTGGAAACCACATCCTCCCCTTCAGAGCGGAGATACTCAAGGCGGCGTAAAATGGATTTACGCGCTTCGTTGTTCAGCTCAACAAAGGCCAGATCTTCAAGTTCATCCCGGAAACTCTGGATACCGATACGTTCGGCCAGTGGCGCATAGATCTCCATGGTCTCCGTTGCGATCCGCACCCGCTTTTCCGGTTTCTTGATGAAATGAAGGGTGCGCATGTTATGCAGGCGATCTGCCAGTTTGACCAGCAGAACACGAATGTCATTAGACATTGCCACCAGCAGCTTGGAAAAGTTTTCGGCCTGCTTGGTGCGGTCTGACTGAAGTTCCAGCTGGGAGAGTTTTGTGACCCCATCCACGAGGACACTGATCTCGGCCCCGAAGATCTTTTCGATCTCTTCCTTTGTCGCAACCGTGTCTTCAATCGTGTCGTGAAGAAGTGCTGTGATAATGGTGGCGGTATCAAGCTTGAGTTCCGTCAGGATACCGGCAACTTCAATAGGATGGGAAAAATATGGATCGCCAGAGGCGCGAACCTGGCTGCCATGCGTTTTTACGGTAAAAATATATGCGCGATTAAGCAGATCCTCATCGGCTTGAGGGTCATAACTCAGAACACGCTCTACAAGTTCAACCTGCCTTAACATTTACTCATTCCGCGGCAATACGCCTTCTCAATCCATATACTCCTTCTACAATAGAAATGGGGGCGCGCGATTGCCAGAACAACCACACTGCCCCCGTTTATTCTCAACTGATCAAGAGATCAGGAAAAAGGATCTTCAGGATTATCCGCGGCAGGCGCAGCTGCTGCAGCTTCACCGCTGGTCGCACCAACTTCATCGGCAGAGAATGTTTCTGCAGGACCATCTTCCTGGACAACACCGGCCCACTCGCTGCTGGAGCTCATCAGCGCAGCCATATTATCTTCTTCTGGCTCATCAACCTCAACACGGCGCTGCAAGGTGTGAACCAGATTTGTTTTCAGGTCATCAAGATCAATCGTATTGTCACCAATCTCACGAAGGGCAACAACAGGGTTTTTGTCGTTATCACGATCAACTGTCAGCATAGATCCAGCAGCAATTCCGCGTGCGCGACGCGCCGCTAGCAGAACCAGCTCAAAGCGGTTCGGAACCTTCTGGACGCAATCTTCAACGGTGACGCGAGCCATAAACAACACTCCAAATGTATATGAATTAGCTTTCTTCTTATTCGTTTGGCGACGAAGAAGCAAGTTTAATCAGCCCTTTTTACGGGGAAATCGTAAATTTTCTGCTGCAATGCATCAATTATGTCTCAACCGGAATAATTTCAAAGACCTGATCCCCCGCAAGCCCTTCCAGCAAAGAGGCTGCAGACTTATTCAAAACAGGATGTGACCAGTCCGGCTGTATTTCTGCAAGCGGCGCAAGAACAAAGGCCCGCTCATGCATGTGAGGATGCGGAACAACACTGCCCTCTTTTTGATCCTGGTTAGCCGTGACGTCGTCATGATAGGCCAGCAAATCAAGATCAAGAACCCGCGCTTCCCATTTTTCTTTTCGAACACGGCCAAAAACAAATTCTACATCATGCAAAAGAGATAGAATCCCCGATACATTCAGGTCAGTTTCAACGGTAAGAACCGCATTTACAAACCAAGGTTGATCAGAAATCGGCACTGGCGCAGAACGATAGTAACTGGACTGCGATACAATCATTACGTTTCGATTTCGAATCTCTTCTACCGCTGCTTTCAAACTGTTCAGGGGCTCACCAAACTGGGGATGATGAAGATTTGCGCCCATTCCAATCAGGATCATTTGTTTTCCTTAAAACTAACTAGCGGTGGCGGAAACGCTGCCTTTATTTTTATCATTTACGTTTTTTTCAAATAAAAAATAATGGGTTAGCAAAATATTGTCTGGTCTAAAAAAACTCTGTTTGTTATGCATATAACGTCGGTATCACACACTGCCGGCATTCGCGAGTACAAAAATTAATAAAAATAGTCAGGCACGATTATGACTTTTTATGCCGAAGAACGCATTGCTCTCTTTATCGATGGGTCTAACCTTTACGCCTCTGCGCGCGCACTTGGATTTGATATCGATTACAAGAAACTCCTTAGCGAATTCACCTCACAGGGAAGACTGGTTCGCGCTTTTTACTATACAGCGCTTATGGAGGAACAGGAATATTCTCCCATCCGCCCCCTGGTGGACTGGCTGGATTATAACGGCTTCACTATGGTGACTAAGCCTACCAAAGAATTCACGGATCCAACCGGCAGGAGAAAATTCAAAGGAAACATGGATATAGAGCTCGCCATTGATATGATGGAATTGAGTGATCACATTGATCATGCTGTCCTTTTCTCCGGTGATGGAGATTTCAGAAGACTGGTCGAAGCAATCCAGCGCAAAGGGGTACGTGTTACGGTTGCGAGCACTGTCAAGACCAACCCGCCCATGATTGCCGACGAGCTTAGAAGGCAGGCAGATTTTTTCATTGAGCTGAAATCGCTACAGGACAAGATCGGCCGGGCAGTCAGTCAGCGCAATGAAGATGATTACGATGACTATGAAGACGATTACGATTACGATTCCTACGAAGAAACAGCCTGATTAACCCCTTACCTTCCCTCACTTTTTGCTGTTTTCACGTCAGCGGCAACCTGCCGCCCTTGCAAACACCATTAATTAGCAAACTCACATGTGTTTTCTATCACAGCACACGCGATTTTCGGCGATTTCAAACAAATTAGTGAAAATTTTAACTAATTATATATAATTATATTACACACTCCGGCGAAGATACTGGAGGGCTATGCCTTCCAGGCTAGGTTACTTTGCCTGAACCCGGGAGTGGTCAGAAATGACACGAAAACTGGTAGTATTCAATGATCACAGCTGGATAAAACCGCAGCTGAGGAGCAGAAAGCGCCCTGTTCAGGGTAATGCTGCCCTGGCGCATCAGTCCCTGTGTTCAGTGAATGACACCAATATTCGTCAAATCAGCTTTCTGCAAAGTGACACGGCCCTTTCCATGCCGGTAACACGAACAGCCAATCGATTTTTTGGTACAGGTGTTCGACGTGAAATGCTGGCGGCTTACCGCTTTCTCGTTCACAATTACATGCCGGGAGATGAAATCTATCTGATCGGTGCCGGCCGCGGCGGGTATACTATGCAATGTCTTGCAGAGCTGATCAGCATTTCAGGCCTTCTGCATCTTGAAAGTTTTGGAGCCCTGTCTCACGCCTATACTTATAGCCGGCTAACCGAGAAAGCCCGAAATGGACTTTCCGGCCGCGATTTGAGAACCAAATTCTCCTCCCGCGATGTTCCTATCCGGTTTCTTGGATGCTGGGATCCGGTGGGATTACAAGGTGCACCGACACCGATACTGCGCCATGCTACGCGTCTTTGGACAGAATTTAACAGACAAATCATTCCAAAGAATGTCCAGTCCGTTTTCCAGGCATTTGCTCTTGATGAATCTGATGGCAATTACCATCCCAACCTTCTCAAGGGTGCCCATTCTTCAAGTCGCCAGGAGATTGAACAGGTCTGGTTCGCGGGTAAACATGCGAACGTTACCGGCGGACAACGGGATAGCCGCCTTTCCGATATCGCCCTTCGATGGCTCGTCGGAAAAGCAATGATGTGCGATCTCAAATTCGATGCCGATAAAATTGAGGATTTGACAACGCCTGACCCACTTGGATGTGTTGCCATTGAAACCAGGACGGATCGCCTGCTCACTTTGTTGAACAGAAAATCATCTGCACGACTGGTTGGCCGAGCCGATGCGTCTTTCTCCCGAGAGCAAATGCCAGGGACAGAAAAAATTCATGTCTCGGTTAAGCAGCGTCAGGAAAAAGATCCGCAGTATAAACCTGTAGCACTCAATGCCTTGCCACCTGGTACGCTTCCAGATAGCCATGAGGAAGATCTGCCTCGCCTTTCCGAACGCAAGCATGAACGCCAACAGGTGAACGGCCCTGCAACCCTGCTCGTCAATAGCCGCCGGATAAACGGGAATATGCTGGATATCAGCGAAGGAGGTGCATGTGTATGGGCACCGCTTGATCTTCCGGTTGGAACATCCGTTACCGTGCGCTCTTCCCTTCTCTTTGGTGAAGAGAAAAAAGGGCGTGTCGCCTGGATTAAGAACCAATCCCTGGGCCTTGAATTTTCAGGAGAAATTGATCTTGAAAAACATCATCCCGGCGAAGGACATACCTTGCAATAGACCTGGAGGGGTTAGCCGCCTGTTTTGAGAAGGCGCTGCTTTTCCCGTCCCCAGTCCCGTTCTTTTGACGTCGCCCGCTTGTCGTGCTGCTTCTTACCTGCTGCCAGGCCGAGCTTCACCTTCACTTTCCCTTTCTCATTGAAGTAAAGAGAAAGAGGAACCAGTGTTTTCCCCGCACGCTGTACCTGGGCTTCCAGTTTCGCAAGTTCCTTTTTATGCATCAGGAGCTTGCGTGGCCGGGAAGGATCATGATTGAAGCGGTTTCCGAAATCATATTCTGCGATATGAGCATTCACCAGATACAATCCCTCATTTTCAAAGGATGCATAGGATTCCTGGATATTCGCGCCGCCGTTACGGAGGCTTTTCACCTCCGTCCCGACAAGCATGATCCCGGCTTCGAAATCATCCGTAATGAAGTAGTTATACCGGGCTTTCCGGTTTTCAGCGATTGTCTTACTGTTACTGCTCATACCTAATAGAATTTATCCTCAATTGAGAATGCCGGCATGGCGCATGGCCGCCTTGATCTCTTCCTGGATATGTCCTGGTGTCTCCACCAGAGGCAACCTGACGGCTGGTCCGCATTTATCAATCAGTGACAATGCATATTTGACCGGTGCCGGGCTGGCATAAAGAAACAAGGCCCGATGCAGGGGCATCAGCAGATCCTGAAGACGGATCGCTTCCTTCATGTCACCGGCGAGGCTGGCTTCCTGCATCTGGGAGACCAGATCAGGTGCGACATTGGATGTCACGGAAATACATCCATTACCGCCATGAGCATTAAAACCAATAGCCGTTCCATCCTCACCTGAGAGCTGGTTAAACTCCTCTCCGCAATGAAGACGCTGCAATGATACTCTTGAAACATCACCGGTCGCATCTTTGACACCGACGATATTTTTAAGCTTTGATAACGCCCCCATAGTCTCAGGGGACATGTCCACAATGCTGCGTCCAGGAATGTTATAGATATAAATCGGAATATCGACAGCATTATTCAAGGCTTCAAAATGCGCATACATGCCTTCCTGTGTCGGCTTGTTATAGTATGGCATGGCGATCAGAACCGCATCAGCACCGGCTTTCTGAGCATGCTGGCTCAAGCGAATGGCTTCTGCAGTATTATTGGAACCGGCACCGGCCATAACCGGCGCACGTCCTTCTGCAGCTTCAATACACAGCTCAATAACACGATCATGCTCCGGGTGACTCAAAGTCGGGCTTTCGCCTGTTGTGCCAACAGGCACCAGTCCCTTAGTTCCGGATTTTATCTGCCAGTCTACGAAGGATTGGAACGCCTTTTCATCGACGCTCTCTCCGGCAAAGGGAGTAACGAGAGCGGTGAGTGATCCTCTAAACATGACAGTTTCCTTTTAATCAGTTTTTCTATTCTAGCTATTTCAGCCCTTATAGCAGTCCAAAGGCCGAAAGATTGACTTATAAGACCAATCCAGCACTTGGCAAGAGGGAACTCGCGCCAGCAGCCCCTTTAACGATAAAAAAGCGGCTAAATTGTAACGATCAGGCGAATTTCGTCGCAGCGAAGGCGAAGGCCTCTTTCAGGTAATTCGCATATCTCTCTTCAAAATCGAGGGGAATCAAAACCCATTCCTTGAATTTTTTTCCCGTGTAATTGAACGGATTTCCTTCCTCATTCTCAATTATCTCATCCACCCTTTTTGCCGGCAGTTTGACAATCAGACTTTCCTCGGAAGGCATAAACATGCCAAAAAATTCGCCTTTATGTCTGAGACAAGGCGCCCCGACCATGGTTGAGATCTCCACCTCTCCCATCTCTTTTACCATGTCGTAAAGATGTTCTATTTCCATCACAATCCCCCTGTCTGATCCATAATATATCTCATTAAGTCTGGCGCATTTTCCAGCTTTCGAGGCCCCATCAGCATTCCCTTCAACCCGTGATCCTTCAGATAAGACAATGTAAGAGATCCCTTGGGGTCCAGTTCATAACGGCTTAAGGTTTTCACTTTCAAAAAGGCCTTCAGGGGATCTGGATCTTTAGGTTCCTGCTTAAAATAGGTGGAGACTTCTTTCAGGATCTTGTCTCCTGTCAGATCAGCGCGGATCACCTCGCATTTAAATGCAATCTGTTTGTAAGGCACGGCTAGATAGATAAAAAGAGTATCTCCTGCCTGTACATTGGAGTTTCTAGGCCAATAGGTTTCGTCATTGGAAAAGGCCCCAATAACATCATAGAATTTGGTATTCGCAGGATAAAGCCAGTGGTTCACAAATTTCTCCTCTCCCGACAGGTTGTTCATCACTTTATGTCCACAAGGCTGGAAGAAAAATAACATTCCTGTCAACAGATGCTTGCACTGAAGGCCACTTGATCCTAACTCCATTAACGCTATTCTGATCCACCCGATACTTTACAAGGTGATATACTGTGTCTTCTTCCAGCAAACCCGCCACAATCTACCTAAAAGACTATACACCGCCAGCTTTCCTGATTTCGGATGTACAGCTGACGTTCGAGCTGGGTGAAGAAATTACAAGAGTGACCAGTATTCTTGAAATGCAAAAGAATACGAATGACGGCAATCTCGTAAAATTGCTTGGCGAAGAATTGGATCTGAAAAGCATCGCAGTGGATGGAAAGCCTCTCGATCACAATGACTTCACAGTCACAAAAACAGATTTGAGCTTTGTTGCTCCGTCAGAGGATTTTCTCGTGGAAATCGTCACCGAGATCAAGCCTCAGCAAAATACTGCACTGGAGGGGCTTTATAAATCCGGTGGTAATTTCTGCACTCAATGCGAAGCTGAAGGATTTCGGAAAATCACCTATTTCCCAGACCGTCCTGATGTTATGGCAACCTATACAACAACTGTTATTGGTGACGGGAAACGTTACCCGGTCATGCTCTCAAACGGTAATCTGGATGATCACGGCTCCTTGTCTGATGGACGCGTTTTTTATCGCTGGGTCGACCCGCATCCGAAACCAGCCTATCTGTTTGCCCTTGTCGCCGGTGACCTGGCATGTGTTGAGGATGAATTCACAACTCGCTCTGGCCGCGAGGTTACTCTTAAAATCTTTGTTGAAAAGGGTAATGAAGATAAATGTGACCATGCCATGACTTCTTTAAAAAAGTCCATGGCATGGGATGAAGAGAAATACGGCCGCGAATATGATCTTGATATTTTCATGATTGTTGCTGTCAGCGATTTCAATATGGGGGCGATGGAAAATAAAGGCCTTAATATTTTCAATTCCAAATACGTACTGGCTTCCCGGGAAACCGCAACAGATGCAGATTATGATGGCATTGAAAGTGTCATTGCCCACGAGTATTTCCATAACTGGACCGGAAATCGCATTACCTGCCGGGACTGGTTCCAGCTGACCCTTAAAGAAGGACTGACCGTATTCCGTGATCAGCAGTTCTCTGCGGATATGAATTCTGCTGCCGTTAGCCGGATCGAGGATGTCCAGCGTCTGCGTGCAGCACAATACCCGGAAGATGCAGGCCCCCTCTCCCATCCGATCCAGCCGCAAAGCTATGTCGAGATCAACAATTTCTATACAGCGACCGTCTATGAAAAGGGCGCCGAAGTCATTCGCATGATCCACACTCTTCTCGGTGAAGAAAATTTCCGCAAAGGTATGGATCTGTATTTTGAGAGACATGACGGACAAGCGGTTACGACAGAGGAATTTGTAGCGGCCCTTGAAGATGGATCCGGTATTGATCTTAAGCAGTTCCGAAACTGGTATATTCAGCCTGGTACGCCGCAGATCTCTGTCCGTGATGACTATGACGAGAAGACAGGCACCTATACACTTCATGTCTCCCAGGAAAACCCAAAAGCCCCTGTAGATGCCGACGCCCTTCATATTCCCCTGACTGTTGGATTAATCGGCAAGAACGGGACGGATCTTCTCTCGGAAGGAAACCGGCTTCTGGATCTTAAGAAAAAAAATCAATCTTTTGAATTTAAAGGACTTTCTGAAAAGCCTGTTCCTTCTCTTTTCAGGAATTTTTCCGCACCGATCAAGCTAAGGGAAAATCCTGCAGACAGTTCGATTGATCATCTGTTCAGGGGAGACAGCGATCCTTTCAACAGATGGGAAGCAGGCCAGCGCTTTGCGACACGTATTCTTCTCGATCAGATAGAGAAATCCGGCGCATCCGACACTCCAAATGCACCGCCAGCGGATTTCACGGATGCATTTGCTGCCCTCCTTACAGATGAGGGCCTGGATCCAGCTTATCGCGCTATTGCAATGACCCTTCCTGGTGAAACCTATATTGGCCAGCAGATGAAGGTTGTTGATGTTGACGCTATCCACAATGCCCGCACTTCCACCCGCAAGCATATTGGCCTTGTTTTTGAAGATCACTTCAAGGGTATTTACGACAGCAACAGGGAAATTGACGGCAAAGGCGAAAGGAAGCTTAAAAACACAGCGCTTGCCTATCTTTGCGCGACAGAAAAGGACGAGTATATCAAACTTGCGGCAGAACAGTATCATGCGTCCTTCACCATGACGGATCGCGTTGCCGCCCTTTCCCAGCTGGTCGATTCGACAAGCAGTGAACGCGAAAAAGCACTTTCAGATTACTACAAGCGTTGGGAGAAGGATGCCCTGGTTATTGATAAATGGTTCATGCTGCAGGCGATGTCCTCCCGGGCCCAGGCTATGGAGGATGTGAACGCGCTGATGGAGCATGAGGCATTTAATATTCTTAATCCAAATCGCGCGCGGTCACTTATTGCAGCTTTTACATCCGGCAATCCGGTGCATTTTCACGCGAAAACCGGAACAGGCTACACCTTCCTTGCTGATCGAATTCTGGAGCTGAATAAAACCAACCCGCAAATCGCCGCCCGTTTTGTCAGTCCATTAGGGCAATGGCGCCGCTATGATGCGGAACGGCAATCGCTCATGAAGGCTCAGTTGCAAAGAATTCTTGATGAGGAAAATCTTTCGAATGATGTTTATGAGATGGTAAACAAAAGTTTAAGTAATTGATAACCGGTTATGGGGTAAAGTTTGTATCTCTAATTCCTGAACGAGGGGAGTGCACAGCTGTGCGGCACCTGGCAAAAGTCTCTTTGACGGCTCTCATCTGCGGTACTATCGCATCAATTGGCCCTGTTAAAACAACATCTGCTGCTGCAGATCCTGTTTTTCAGGATGAAGACAATGACATTGATCGGGAAAGCTATCGCACGCCTGTTCCCCGGATAAAAAAGACCGCAGTTCCAAAGCCTCGCAAGCAACCCGTGCGCTCTGCGAGCCTTTCAGTGCCGGGGCCACTGACAAGTAAGGTTCCGACACCCAGAATTAGACCTGCGGGTCTGTTTACACTACCTTCTGATTACTCTACCGGCCTTCTTTCCAAACGGGATCTTGCTATTTACCAGAAGGCGTTTTCAGAAATGAGCAAGCGCCGCTGGCAGTCGGCTTTAAAAACAGCGGACAAGGCGAGCTATAAGCTTCCTGGAAAATACATTTTGTGGAACTGGCTACGGACTTATAAAGGCGGCGCCAGTTTTGAACAGATTACCACCTTCGTCTTTGATAATCCTGACTGGCCCTACCGCGAAACCCTTATGCGACGCGCGGAGGAAGCGCTGGTTAATCCGGTTTCCAAGGAACGGACACTCGCCTGGTTTGCAGATAGAACGCCCGTAACCGGTATGGGCATGCTTCGCTACGGTGAAGCTCTTATAGCAAATGGTGAAAAAGCCAAGGGGGAAGAGTGGATCCGTACCGCCTGGGTGGAAGGATCATTCAGCGCTGGACTTGAGAAAAAATTCCTGAAATCCCATAAGACACGCCTGACGAAAGACCTTCATGAAGCCCGGCTTAACCGGCTTCTTTGGGATCGCAAGCCCGTCGATGCAATTCGTATGCTTGATCGGGTCAGCAAAAACAAGAAAAGGATCGCTATCGCCCGTATCCGTCTGATGCGCATGTCCAAGAATGTGGATGCAGCTCTCCGTCAAATCCCGAAACATCTGCAAAATGATCCGGGCCTGATGTTTGAACGCACCAAATGGCGGAGGAGAAAAGGCAAACATGAGGGCGCCCAGGAAATCCTCTTGAAACAGGATAGCTCAGCGCCGCGCCCTGACAAATGGTGGCTGGAGCGGCAAATACAGGCCCGCAAGCTTCTCAGAAAGGGACATATATCCGAAGCCTATCACCTTGTCAGCAATCACGGCCTGAAAAGCGGTGGCAAATTTGCGCAGGCCGAATATCTCTCCGGATGGATTTCGCTTCGTTTCCTTCATGATTACGCCGTCGCCAAAAAACATTTTGAGCGTCTTTATAACAATGTCAGCTTTCCCATAAGCCGATCACGCGGCGCGTACTGGCTTGGCCGGACACATGCTATCCTGAACGAGAAAAAGGAAGCAGAATACTGGTATACGGAAGCAACCAAGTATCCTTCCACTTTTTATGGCCAGGTTGCCCTTAATGAACTTGGGCATACGGATATGCCTCCTATCTACAAGACAGCACCAGCGCGCGCGGAGACAAAAATCCGTCTTGATAATGCAGAGATGGTCCTGATCGTGAAGCATCTGGCGGAACTGGGACAAGCGAAACGAAGCCGTCCTTTCCTGATCAAACTGACAGAGCAGGCTGAAAACAAACCGGAATACGCCTATTATGCGCGTCTGGCGACTGAAATCGGTCGGCCGGATTACGCGGTAACCGTTGCTAAAAGGGCGTCGCAACTGGGAACTGAACTCACCGATATTAGCTGGCCGACAACAACAGCGCTTCCCCCCTCTCCTGCCATCGAGGTTCCTCTTATCCTGGCGATTACCCGTCAGGAAAGCGCCTTTGCAACGGATGCAGTTTCTCGAGCGGGGGCACGAGGCCTTATGCAACTGATGCCTGCAACAGCGCGATCTGTATCGCGGAAGCTGAAAATGTCCTACTCCAAGGCCAAACTGACTGAAAATCCCGAATATAATACGCTTCTGGGCAGCACCTATCTTGGAGGCCTGATCAATAAATTTGACGGCTCCTATATTCTCGCTATCGCCAGCTATAATGCGGGGGCCTCACGGGTCAATCGCTGGATAAGGGAATGGGGAGATCCGCGAACCGGTGATATCGATGTCATCGACTGGATCGAACTGATCCCCTTCAGTGAAACCCGAAACTATGTTCAGCGGGTTCTGGAAAATCTCCAGATGTATCGCCAGCTTCTTGGAAATACCGGTTATCGTATGGTGCAAATCGATGCCGATCTTATGCGAGGACGACCAACCTTTTAAAAAATAAATGCGGGCGCAAGCAACAGGACCGATGAAAGGTTTCAAACAGTGACAGAATTCAGTGAAATCAAAGCTTGCGTATTTGATGCCTATGGCACCCTTTTTGATGTGAATGCGGCCGCTAGGCACAAACAGGATGCGCTGGGCGAAAAATGGGAAATGGTGTCTGAGATCTGGAGGACAAAGCAGCTTCAGTATACCTGGCTTCGCAGTCTTCAGGATAACTATGTAGAATTCTGGCAGGTGACAGAGCAAGCACTTGAATTCGCGCTGCAGACCGCCGAAATTAGCGATAACCAGCTAAAAAAAGAACTGATGGAGCTTTACCTGCAGCTGGATGCCTATCCGGAAGTTGCAGAGGTTCTTAAAAGCCTGAAGGCGGCGGGTATCAAAACGGCAATTTTATCTAACGGCTCCCCCGCCATGTTGCAATCCGCTGTCGAGAATGCCGGGATTGCAGAAAGTCTCGATGCTGTCCTTTCTGTTGATGATCTGGGTGTCTATAAACCTCATCCGTCAGTCTATCAGCTTGCCGTTGACAAGCTTGATGTGGCGGCGCGCCATGTAAGTTTTCAATCCTCTAATGGATGGGATGCCTACTCGGCCAGAGATTTTGGTTTTAATGTCCTCTGGTGCAACCGTTTCGGGCAGGCTCCTGAAAACATTCCCAGTACACCTGATCAGCAGATAACGGATCTTAAACAAATGCTGCCCATACTGGGTCTATAGAAACCTCCAAGGAAGACGCAATGCCCTATCGTGAAGGCACCTATCAGTCTCAGGACGGCCTTAATCTGTATTTCAGAACATATGGAAATCTGGAAGAGAGGCCCCCTATTCTGTGCCTTTCAGGCCTCACCCGGAACTCAGGTGACTTCGACCGGTTTGCAGAGCGGTATAGCAAGGATCGGATTGTTTACGCGCTTGATTATCGTGGACGCGGCAACTCGGACTATGATCCACACTACCAGAACTATAATCCGCAGACCTATCTTGGCGACATTTTTTCCTTCCTGAACCATCAAGGTATAGAGAAAGCCCTATTTGTGGGAACGTCGCTTGGCGGGATGCTGACGATGGGGTTTGCCGGCCTCGCCAAGCAGTACATTCACGCAGTCCTGCTCAACGATGTCGGGCCCGAAATCGCATCGTCAGGAGAGAGCCGCATCGCTGGCTACGTGGGTCAGGACGTTCGCTTTCCTTCTATCGAAGAAGCAGCCAGGGCACAAAAAGAGCAATATCTTGGTGCG
Organism: Sneathiellales bacterium; assembly: GCA_022360775.1. Lineage (GTDB taxonomy): Bacteria > Pseudomonadota > Alphaproteobacteria > Sneathiellales > Sneathiellaceae > Sneathiella. The sequence goes on along the minus strand of JAKSCD010000076.1, from coordinate 3,241 downwards.
TATCCAGATGTCCCGGATGAAGAATGGTTGCGCATGGCAAAGCCGGCCTTCATTCTGGATCAAACGGCTGGAAATTATCGCCCCAATTATGACCTTGCGATCGGCAAGGCGCTGGCCGAGCAGCTCACCGGTGAGGAAAAAATCGATCTCTGGCCATTCTTTGAAGGTTTGAAAGATATTCCAACCCTTGCCTTGCGCGGTGCCCTTTCCGATGTTCTTTCAGAAGAAACCTTTGCAAAGATGCTGGACATTCATCCCGATATGGAAACACTGGTGCTTCAGAATAGAGGACATGTTCCTTTGCTCGATGAACCCGAAGCTCTAGCCATAATGGATCCGTTTTTTGCCAGATATTAGCCCTGCCCCTTCCTTCAATACAGTCCAGGAAGCCTACAGTCGATTAGAAGGTGTTGTTGTTAGAACGCCTTTACTAGAGTCCCCTGCGTTAAACGAAAAACTGGGAGGACGCCTCTTTTTAAAATGTGAAGCGCTGCAAAAAACAGGATCCTTTAAATTTCGCGGGGCCTATAACGCTATTTCCACCCTCTCTGAAATGCAAAGGCGACAGGGTGTTTTTGCTTTTTCCAGTGGAAATCACGCTCAGGGAATGGCCTATGCCGCCAAAATTCTGGGCTGCAAGGCGACAATTCTCATGCCTGAAGATACGCCCAGGATTAAACTGGAGAATACCCGAGGATATGGTGCGACAGTTGTAACTTATGACCGCTATACAGAATCCCGTGAAGAAATTGGCGAAACAATTGCCAGTGAACAGAACCTTACTCTGATCCGGCCTTATGATAATGTTCAGGTGATTTCCGGACAGGGAACCTGCGGCATTGAAATCGCCCAGCAGCTTGAGGAAAAGAACCTGACCGCAGACCTCCTTTCAGCACCATGTGGTGGCGGCGGTCTGATGTCGGGGATTAGCCTTGCGTTATCAAAGCTGTCTCCAAAAACAGAAATTTATGTGGCAGAGCCGGAAAATTTTGACGATACCACTCGTTCCCTAGCGTCCGGAACCAGACAATCCAATAGCGGAGACCATCGCAGTATCTGTGATGCCATTGTCACGCCAACCCCCGGAAACATCACTTTTCCGGTTCTTCATGATCTGACCAAAGGTGGACTTGTTGTCAGTGAAGCGGAAGTGGCACAAGCCATGCGGGCAGCATTCCAGTATTTCAAGATTGTTGCTGAACCCGGCGGCTCGGTTGCTTTGGCCGCTTTTCTTTCAGGCAAAATTGACATGAAAGGTAAAACCGTCGTAGCTGTCGCCTCAGGCGGGAATGTGGATACGGACCTTTACGCGAAAGTTTTAAACTGCGAAATATAAAACCGGTATTTAAAATTTAACCGGTTTTATAGGGCTTAAAGGTAAATGACGTTAACCATACCTCATCTTTACATGATATTATCCAGAACCTTTTTAAGACTGGAAACCGATCGATCGACGTTATGCAGTTTATCAAGGCCAAAAAGCCCGAGACGAAAGGTTTTAAAATCGGAACCTTCATCACATTGCAAGGGAACACCGGCGGCAATCTGCATACCCTGGGCCGCAAATTTCTTGCCGTTCTGGATCTCAGGATCATCGGTATAGAAAACGGCAACACCGGGGGCCTCAAAACCTTCGGCTGCCACACTTCTGAACTGGCTTTCCTTCATCAGGGCACGAACGCCCTGCCCCAATGCCCATTGTTCTTCCCGAACCTTATCAAAACCATAGGCTTCGGTTTCTTTCATGACATCGCGAAACTTTTTAAGTGCATCCGTCGGCATAGTTGCGTGATAGGCATGCGCCCCGTTTTCATAGGCTTGCATGATTTCAGACCATTTTTTTAGATCACAAGCGAAAGAGGAGCTTTGTGTTCTGTCCATCACGGATTTCGCGGCATCATTCATCATCACAAGGCCGCTACAGGGAGAGGCACTCCACCCTTTTTGCGGGGCACTGATAAGGATATCCACATTTGTGGATTTCATATCCACCCAGATTGCGCCGGACGCAATGCAATCAAGAACAAATAGTCCACCATATTCGTGAACCGCGGCACCAATTGCTTCAAGATAATCATCGGGAAGAATAATTCCCGATGAAGTTTCCACATGAGGGGCAAAAACAACATCCGGCTTTTCCTCGCGAATAGTCGAAACAATGTCTTCCAGTTTGACCGGCGCATATGCTGCCTGATGCCCTTCGCCTTGCTTGCGCGCTTTTAAAACAGTTTCCGATGCAGGAATACGACCGGCCTCAAAAATCTGGCTCCAGCGGAAACTGAACCAGCCATTTCGAATGACCAGAACCTTCTTGTCTGTTGCAAACTGACGTGCAACCGCTTCCATTGAATAGGTGCCGCCGCCAGGAACAACCGCAATATGATCCGCCTTGTAAACAGATTTCAGGGTTGTCGAGATATCCCGCATAACCTCCTGAAAACTGGCGGACATATGGTTCAGAGACCGGTCCGTGAAAACCACTGAATACTCCAACAATCCATCAGGATCGACATCTGGTAACAAACCGCTCATGAGAACCTCCCTCTCTAAAACACTCATCTCTGACATGACACAGGCCTGCCCCTGAAACAAGGTCAATTTATGTTTGACTGCAAACTAATCAATCTCACTCCTTGAACTTTCGGTTTCGGATTACCAAAAAAAGCAAAAAAAGATCATTTTCCTCTTGAACCTCTAGTGGCTAGAGGCCCTATCTTCAGAACAGTCAGATACTGAAGGGTAATGCAGATGAGTGCCGGTTGCTGTAACAATAACGCGACATTTGATGGCGTTTCCAAGGAATATAAACGTCGCCTCTGGGCAGTTATACTGATCAATGCCGGAATGTTTGCTGTTGAACTGATTGCCGGACAAATGGCTCAATCCCAGGCTTTGCAGGCTGATGCTCTTGATTTCTTCGGCGATGCTGTAACCTATGGCCTCTCGCTCGCGGTGATCGGTGCTTCGATTAAAATACGAACGTCAACCGCCATGCTGAAAGGCATCAGCCTTTTTGCCATGGGCACCTGGGTTTTATCATCGACAATTTACCAGGTTTTTATACTGGGTGTTCCCAAGGCGGAAGTCATGGGGATTATTGGCTTTGCTGCCCTTTGCGCCAATCTCCTGAGCGTCGCCCTTCTCGTCAAATTCAAGGATGGCGATGCCAATGTCCGCTCAGTCTGGCTCTGCTCACGGAATGACGCAATTGGAAATGTGGCAGTAATGCTGGCAGCTCTCG
>JAKSCD010000014.1 GCA_022360775.1 Sneathiellales bacterium | reverse complement strand
GCAAAACAGAGTCTCACCCTCTTGCGCTATTTTGAACCATCTTCCGATAAATAGCTACATTTGCAAAAGTGAAGAAGGAACTATAGGGAGGCACTTTTCCGCTCAGAAATACGTTTGTACCAGGCATTGGTTTTTTCGGCATCTTCCGGGATCGGTATCTTGATCCAGCTGGCAAAACCAATCGTTACAAACACCATGATATCAGCAGCGGAAAAGCTGTTCCCCGCCATAAAGTCGTTTTCCCCCAGGATCCCTTCAAGCGACTGCATAAATACAGCTGTTCTCGCCATCCCCCGATCGCTCAATTCAGGAATTTGCGCATAATTGTTAGGTCCGGTTATTGCCCGATCCTTCATCCCCCTGGCCTTGTTGCGCAACCCTTCAGCAACGGCAAAAAAGCCGTCGATATCTGTTCGCCAGATTAAATCTGCAATGCGTGCTTTTTCCTCTATGTCTCGGCCCATCAATGGGGGCTCGGGAAATTTTTCCTCCAGATATCGCCAGCACCCTTGAGTAGAGGTATAGCGTGTCCCCTCCTCCGTCTCCAAAACAGGAACAGTGCAGTAAGGGTTGATTGATCTAAACTCTTCAGAGAGATGTTCATGATTTCTCAGATCAACCTCAATTGTTTCAACATCCAGTCCTTTTTCTGCAATAAACATCCGTACAAACCGGGAGCTGGGCGCTGTGCTGCAATCATAGAATTTCATTTTCTTATTCCTGTTTTTTGATTTCGACTTCTTAGCATTCCCTCTTTATAAACAAATTTTGCTTCGCTTTCAGACAGCTAGTTTCCATAAGCCATATTTTTCCAGATTGTTCTCGTGGCATGAACCACCATTTGTTGACTAGATTCCAAAAAACCGGATCTGTTGAAACACTTATTCAGCTTTTCAAAACTGAACTCGATCCCGGAAGTGGATTTTATTCCGCATTTATCATGCCCCTTTTCTTTCTGTCTTTTTTCTCATATATGAAGGCCAGTATTTGAAGAGGTATCTGTGACTAAACTGGATCGCACAATTTCGATAGCCCCCATGCTCGACTGGACGGATCGGCATGACCGGTATTTCCTGAGGCTGATTTC